>JAITFR010000219.1 GCA_031281255.1 Oscillospiraceae bacterium
ACTCTGCACATGGAGGTGCAGCGTTTTGGTAGAAACCGCTAAAAAAATATATACATATCGAAAACCTTTACCCATATATAATTCAAACCATACTTATTACACGTTCGTTTATTACTATAGAAATATCACCTTCGGAGTAGACTCTTGGTTCGAGTTCTTTCCAGTTGTCATTACCGTAGGGAGTGCTATTTTCCATTGTGACATTTTTTGCAACACTGATGTATTTATCAAAGAATGATTTATCGTGTGGAAAGTCTTGGTGTGCTGTGTAAAATGTATCAAAATCCAGCTTTTTGACTCTTTCCAACATAGAGATATACTCGTTTATGCCTAAGGATTGTGGCATAAACATCCAGCAGTGAGAGTTTGCAGAATCGCTATCAAGAAGTATTCTCATTTCTTTGATTAGTAAACCTATAGAACCACCTGTATGACCTGCCATATCAATAACCTCTACGTGTAGTCCACCAAGGTCGAAGATTGTGCCGGCTTCAAGTGGTATTAAATTACATGCACCGGAGTTTATCCATGTTTCGGGGTCAACATCGAGTTTTTGTCCTGTTTCCTCAAGTCTGTCTACTAACATTTTGCGAAACTTTGACCCTGTGTGCTCACGGCATAAATCAAAATCAGGCTCACGCAGATATACCTCATCAAATTGATATGCTCCATTTGCGTGATCAAGATGTCCATGTCCAAGTACAACTGTGACAGGTTTATCGGTAATCTCTTTTATAGCTGTTGGAGTGTTAACAAATCCATATCCGGTATCAAACAATAGTGCTTTTTCTTCACCAACAATAAGAAACAGATTAACCTCCAACGGGTCAGTAAGCATAAATAAACCTTTTTGTATTTCTTTAACTTTAAACTTTAGCATACCAAAACTCCTTATATGTTTGTTTATTTTTCATTTCGTCAGGTTCTTTTCGCTCTATCGATGTCATATCCACGATCGGTTTCGGGGTTAATTTTGCGGATTTTAAAAGAGCAAATTGCATTATTTTCTAATGTTAAGTTTAGTCTAATTAACCCACTCGAAACTGTGATACGATCGGTTTCTGTTAAAGGATTTGCACATTCACGCAAAATAGTAAGCTCATCTTCACTTGGATAAGCAGGAGAACCTAAGTCATGCCACGTTTTAAGAGGATTACAAACGTTTTCGTCAACAGTTTTCATTATGATAGCATACTCACCGTTTTCAACTTCAATTAGAAACTCGAAACTATGCTCATCAGATAAATCACTATCTTCATTAATCACCCAAGCGATACCATGCAGGTTATCATCATCGTTTTTTGTTACAACGTGATTTTCACCACGAGATACGGTTGTATTATAAAGCTTGCTGAAAAACACATAAGTCCAATATGTGGGTTTTGGAATCATTCCATTTGCTAATAAACCAAAACAACCGGAAAAAGGAGTAAAAGCAATACCTTGCTCTTCAAAAACATCACCAAAAGTCCAATATGAGTATGAAGCACATGTATCACCCATTGTATTTAAGAGATGTGCAATATATGTTGCGTTGAGATTATTGTCATGGATTGGATTTCGAGGTGAGTATGAGGTATTGTATTCGGTTATGTGCATTTCCATACCCTTATAAGCAGAGAAGCTATCAATAATTTCACGACTTACATTCAATTCATCAGGAATATAGTTTAGAGGGTTTAGCTTTTGGTAAGCATAGTGCCCGACATAATCAGCAGGTGCAGTTGCATAACTATGACGTGTAACAAAATCAATAGGAACATTGTTTTTTGATGTAAACTCTAAGAATGATTTTAACCAATGCTCATCTTCAACGCCACATATTGCGGGACCGCCAACACGAATTCGCAGGTCACATTCTTTTACAGCATTTGCAGACACCTCATATAGCTTAAAGTATTCTTGCATATCTGCGTTTTTCCAAAATGCTTCTAGGTTTGGTTCGTTCCATACCTCCATAGGCCAAGTTAAAACCTCATCTATACCATAACGTTTTATCCAATGGTTAACTGTGGCTTTAATAAGCTTTGACCACTCGTCATAATCCGACGGGGGAGTTATATTACCCTTCCACCAAAAAATAGTTTCTTCGCCGGAGGCTAAATCATTTGGCATAAAACCAAACTCGATAAATGGTTTTAATCCCATAGATAAATAGTCGTCAAAAACCATATCAACATATCTAAAGTTATACTCAGTCTTAAAAACTCCATTCTCTTCATATCTGTTATATATTCCCATATCATCACAAAACAGACCATGACCTCGAATGTATTTAAAGCCAATATCTTTTTGTACCTTTGCCAGTTGATTGTGGTACTCATGACGTAGAGCAAGATTCATACGCCCTGTACCAATACAAACTGTTGCATTGTTATTAAACTCAACTTTATCATTTTTTTGAATTTTAATATTACTTACCAAGTGTGTTCCCTCCCTAATGCGTCTCGAAAGACAATTCTGTTTTCGTCATTTCGTAATGGGTCGTCATGTTCTGTACCACGTTTTCTAACAAAATAATTAAATGCACCTTCTGCCGATAATTTGTCACAAACAATATTATTAAAAGATTTTTGCTGTTCACTAGTATTTTGACTGTTACTTAATAACGGGTCGTAAATACGAATTGTATATCCATCTTCTGCAAGAATGTTCATTACCATTGGGTAGAGGTTGTGCATAGCAGCTTTGCTCATTTTGTAAGCGTAACCATGATCATGTGTAGTTTCATTTATACTTGCTTCATGTGAAGTTAAGAAGCAGATTCTTTTACCTGTACCTTTTTCAAGATAAGGAAGATAATTTTCCAGCAATCTCATTGAATTAAGCACATTTTCTTCATATACCTCACGGATTATTTTTTCATCAAGACCATCACGGATTTTAAAAGTATCTTTATCACTTCTGTAATTGCTTGTGTCAATATACATGTCGATATACTCGGTTGGTTCATTTTCTCCGGCGATAAATACAGTATATCCCTCACGCTCGAATATACGCTTTAACTCTTTATCGAAGACTGTATTTTGTTTTGTAATTAAAACGGCCATTCTTGACTCCTAAAATCTATCATAACTAATCTTTGTTCATCTTTTAAATCTGTCTCAAAATATTTGATTGCGTGTGCTGCAATATCATCCGGGTCGTACATTGCTTCTTCACTTCGAGAGCCATCATGTTGTACTCTTTTCATCCACCCCGGGTGATAAAGCCTAAACGTGTAATCCTGTGGATATAAGTCGTTAAACATGATTCGTATACCCATGTTCATAGATGATTTACTCATGGGGTACGGAAAACCTTCACCAATTCTATGTCGCATAAGGTTAATGCAAGAAACCTCAGATGACACAAAACAAAGCCGTTTTCTTTTAGAATTATCAAGCAACGGTAAAAACAGCTCAACTAAACGTGCCGGCCCTAAAGCATTTA
>JAITFR010000222.1 GCA_031281255.1 Oscillospiraceae bacterium
ACAGAGGATTTCCAGCTTGAGCTATATGAGAAGCAAATTGAAACAATCTCAGGAATAAAGTATGTGAAAGGTATGTGTCCGTGGATATTCTACGATTTCCGCTGCCCAAGACGACTGCACCATATACAAAACTACTACAATATCAAGGGTTTGCTAACAGCAGACAAAAAATACAAGAAAAAAGCATTCTTCGCAATGCAAGAGTTTTATGGAAAGGTAAAAAACTATGAATAGACAAGAAATATTAGAGATGTATAAGGATTTTCGTGTGACTGATGTTAGAGATGGAATGGATTGGTGCGGTTACCACCATTATGGTACTATGCACCATACCATCAAACCATTATGGCGTACACCAAAAGCAGTTATAGGCTTTGCAAGGACTGCCAGATACTTACCTTATGAAGGACCGTTGCCAAAAGTAACAGGTGACGAATATACCGAGTGGTCAAATTGGTATTATGGAAATGTATGTACGGACAAATGGGTTGATGATATTATTCCCGGTGACTTCATATCACTTGATATTTGTGGTATTGATGTTGGATTATTAGGGTCAAACAACACATTAAACTGCGTAAACAAAGGTGCGGTTGGTTTTGTGCTTAACGGCGGGGGAGTGCGTGACACTGATGAAGTGATAATGCAGGAGATTCCTGTTTTTACAAAACATATTTCTCAACCTATGGATCAAGCCAGAATCCGTTATCTGGAAAAGAATATCCCTATAGCACTGGGTGGAGTAGCTGTTTATCCGGAGGATTTAATTGTTGCTGATGGTGATGGAGTAGTTGTTGTACCGCAAAAGCTTATCTATGATGTATACAAATATGCTTATCGTGAAATGAAAAACGATAAGATTTCACGCAGGGGTTTATATGAAGCCGGTGGCAGAGAATATGACGAAACAGTCAATATTGATGGTTTGTGAAAAAATATTTAAATATTATTCATAAAAACTTCATAAATGCTTGCTTTTACTATGCTAAAGGGTGTATAATCATATTTACAGCTTAATAAGAGGAGTTGGAGGGTGAGCGTGCTCATCAAATGAGAGGAAAATGATTATATGTTTCAAATTGGGGATAAGATAGCTCATCCAATGCATGGTGCAGGAGTTATTGATGGGATTGAAGAGAAGAAATTAAATGGAGCTGTCAGAACCTACTATATTTTGAAAATGCCGGCTGGTGGAATGGTTGTTATGATACCTACCGAAAGCACAGAACAAATAGGTGTAAGACCAATAGTTAACTCAAATCAAGCAGATGAGCTGATGGCGTCAATACCGGGCATTGATGCAAATATGACATCTAATTGGAACAGACGTTATCGTGAAAATATGCAACGAATAAAAAGCGGAGATTTACTTGAAGTTGCAAGAGTTGTTAAAGGTCTTATGACTAGAGATGTTGAAAAAGGTCTTTCAACCGGTGAGAGAAAAATGTTGCACTCGGCAAAACAGATTTTTATTTCAGAAATTGTACTATCAAAGAAACTGTCTTACGAAGAGGTTGAATCACAACTAAACGAATCACTCGCGTAGTAAATGCATAATTCATAATGATTAGAGAGCAGAAATTAGAACTCTCCATGCCCTCTTTAGTAAAGAGGGTGGCTCCGCAGAGCCGGGTGATTTGTCATGTCATTATTACTTATTCATTATTAATTTGTTACAAACTTTATAGGTGCTGGTTTTATGTTATTAAATAAAGTTTTTAAATCTTTCGCATCGAATAAACCTCCTTTTTGCTCAGTAGTGATAGCCGCAGCAGGATTATCACAAAGATGTAAAGGGGAGGATAAAATTAAATATGTCATCAATGGTAAATCTGTGTTAAATCATTCTATTGAAGTATTTAATAATTGCTCTTTAATAAAAGAGATAATTGTTGTTGTACAAGAGCATGAATTAGAATATATTGCAATGAATTGTGACAGATATGATTATACTAAAGTGATTGCTGTAATTAAAGGTGGAAAAACACGAGCAGAATCTGTTTATAACGGTGTGTTTGCTGTATCAGAAAAAGCAGAGTATATAATTGTGCATGATGGAGCACGTCCATGCATTGATGAAAACTTGATTTTACGTACCATATTAGCTGCTGTAAAATACAGTGCTGCTGTACCGGCGGTGCCCGTGATACCAACTATAAAAATGGTAAAAGATGGAGTTGTAATAAAAACTATCGACAGAGATGGTTTGTACGAAATGCAAACTCCACAAGCCTTTAAATCGGAATTACTAAAAGCAGCCTTAACAAATGTTATGAACAAAAAAATTAATGTAACTGATGAAAGTATGGCTGTTGAGTTACTTGGAATGGTTGTTCACACTGTTGAGGGTTCAAGACGAAATATAAAAATTACTGAACCTGATGATTTTCTTATAGCAACGAGGTTTTTATGCGAATAGGGCATGGTTATGATGTGCATAAGTTAATAAAAGGTCGTAAGTGCATTTTGTGCGGTGTGTTTATTCCAAACGAGTTTGGTCCTGACGGTCATTCAGATGCTGATGTACCGATACATGCTCTAATGGATGCCATGCTTGGAGCTTTAGCTCTGGGTGATATTGGCAAGCATTTTCCACCAACTGACGATAAATGGAAGGATGCAGACAGCATGAAACTCTTAGAAAAGATTTATGCTATGGTTTGTTCAAATGGTTATGTTCTAAGTAACGCCGATATTACCATAGTTTTAGAATCACCAAAACTCTCGCCATATATTGAAGAAATGAGATATAAAATTGCATCTACATTAGAAGTTGATATAAATGCCATAAGTGTAAAAGCAACAACAGAAGAAAAACTAGGCTTCACGGGTGACGGATCAGGAATCTCTGCAACAGCAGTTGTGTTGTTAGCTTGCAAATCATAAGTAATTGTAGTAGAATGAGAGCATTATGATAGAAACAATACAAGATATTATAAATCAGGTTTTTGGAGTGTTGATGACACTCAGTCAAACATTCAGCCCATGGGATGTTGTAGATATTCTTGTAATTGCATTTTTAATATACAGTATCCTTAGTTTTATGAGAAGAACAAGTGCAAGTAGTGTCATAAAAGGCTTGCTTATTGTACTTGCTGTAGCGTGGATATCCAATTTATTACATATGAACATACTTTCTTACTTATTACGTCAAGTCCTACAGATGGGTATTATAGTAATTATTATCCTATTCCAACCGGAAATAAGAAAATTATTTGAACGTATGGGCACAACTAAACTTGATTCTATATTTAGGATACGTGGAAGAGTGGAAGGTATTGAAACCGCTGTTGCAAGCGTGATTGATGCTTGTTATGCTATGTCTAAAATGAATACCGGAGCGATAATAGCTTTTGAACGTAGAGTTGGTCTTAATGATTTTGCAATAACAGGTGTAGGCATTGATGCTCGTGTGACATCGGAGTTAATTCAAAGCATTTTCTTCGAAAACACTCCACTTCACGATGGAGCTGTTATAATTCGTGAAGATAGACTGCTTGCCGCAGCATGTATGTTACCTTTGTCCAGTAACTACAGTATTGGGAAAGAGCTTGGTATGCGACACAGAGCGGGAGTTGGTCTGAGTGAACGCTCAGATGCCGTTGTAGTAATGGTTTCTGAACAAACGGGAAATATATCTGTTGCAATTGACGGGATGTTAAAACGTAATCTATCGAATGAAGTTTTTGAAAAGTTGCTACATAACGAAATGTTATTAACTGAAGAAAAGCGTAATAAAAAGAAAAAAACCCATGTAAAAGGTAAAGTCTAATGTTTCAAGAAAAACTAAAAAGAATATACACAAAAATAATTTATATTGTTTTTGCTTTGGTTGTTTCTGCAGCACTGTGGTTATATGTTGAAATAACAGAAAATGAAATTGTTACTACAAGTGTTACAAATATTGAAATTGTACTTCGCAATGAAGATATATTAAATGATAAAGGTATGCTTGTACAAAGAATATTAACAGAGAATGTTTGGCTTACATTTGAAGGAACAAGATCTGATATTGCATTATTAAGAGCACCGGGTGCTGTCAGTATTGAGGTTGACTTGGCAACAATTTCCAGTACCGGTGCTACCGGGCTTGTGTACACAGAAATATTACCGCAAAATCTCAGCAATAATTTTGAAATTATTGGCAGGTCAACATCAAGAGTAACGCTTGTTGTTGACAGATGGCTTGAACGCCGGATAGAAGTTAGAGTTAACTTTACCGGAGGAACAGCTTCTTATGAGCTTACTGCTGAATCTCCTGAGTTTGACCCGCATATAATAACAGTACGTGGTGCTGAAGAAACTGTTTCTAAAATTAGTTATGTTCTTGTGACAGTACTTAGAGATAATTTGGCATCAACATTAACTGATGATTATGAGTTTGTACCATTTACAGAAGATGATGAGGAGTTGGATGCCGAGTTACTCGAATCAATTTGGTTTAGTCAAGAGACAATACGAGTTACAATTCCGGTTAGAGAATTAAAACATGTACCTCTATCTGTTGCGTTATCTCATACTAACAGTACAACCGATTCTAACACAAGTGTTAGAATCACTCCTGAATCTGTATTAGTATCAGGAGACCCGGAAATTATGAGAGACCTCAATAATATTCCGCTGGGTACAATCGATATGCTACGTTTTGGTCAAACAACTACTGAAGCATTTCCGATCATTCTACCAAATCATGTAACAAATATATCCGGAGAAACAGAAGCACTGGTACAGGTTGAAGTGCTTGGTCTCAGTATCGGATTTAGAAGTATCACTAACTTTGACACCATAAATGTACCTCCGGGTCTACGAGCAGAAATATTAACACAAAGTCTTGACATAAGAATACGTGGTCTTGAATCAGATATTCTTTTAGTCACACCAATGAATATAACAGTTATTGCAGATTTGTCTGATGTAAGTACCGGTACAATGTCTCTGCCTGCCAGAGTTTATATACTGGGGAGTGCAGGAAATGTTGATGTTGTTGGTGATTATAGGCTCACAGTTACAGTGTTAAACGATTAATAATCTAATGAATAAGTTTTTCATTATATCTAATATAAGAAAGTTTTATACGGCGAGGTAATTATGATAAAAAGTATGACCGGTTACGGCAGTGCAAAAGGCTCATCAGGCAATACTCAAATAACAATTGAAGTAAAAAGTGTAAATAACAGATACCTTGACTGTACAATCAAGATTCCTCGTGTTTTCATCTCACTTGAAGAACCGTTAAAATCAACAGTGCATAAATATATATCAAGAGGTAAAGTTGATATTTTCGTATCACTCGATACAACCGGAACTGATGATATTGAGATAAAAGTTAATCATCCACTTGCAAAATCTTACATAGAAGCACTTAAAGAAATAGCATGGAGAAATGAGATTAACGCTGATATTCATGTAACCGACCTAACCAGATATCCAGATATTTTACAAGCAACAAAACGTGAGATTAACTCCGACGAGTTTTTTAATGATTTAAACTTAGTACTCGCTGATGCGATGTCTGACTTTAACATTATGCGTGTCCAAGAGGGTGCAAAGCTTTGTAAAGATATTTTAGAGAGACTGGACTGTTTAGAAAAGCTTACCGCAATGGCGGAAGAAATATCACCTCGTACTGTAGCAGAGTATAGAACCAAGCTGGAAACAAGAATGAATGAGGTTTTACAATCTACAGGAATCGAAGAAGCGAAAATTTTAGCAGAAGCTGCAATATTTGCAGACCGTGTTGCTATTAGTGAGGAGCTTGTAAGATTACGAAGCCATATATCACAACTACGTGAAATGTGTATATGTGCAGAGCCTGTAGGCAGAAAAATAGACTTTATTGTTCAAGAGCTAAACAGAGAAGCCAATACAATTGGTTCAAAAGGTAATGACCCTGAAATGTCTAAAGTTGTTGTCGAAATAAAATCAGAAATAGAAAAAATTCGCGAACAAGCACAAAACATTGAGTAATATTTTGAATAGGAGAATAATGTGAAATTAATTAACATTGGATTTGGAAATATCGTAGCAGCAGGGCGTATAATAGCGATTGTCAGTCCTGAATCAGCTCCTATCAAACGTATTATTTCTGATGCAAGAGAAAAAAGCATGTTAATTGATGCTACTTATGGGCGTAGAACTCGTGCTGTAATTGTTACAGACAACGGTTCTTTAATACTATCAGCACTACAACCTGAGACAGTTGCATCTCGTATGCAAACAACCGATCAAGAAACGAGGGTAAATGAAAATGAGTAATGAAAAAGGAAAACTAATTATTATTTCCGGACCGTCAGGGGCAGGAAAAGGAACAGTTATTGCAGAAATTATGAGACGTTTACCGGACTTAGTTTTCTCTGTATCTGCAACAACACGTGAACCAAGACCAAACGAAATTGATGGAGAGCATTATCACTTTTTATCACATGAACGTTTTGTAGAAATGATAGAAAATAATGAGTTGCTCGAACACGCAAAATACGTGGATAACTATTACGGTACACCACGTAAACTAATTGATGATTGCATAAATAATGGCATTTCTGTGATACTCGATATTGAGGTTCAAGGTGCAAAACAGGTAATGAAAAAAATGCCGGAAGCAATAACTATTTTCGTTATTCCTCCTAATATGATAGAATTGGAAAAACGACTTAGAGGGCGTGGTACTGACAGTGAACATAAAATAAAATCCAGATTAAATAGAGCACGTATTGAAATGGAAGAGAAAATACATTATAATCATATAATTGTAAATGACGTAGTTTCTCATGCAGTAAGCCAAATCATGAAATTAATCACCCGAAAGGATAAAAAATAATGAGTACAACAACTAAACAAGAAAGTAATATGTTATATCCTGCACTTCAAACTCTCCTAAAGCATGTAAGTAGCCGTTATCTACTGGTGAACATCATAGCAAAAAGAGCACGTGATATAGCAGCAATGAATGATGGTTATGAGAGTGACACTTATGAAAAACCTGTATCAAAAGCAATTGATGAGATTGCAGCAGGTGAGCTAAGAGTTACAGTACCGGATGGATTATAACCATACTTTTTCGTAGGTATTTTGTGACTTAGAGTTTAGCGGAAAGGTATGGTCATTAATAGTATGGACAAAAATGTAGCCAGAGTTGCTGTCTCTGCTGCAACCTTTCATATTGACAGACCCTACGACTACTTGATACCAACAGAGTTGATTAAACAGGCTAAACCCGGTATAAGGGTGCTTGTACCTTTTGGCAGAGGTAATAAAAGTGTTGAAGGTGTTTTACTTTCTGTTGAAAATAACAGTAGTTTTGACAAGCTTAAAAATATAGTTTCATTTCTTGATACAGAACCTGTTTTAAGTGATGAACATATTAGACTTGCACTCAAAATGAGTGACAGGTTTTTTTGCACTGTATATGATGCACTTCGAATAATGCTGCCTAAGAAGCTTGATTTTAAAAGAACACCAAAATTAAGAGAGATAAAGCCGGTAAATAAAGTTTCTATTGAGCTTAATAAAGAGCAAAAAAAATCGTATGAAGGTTTATTACCATTATTAGAAAATAACACACCGGAAGCTGCTTTATTATATGGTGTGACAGGCAGTGGTAAAACACTTGTTTATATGAAGCTGATAGATGCGGCACTTTTACTTGGAAAAACTGCAATTGTGCTTGTACCAGAAATTGCGTTAACACCGCAGATGGTTAATTTATTTGAATCGCATTTAGGTGATGCGGTTGCTGTAATTCACAGCAGACTTGGTGCAGGGGAGAGGTACAATGAGTGGTTACGTACACGTGAAGGTAAAGTACGTGTTGTTGTTGGTACACGCTCGGCAGTTTTTGCACCACTGGAAAACATCGGTTTGATCGTAATTGATGAAGAGCAGGAGCATACGTATAAATCCGACAATAGTCCACGTTACCACGCTCGTGAGATTGCAAAACATCGTATAACACATACAGCGGGGTTACTATTGCTTGCTTCAGCAACACCATCAGTAGAAAGTATGTATAATGCAAAATCCGAGAAATACAAACTCTTTAATCTTAGACAAAGGTTTAATGAAAAAGATATGCCTCCTGTCATTCTGGTTGATATGAAAAACGAATTAAAATCAGGAAATAACAGTATTATAAGCTCTGTTTTACGTGATGAATTACAGAAAAACATGGATAATGGTGAGCAAAGCATTTTATTTATAAATCGACGAGGTGCAAGTCCTCTTGTTGCGTGTGGTGAGTGTGGTTACACATTTAAGTGCCGTGATTGTAATGTTTCTATGACATATCATATTTCAGGGAAACGCTTATTATGTCATTATTGCAGTTTTTCTGTTGCTGTACCAAGTGTTTGCCCCGATTGTGAAGGACGTTTAAAGTTTATTGGTGCCGGCACACAGAAGATTGAACATGAACTTATGGAACTATTTCCGGAGGTAAGGATTTTAAGGATGGACGCAGATACAACAACTCGCAAGGATTCTCACGATAAAATTCTTGCAGCGTTTCGTAATAAAAAAGCTGATATTTTACTAGGTACACAAATGGTAACAAAGGGTTTAGACTTTGAAAATGTAACATTAGTAGGAGTAATTAGTGCTGACACTTCACTTTATATGAGTGATTACCGTGCGTATGAACGTACATTTTCTTTGATAACTCAAGTTGTCGGACGGTCGGGCAGGGGAGAGAAGCCGGGTCGTGCAGTTATACAAACATTCACGCCAAACCATAGGATAATTTCTCTTGCTTCCTCACAGGACTATGATACTTTTTATAAAAATGAAATAGAAATGCGTAGAGCTCTTGGTTGTCCTCCAATACGAGATTTGTTAACTATCACTGCCGTTGGTGAAAATGAGAACAATGTTGCTAGAGCATGTGATATAATGAAAACAATGTTAAATGGTTATTTTAAGAAAGATAAAAACATCCGCTTACTTGGTCCGGCTCCGGCAACAGTATCAAAGGTAAAAAATCAATATTTCTATAAATTACTCATAAACTGCGAAAATAACAAACGCACTCGTGAAACTATCGCACATGTTACTAAAGAGTTTGTTAAGGACAAAAGAAGCAGAGGTGTTGCAGTTTATGTTGATACTGACGATGTAAATATGTAGCAAAAGGAGTTATAAAATGGCACTACGGAACATTCTAAAAGACGATGACCCGGGATTATCAAAAAAAAGTCGAACCATTACAAGCTTCGATAAACGTTTGTTTACTTTACTTGATGATATGCGTGAAACATTAGTTAATGCTGATGGTCTTGGTCTGGCCGCACCACAAGTTGGTGTATTACGCAGGGTTGCTCTTATAGCAGACACAACAATTGAAGCAGAAACACTGGATGAACAGATTATAGAGCTTATAAACCCCGAGATTATATTTGAAGATGGAGAGCAATGCGGAAGCGAAGGTTGTTTAAGCATACCGGGTGTATATGGCTTAGTATCCCGTCCAAATACTGTAAAGATAAAATCGTATGACAGACATGGCAAAGAGTTTGAGTTAGAAACCTCTGCATTAACAGCAAGAGCAATATTCCACGAAATTGACCATCTAAATGGCGTTTTATTTACAGATATTATGGAGCGTTTGTTAACAGATGAAGAAATCGAAGAGATGAAAACAGAACGTGCCAAGGAGTAGGAATATTTTGTTCAATGTTGATATAGTTAGTTTTTTATCATTTACAGGTTAAATCATTGTAGGGAAAAAAGTATTATGGAGTATATAGTAACTTATTCCGGTGAGAAAATTACGCCGATTGAACCAAATATAAGTCAAATTCATATTGAGGACATAGCTCATTCACTTTCTATGCTTTGCAGAGCAAATGGGCATATAGATCGCTTTTTTTCAATTGCACAACATTCTATCAATTGTGCAAATGAAGCTAAAGCTCGTGGTTTATCAACTAGAGTTCAGCTTGCTTGTTTAATTCACGATGGCAGCGAGGCTTATATATCAGACATCACAAGACCTGTGAAACATTATTTAACAGATTACAAGATAATTGAGAAAAGACTCCAAGATATAATCTATTTAAGATTCTTAGGCACAGAGTTAAGTGATGATGAGTTTTTAAGAGTCGATCAAATAGATAATGATTTATTAGTAAACGAGTTTGATGTCCTTTGTAGAAATAAAGAAATAATAAGATGCTACAAAAAACCTGTACCAACATTGTTGAGTACACCAAACTTTGACACCAGAGATTTTTCAGAAGTAGAAACTGAGTTTTTAAAAGTATACTACGGAATCATGCACGCAGGACTGGTGCAAGGCCGGTAGCGGGAGCACAAACAGAATTGTTGACATTGTACACAATTCATGCTAATATTGTGTAAAGGAGTTGATTTTTATGCCAAAAAATACAACAATAAACTTACGTGTTGATAGTCATGTTAAGGAACAAGCAAGTGAAATACTTGCTTCTTTAGGATTAACTCTTAGTGAAGCATTTAATCTTTTACTTCATCAAGTGCGTATAGTTCGAGGATTACCATTTGAAATAAAGCAACAGTATCCAATAGAAATAAATGATGATTGCGGTTCTTATGTTTGCGAATATGGTCACATACACAACTACAAAAGATTTGATTTTGATACAGTTGAAAAGGAAATAGCGAGTCCCAATACAAAAATATATGATAATGTTGACGATATGTGGTCTGATTTGACTGCGGAGAATAATGATGAGTGATGGCTTTAGTGAATTAAATACTCACAAATTGTTATATAGACTTCAACCAACAAGTAAGTTTAAAAAAGATATTAAGCGTCTAAAAAAACGTGGATTTGATTTATCACTATTAAAAACAGTGGTGACTATGTTAGCTTGTGGTATGCAGTTACCAAGAAAATATTGCGACCATCCATTAAAGGGTAACAAAAAAGGTTATAGAGATTGTCATATTTTAGACAATTGGGTTTTAATATATAAAATAGACAAAGATTTATTAATACTAGTATTATCTGAAACCGGAACTCATGCGGATATTTTAGATTAGAAAGTTGCTATTAAGCAGTAAAAAACTATAGCGTGCCTAGTTATGTAGATTTTGTAATAGAGATGTATAAATAAGATAAGCTCAAAAAGTCTCTTTTACTTACCATATTCTATTATAAGTATTTAATGCGCCCCACATTGAACAAAATCTACATTTTGTGCAATAATGTTAAAATATAAAGTGACGTTTATAAGAATATATGATAGTATCTAAATGTAGAGTTTTACACCACTTGCCTGTGATATGGAGGATTAAAAAATGGATTACAGAACAAAAGCTCCGGAAATATTAAGAGAGTTCCTTTTTTATCACGAAACTATTAAAGGTCATTCAAAAAAAACTATTGAAGAATACTTTTTAGACTTACGAATGTTCTTTCGATTTCTAAAAATTCAAAAAGAACTAGTTAACCGCAATGAAGTTTTCGAAAACATATCTATCATGGATGTTGACAAAAAATTTGTAGAATCAATAAGTATTATAGATGTCTATGAGTACCTTGCTTTCCTCTCTCGTGACAGGCCAAAGCATCTTAGAAGCCGAACTAAAGATTATGGATTATCTGCTTCAACACGAGCAAGAAAAACTGCTGTTATACGTTCTTATTATAAATACTTATCTCTTAAATCCGTTACAAATAGAATAACAAATAATCCGGTTGCTGATTTAGATTCACCTAAACAACGTAAATCATTACCAAGTTTCCTAAGTCTTGATGAAAGTATAAGACTACTTGATAATGTTGATGGAGTAAACCGAGAGCGTGATTTTTGTATGTTAACAATTTTTTTAAATTGCGGACTACGGATTTCTGAACTTGCAGGACTAAATATTTCAGATTTACGTGAAGATTCTATCAGGGTTCTTGGAAAAGGTAATAAAGAACGCATTGTATACTTAAATGATGCATGTGCTACAGCTATTAATGAGTATTTGTTGATTCGTAAGGATATTCCCGCTTTAGACAAGTATGCATTATTTCTCTCCAGCAGACGAACAAGAATTAGCACTTCAACTATTCATAGTTTGGTAAAAAAACACTTGTTTGCAGCCGGACTTGATGATACTAAGTATTCATCGCATAAGTTGCGTCACACAGCGGCTACTCTGATGTTAAAAAGCGGTGTTGATGTAAGAACACTACAGGAGCTTCTTGGACATGAACACCTTAACACAACACAGATATATACTCATATAGAAAACAGCAGTCTTCGTGACGCTGCACTAAAATCCCCACTTTCAAAGTATAAGAAATAAATTGTATTTATACATATTATTTAAATTCTATTAAAAAATATTCAAATGCTTTTTATTTACGTTTTACTATTGAAATATTCTTTTGTTACTTGCAGTTGTTTCTTTAAGATTTCATGCCACATATGTCCGTGTATTTCTTTACTACCTTTAGAAACTTTAACTCTCTTATGATTACCAAACTCATCTTCTTTTCGATAGTAATAATCACCGGTATTTTTATAGAGCTACCAACCATCTCTTTCGCAGAACTTTCTTAAATCTTTCCAGGATGGCATTGAATAATACCTCCTATCTTATCAATATCATTAAGAATCAAAACCTTAAAAATATATGGTTTATGTTTGCTCCTGTTTCCTTTTGACCAGTATTGAAAATCATTGTAATATTCAATAGCATACTCAAGTATAGCACTAGATAATTTATTTATAGCATCTTGTTTAGAGGTTCCATTTTCAACAAGGTCTATTTCATCTAATGATATAGTGATTGATCCATCACTTTCCTCATATATGGTCGCATTAAACATATAAGCAGACAAAAGTTCTAACAGCAAGTCAAGATCAGCAAGAACCATGTAGTCTCTTGTTCGTTTTATAAATTGAGGTTTATCACGCACAACAGTATCAACAACTGCACTCCATTCACTCCGTACTTGTGTTGCATTCATAGCTACCATAGTTTCACTCCCTTTAGTTAATATAAACATAATACTAACACAATTATGTATACTATGTCAATAGTGTACACATTGGTCAGTTTGTTTTTTTGTTCAAATACGAAGAAAATTCATTACTATTTTAATATCAATGTATGCAGAATTTGTTTTACATTCATTTTTATTTCCGTTCCATGAACAATTTTATCGCACCTCTGTCTTCTTCTAGGAACATTAATACATCTTTTCTTGCTCTTGGTGTTACCACTCGCACGTTGTATCGCAAGCCGTTTCCGCCTGCTTTTAGGGAGTATGCATTTCGTTTGTCTAATACTTTTGCTATATCATAATGCTTGCTGTCTTCCCATACAAAAGATAGAGGAATTAACTATCTGTCTTTTAGCCTGTCCTCGTTTACGTCAACATAGACTTTATAATTGTTCTCTATGCCCACAGTATCACTCCTCCTTGTTTGACAAAATAACATAGTATTTTCTCTTTCATGTTTATTATCGAAAAATAGAAGTTGCTAAACGTGAAAAAACAAAACTATTTATCAAACCTCAGTGAATATGAAAGCATGAGTCTTCGCTGCCCCGCACATTAGTCGGCAAGGTCGCCTACATAGAGTTAGAACGAGAGGAGATGGAAAATGTTAGATGCTATCTATAGTTTTTACATAAGTCAGTCGATAGCGTTTATTACTTACTTAAGTGATTACGATAGGATTTTCCCATCAAGAAGTTCAATTTTTCTTTTACAATGATTTGCGACTGATTGCTCGTGACTCACAACTACTATAGTTATTCCAGATTGATTTAGTGTTTCTAGTATTTGCATAATTCCATCAGTGTTCTTCTTGTCAAGCGAGCCAGTTGGTTCATCAGCAAAAATATACTTTGGTTTCGTTACGATAGCACGAGCAATCGCAACTCTTTGTTTCTCTCCACCAGACAATGTATCTGCACCTTGCTTGATGTTAGCTAGCATACCGACTTGATTCAGTGCTTCACACACTCGGTTTTTTCGTTCTTTTTTGCTTAACTTCTGTAGCATAAGAGGAAACATTACATTTTCGAATACAGAATAGTCATCAATTAACATAAAATCTTGCATAACAATTGATGAATCATTATTGCGGATATAAGCTAATTTTCTGTCGCTTTGTTTAGAGATTTCCATATTATCTATACTTACACTTCCTTCATATGCTTTGTCAAGACATGCTAATATATGGAGAAGTGTTGATTTTCCTGACCCTGAAACACCAGTTATTGCCAGCATTTCGCCAGCATTTATTTCTAAGCTTATATTGTTTATAGCAGTAAAACTTCTTTTTGAGGTTGTTTCATATGTTTTTGTTAATTGTGTAACTTTAATCATAGTAAATCTCTCCTTAGTATTTCTTTTAATTGTTGTTTTTTTATAATGCTTAATGGTACAAATCCTATCATTATCACAATAGATAAGATAATTAGTGGTATTATAAAACTGTTCAATTTAACCAATATAGCAGAATGTAAAAAAAGTGTAATGCTACTGTTGCCAAGCAAATAATAAATAATAACACCAAAAAAGCTAGAACACATACAAATGAGAACTAAGTAAGATATAATAATTTTGGTAATGTCAATCTTATTGTAGCCTATCATCATAAAAATCGCAAAAGATTTCATGTTTCGAATAATAGCAAGAATTGAACAACCTATTAAACCTGACATAGATACAGAAAATAATAATAAAGTTAAAGGTAGAAAAAATAAAACACGACTATTCCTATCATCTATACCAGATTCATAAATCTCGTTGAAAGAACGCAAATAGCCATAATTCTTAAAATCTGCGATTACATTTTGGCTCTCAGTTACGATAATAGTACTTGATGTTTTTATTTCTAAATCAGGGTGTATATGTTCTAAAGCCATATTTCGATTAACAATTAATCTTGGAACATTGTCGGACCTCACAATATCTGATGAAGAAAAACCGTGCCCACCTACATTTAAATTTAATGAAAAATTGACTCTTTGTATACCAACTATCTTAATTTTAATAATATCATTTGTATATAGATGATGCAAATCTATAATATCGTTCAACCCTATGCCAGAAACATTTCTTGTAAGAACAGCAGGTAGGTAGTCGTTATTAGCTTCTACTTCATCAAGCCATTTCCCTTTTGAAATATCTGGTCTAAAATTATTTAAAACTTCTTTATCGAAAGCAAGGACATCAAAATTAAACATAAAGAACGATGTGTTGAGTACATCATAATCACCTACGATAGTGTTTCGTATATCGTCTTCTGAAAATACTCCAAAAGAATCACTTGAAAACACACCCCCATTTAGCTCTGAAAAACTTTTGAATACTTGAGCCTTACTATTTGATAGATTATACTGTGACACCATAGTAAAACTCAAATATATAGTTATTGCTAATTGAATTATTAAGATAATGTTAGTAAACAATTGCTTGCTAAATATCGTTAATACAACGTTTCTACTTTTCATTTTTCATTTCCTCGTATAACACTACTTAGTGTTTTGCGTACTGTTGATGTGAATATCAATAAGAATAAAACAGAATAAATAGCATAAATTAGTAGAAAATCTGACAATATCATTGAGAACTCGCGATGATTATTAGTAAAAAGCGGTAGCAATATTGGCAAAGTTACTCTTGATATTACATAATTCGTTATAAACAGGAATAGTAACGTAACAGTGTTTTCAGAAATTATGTTAATAACACTCCGAAACTTACTAAAACCGCAAATGCGCATTATAATTACATATTTTTTTCGAGTTTCTAAAATATATCTATAAAGATAAGATGCATTAAGTAAAGATAACGCAAAAATAGAGCAAACTATAATTAATTCTATAATTGCATCTTCAGAGTATGAAGTAATTGATGGTGGATGAATTATAGCTCCATCAAAAATGTGACTCAAATCGTTAGTGATTTTATCTATAATTAAACTATCAGGTATAGTGTTTAGGTAAAATGTAAGCCTGTTCAATTCAAATTCTACATCTCCACCTATCGTAGAGGTATAGCATATTATATTATTTATTGAATTTGTTTTACCCACTACAGTAAATGTGACCCCGAGAAACTCGATATCAGCACCAATTGGAATGTGTCTAAAATTATCATCATTTAATGATGAAAGTACAACTTCATTAGCTGCTCTGATATACCTACCGTTTGATATCAAATTATTTTCTCCACCTATGATTATATCAATCTGAAGTAATATATTTTCATCTATGAATGAAAGACCTTCTATAATATTTTCATTTTTTGTTATGAATGCATTTGCAAATTTTACGTTTTCATAATAGTTGGTGTTACTTAAACTTACTGTAAAACTTCTGAGATTAGTAAATACGTTTGATACTGTATTTGCATTAGCTTGAACTATTGCAAACACATAGACTGTAGCAAGCAAAGATACTGCCTGTACTATAATAAATATTGAAAAAATCAACTTATGCTTTTTTGCATACAACAGAGTATTTTTGAATGCAATAATAAATTGGACAGGCATGCCACTCTCCTATTGTTTTTTATTGTGTCACTTTTTTACATTAATCATTATACAATACAACAACTATGATAATTACTACTCAGCGAATCATTCATAGTTGTTGTAACGTAAATTAGAGTTAATTGCTCCCTGTTATTGTTGCTGTACCTAAAATGGTTGTATAGGAAGTGGCTGATGTTACTTGCAGCCTATGTAATGTACTTGTTGTTGCTACCCATAAAGTGCCTGTTATGTGTGCTGGTTGGAAGTCGTATGTAGTTACTGTTTTTGCTCCATTGTTCCAATTTGAAAACAAAATATTACGACTAACACCAGATGCTGACACTGAGCTTGTGGTCATAGAATCAGGTCCAAATAGACCTCCTTTATTGAATACACCTCGTGCTGTAAGATTCCAATTAGTTCCAGAAATATAGATGCTTCTTGTTGCACTACTACCTAATGAATAACTTGTTTGCTGGCTAGTAGCAGAAACAAAAAATGCTCCCGATGTAACAATCAAAGTTAAGACTATAAGTAGCGTAATGATTTTTTTGATTTTTAACATTATTTTCTCCTTTTTACTATAACTTTACTCTCTTTAATACATCTTTTATTGTTGTACAAAAATGCTATTGAAACAAATTAAGTCATTTTAACCACCTACTTTCGATCGGCATAACCCTAGCTACTAGGAACGATTATAAATAAATGTAATGTTGATGTCAATCTTTGCTTTTTTTAAAATTCGGGTGTGGTTCTTCACTTTTTATGTCACCTATCTATTGTAACATTACACAGTAACAAAGATATTGATGATAATCTTAATAGTGTTTGCGAAACTATTGATTTGGCTGTTCGTAACAGAGTGAAACTCTAGCAAACATTAAAGACTCAAATCACCCGCCGCTTGCGAGCGGCACCCTCTTTGCTAAAGAGGGCTTGAAGGATGTTAATTCCAACTATACATTAATTAACAACAATATTTCTTTTTCTGATTAAGTTCCATTACTCTTTTTACTATGGAACTAACTTTGAGAATTAACGAACATCCTACCCCTCCCAGGCTTTGTGTTCTGCGGCTTGTTCGTAGAGACGTTTGTAGCTGTTAAAACGAGATGTGCTTATTTTGCTTTCGCTTAAAGCTTCTAAAACAGCACAATCCGGTTCATTTAAGTGTGAGCAGTCTAAAAACCTGCACTCCCCTATATATGGCTCAAACTCAACGAAATAATGTTGCAACTCCTCTTTTGGAACTATACGACCTGTATCAAATGCTGAAAACCCGGGAGTGTCAGCTACCATAGCTCCACAAGGCAGCTCATAAAGCTCCACATGACGAGTTGTGTGTCGCCCACGACCAAGTTTTTTGCTAATATCCCCTGTTTTTATACCAAAATCAGGGTCAATTGCATTTAATATACTTGACTTCCCTACCCCAGAATTACCGGTGAAAGCACAGGTTGTTTTTTCTACTAATTTCACAAGTTTGTCAATTCCCTCACCTGTTTCAGCACTTGTTCTGACTAGTGAAATATCAATAGAACTATAAATGTCGTATAATTCGTCGGCAGTATCTAAATCAAGCTTGTTAATACATATAATAGGCTCACAGTTATTACTAAGTGCAATAACTATCATTTTATCAATTAAATACGGGTCTGTTATCGGAATTGCAGCAGAAGTTATAATAACCATTTTATCGATATTTGCTAGTGGTGGTCTTACAAATGTATTTCTGCGTGGAAGTATCTCCATAATGACACCACTATTTTGTTCAGTTGTAGTAAAATGCACACAATCCCCTACAAGTGGTATGCTCTTGTCAAGACGAAAACGGCCGCGTGCTCTGCACTGGGCCGTTAATGTTTCAGATTTTACATAGTAAAACCCACTTATTGCTTTGTAGATAATCCCTTTAAGCATAACTATGGTGTTCCGTCGCCATCTCCGTTACTATCGCCATCTCCGCTACCATTATCAGGGTCAGAGGTTGGTGGAAGTGTTGGTGTTGGAGATGGTGTCGGGTCAGGATCAGGTGATGGAGATGGAGTTGGTGTTGGTTCAGGACCTAAAGAAACATGTATTTCAATTATCGAGTCAGCAGGTACAGAGGTTCCTTCAAACTGTACAAAGTAAACGACTCCAACAGGAACAGTTGGGTGATAAAACTCAAGAACATGCGGTTCTAAATCTAATCCTTCAAATGCCCTAAGAGCAGCAATTTCTGTTATTCCAACAAGATTTTCTGGAACTCTAACAACTCTTTCTGCTATTGTTGTATAGTACCTTATCAAAACCTCATTTCCTCTTGATAGCAACTCACCTTCTCTCGGTCGAGTCTCAACAACTAAGTTGTTGAGGTCTTCATCTTCAGTTTCCACTGTATCAAATATTACTTGTAAATCCATTCTTAAGTTATTTATTTGATTTCTTGCATCAGTTCGATGTAAACCAATTAAGTTTGGCATTTCTACAGGTAACTCATCTCCTGTAGAAACCCATAGTCTGACATTAATGCGTCTAATTCCAACCGGAGCAGGACGATTATCTCCTGCAGATGGCTCTTGCCGGAATACAATACCCTCAGGTACATCTTCGTTATTTGCATACTCAACAAAAAATTGATATATTTCTCTTAAATCTACATCATTTTCAAAATCTGTAAACCTTAAACCGACAAAATCAAGTATAGTTACATCTTCATCAGATGTACCCATTGTATCTCTAAGCATTGGAAAAATAAAAAACACAGTAATTGCAATAACAAAAAGAACTACACCAAATATACCTATCAAAGTTGCAGTATTATTTTTTCGTCTTTTTGCATCACGGTACTCATCAGTTGTTAAATCTGATTTAGGTCGTGGAGATATACCAACAATTCCACGGTTTAATCTATTATCACCGGATGGTATTGCTTCTCTAGGTATCACTCTGGTTTCATAAGGCATAACAGCATCAGCGGAAACTCTTTCTGCAGGATTTGAAAGAGAGTAATTAAACACAATACCGGGGTGTTTTCTAAACTCTTCTAAATCGAGTAACATTTCTTCTGCAGTTGTAAAACGTATATGAACATCAGGTTCCATTGCATGCATTGTTATCTCTTCAAGACCTCTTGGAATATCCGGATTTATTTCACTAGGTCTTAAAGGAATAGCACTTATATGTTGAATTGCTACAGAAACAGCCGTATCTCCAACAAATGGCAAACGGCTTGTGAGCATTTCATACATCACAACACCAACCGAATAAATATCTGAACGTGCATCAATATTGCCACCTTTTGCTTGCTCAGGTGAAATATAGTGTACAGAACCAAGTGCTTCTTGTGTTAGTGTATTTTGCATAGATAAAAGTCTGGCAATACCAAAGTCAGCAACCTTAACACTACCATCTTTTAGTATCATAATATTATGAGGTTTTATATCACGGTGAATAATACCGCGAGAATGAGCATGAACAAGAGCTTTTACAATTTGTGTTGTAAAATGCAAAGTCTCCTTCCAGTTTAATAGACCTTTTCTGTTTATATATTGTTTTAAGGTTATACCTTCGATTAGTTCCATAACAATATATTCAGCGTTTCCACTGCGACTAACATCATAAACAGCTACAATATTTGGATGTGAGAGCATAGCTACAGCTTGAGATTCTGTATAAAATCGACGTTGAAAATCTTCATCAGCAGCGAACTCTTCCTTTAATATCTTAATAGCTACCAGTCGGTTTAAACGATGACAAAGTGCTTTATACACATACGCCATACCACCTACACCGATTAACTCAAGAATCTCATATCTATTATCAAGTATTCTACCTATATATCTACTACTTGTATCCATTTAACCTTCTCCTATCTCCTGAGTATTACTATTGTCACATTGTCAGGAGCACCACGCTCTAATGCCATTTTTAGTAAAATCTCGCAACTTTCTTGAACTGTGTTGTTTGATTGTAATTGTGCTAATATTTCTGTTTCTAAAACCATGTTTGTTAAACCATCTGAACATAATACTAAGTAGTCATTTTTATTAAGGTTAATAACAAATACATCCGGTGGTTCATAAGGACTTGCTCCAATTGCACGAGTAATTAAGTTTCTGCTTGGATGAATACGAGCCTCTGCACGAGTGATTTCACCACGTTCAACCATCTCTTCAATAACTGAATGATCTGTTGTCACCTGCTTTATTTCGTTTTCAATAACACTGTATAAACGGCTGTCACCTATATTTGATACCACTACACCATACTCAGAAATAATTGCGGCAACAAGTGTGGTTCCCATCCCCTCATATTCATCATTATAAAGGCTTCTATCAAATACAACTGTGTTTGCATTAACTGAGGCATCTGATATTAATTCTGCGTAATCATCAAGGTTTTTTAAATCATCAATATGTTTTTTAATGTAATCAAGGAATGATGAAGCTGCTAATTCACTTGCCACATTACCGGCGTTTGTGCCACCCATTCCATCACAAACAACTAAAATTGCAATATCATGTTCATCACTATGTTGTATTCTAAAAACATCCTGGTTATGTTTTCTGACTCTACCGCAGTCAGTTACTCCCCATAACTCCATACTCTAACTCCGATGTATTAATGTTTCTTCTGCGTAGTTGCCCACATGAGGCATCAATATCCGATCCGAGATTTCTTCGTATTGTGTAGTTTATCCCTGCTTTATCCAGTTCATCAGTAAAGTCTTTGATACTATCTGGTTTACTTGGTTGGAAATCACTTTCCGGTATTTCATTAAACTGTATTAGATTCAAATGACTTTTCCTATTAATGAGCAGATTTGATAGTTGCTTAGCTTGAGAGACAGAATCATTTATACCATCTATCATTATATACTCATAAGTAATTCGTCTTTTAGTTTTTTCAAAATACCTGTCAACAGCATTTAACAAATCATTGATTTTGGTACTTTTGTTGCCGGGCATTAGCATTAAACGAGTTTTATCATCGGGTGCATGAAGTGACAAAGCCAAAGTTAATTGTACACCAAAACTTGATAATTTGTCAATGTTTTCAACAATACCACATGTGGATATTGTGATATTACGTGCGCTTTTATTCATACCGTCAGGAAAACAAATTATTTCAACAAATCTTAAAACATTATCCAGATTGTCTAATGGCTCACCAATTCCCATAAGAACAATGTTTGATACTCTTTCATTTGTATCTTTTTCAACGAAGATTATTTGGTCGAGCATTTCAGAAGCAGTTAAGTTTCGTACAAAACCGCCAATACAAGAAGCACAAAAAATACAACCCATCTTGCAACCAATTTGAGTTGATATACATACACTGTTTCCATGTTTATATTTCATCAAAACTGTTTCAATAGTATTCTCTTTATTAGGTTTAATAACATTATCAACATTTAAAAGATATTTTATTGTTCCATCTTTATTGGATATTTGTTTGGTTACAAGCTTTGGAGAGGTTATATAAAAATCGTTATTTAGTTTTTCTCGTAAACTCACAGATAAGTTTGTCATTTCATCAAATGTAGAAACCGCATTTTTGTGAAGCCACGAAAATACTTGCTTTGCTCTGTATTTTGGTTCATTTATTGATGTAAAATATTCCTCAATTTCGGAAAGGAGCATAGACTTTATATCATTTTTCATATAATGGGTTACCTTTTAAGTAATCTAAAATTGACATGATTTTCCCATTAGGTGCTTGAATGGATTTAATAATCAAAGATTTATCCGCACAAGCTATTTTCAAACCATCCGACACTTCACCAATAATTGTACCGGGAAACTTCCCTGTTTGATTATTTGTAGCTTCAACAGAATAAACCTTTAGTAGTTTGCCTTGTAACTCCATTGTAGCTACAGGCCAAGGGATAAAGGCTCGAACTTTATTTTTTATTTCAAAAGCGGTTTTATTCCAATCAATTGGTGACATATCTTTTTTTAGCATTGGAGCAAATGTTGCATTATCATGATTTTGAGGTATTCGTGGAGCGATATTATTAGAAATTGCAAGCAATGTCTCGCTTAAAAGCTCAGAGCCTAATACACCCAAGCTTTCAAATAATCTCTCGGACGTTTCATCATCACCAATTTGCATTGATTTTGTGAGAATAATATCTCCATCATCCATTCCAACATCCATGTAAATTGATGTGACACCGGTTGTAGTTTCTCCGTTAAGAATAGCATGCTGAATCGGAGCTGCACCACGGTATTTCGGGAGTAGTGAGCCATGAATGTTAACACAACCCAATGGTGGTATATCGAGTATAGATTTTGGTAAAATCTTACCATAAGCAACGACTACAATTATATCCGGATTTAAGGACATAATTGTATCAACATTTAGTGCGGTTGGATCAAATACCGTAGTATTTTGTTCAAGTGCAAGCTCTTTTACAGGACACATACTCAGCTTCATACCTCTGTTTCGAGGTTTGTCTGCTCCTGTAAAAACACCAACAATGTTATAATTGTCTTCATATAATTTTTTTAATGCTTTTCGGGCAAACTCAGGTGTACCCATAAATACAATTTTCATTTAATAATAAAATTAATTAGTTTGTTTTTAACAATAATAGTTCGAGTAATTTCCTTACCCTCTATGTATCGGGCAATTTTACTATCATTTTTTGCTGTTTCTATTATTGTTTCATCATCACTATCAAGTGGAATATTTATTGTGCTGCGTAGTTTTCCTAACACTTGTACTGCCATTTCAATTTGTGAATCAACAGTTTTGCTTTCATCATAATCAGGCCATTCTTGTTCTGATGCATAACCATCAAACTCCTGTATTTTCCACAATTCCTCTGCGATATGCGGAGCAAAAGGTGAAAGTAAGGTCAAGAGCATTTTTATATCATTTCGTGAAGGTGGTGGAGTATAAAAATCATTAACAAGTGACATAAGTGTTGCAATTGCCGTGTTAAACTTTAGATTTTCTATATCACTTGAGACTTTTTT
Source organism: Oscillospiraceae bacterium (assembly GCA_031281255.1). GTDB lineage: Bacteria > Bacillota > Clostridia > Oscillospirales > Oscillospiraceae > WRMH01. The sequence continues at coordinate 23,435 of JAITFR010000222.1, forward strand.
GATTGTTTTGTTGATAATAACTTCATGCGATTGTGAAACATTGTTTAGTGCTGATTTATTGTTTTCATTTTCATCAATGATTTTATTACATGCCAAACCCCATACACGGTCTAAAAAGCGTTTGCAGCCTTTAACAGCTTGTTGTGACCAAGGTGCAGTTTTTTCAAAATCTCCAATAAACATTATGTACAAACGTAATGTGTCTGCTCCATATTCGGCTACTATATCGTCAGGATTTACGACATTCCCTCTCGATTTGCTCATTTTCTGACCATCTTCACCAAGAATCATTCCATGACTTGTACGCTTCGAATACGGCTCCGATGTTGGTACAACACCAATGTCGTATAAAAACTTATGCCAAAAACGTGAGTAAAGCAAATGTAGTGTCGTGTGCTCCATACCACCGTTGTACCAATCAACAGGTGTCCAATAATCCAAAGCTTTTTTAGAAGCCAGGGCTTTATCATTATGAGGGTCAGCATAACGCAGAAAATACCAACTTGAACCAGCCCATTGCGGCATTGTATCAGTTTCTCTGGTAGCAGGACCTCCGCATTTTGGACAGGTCGTTTTTAACCAACCGGTCATAGATGCAAGTGGGCTCTCCCCTGTTTCGGTTGTTTCATAGTTTTTGACATCGGGTAAAATTAGTGGCAACTCACTTTCAGGCAGTACAACAAATCCGCATTTTTCACAATCCACAATAGGTATTGGTTCACCCCAATATCTCTGCCGTGAGAAAACCCAATCACGTAGTTTATAGTTAACTTTTTCCTCACCAAGATTATTTTCTATAAGCCACTTGGTAATTTTAATCTTTGCATCCTCAACACTAAGCTCATTAATCAAATCAGAGTTAACCATAATTCCAGTATCACATTCGGTGTACGCCTCTTTTTCAACATTTCCACCTGAAACAACTTCAACTATTGGTAAATCATATTTTTTTGCAAACTCCCAGTCTCGGGCATCATGCCCGGGAACAGCCATAATAGCTCCCGTTCCATAAGAAGCAAGCACATAATCAGATATAAATATTGGTATTTCTTTATTTGTAACAGGATTTATTGCGTTTATACCGATTATTCTTACACCTGTTTTTTCTTTAACAAGCTCTGTACGTTCAAAATCAGATTTTTTTGATGCAATTTCTTGATAAGTTTTTATTTCATCAGCATTTTTTGGCTTCCACTTAGCAAGTAATGGATGCTCGGGAGATATTACCATATATGTTGCTCCGTATAATGTATCTTGCCTTGTGGTGAAAATACGAATTGTATCACCGGTGGTTGTCTTGAAGTTTACTTCTGCACCAACGGAGCGTCCTATCCAGTGTCGCTGTTGAATTTTCACACGTTCAATATAATCAACAGTGTCTAAATCATCAGCAAGTCGCTCTGCATACTTTGTAATACGAAGCATCCACTGGCTTTTCTCACGCCGTACAACCTCAGAACCACAACGCTCACAAACACCATCAACCACCTCTTCATTTGCAAGCACACATTTACATGAAGTACACCAGTTAACCGGAATTAATGCTTTATATGCAAGGTTATGCTCAAAGAGTTTAATAAAAATCCACTGTGTCCATTTATAGTAAGTAGGGTCGGTTGTGTCAACACATCTATCCCAATCAAAGCTGTAACCAAGCATTTTAAGTTGTGAGGTAAACTTGGCAATATTCTCACGTGTGACTTCGGCAGGATGTATTTTCTTTTGTATCGCATAGTTTTCTGTAGGTAATCCAAATGCATCAAAACCAATTGGATATAAAACATTATATCCTTGCATACGTCTTTTTCTTGAAACTATATCCATTGCGGTATATGGACGTGGGTGACCGATATGTAGCCCAATTCCTGACGGATATGGGAACTCTACTAAAATATATGCTTTAGGTTTATTGTCTCCGTTTAACGCAGAAAAAGGCTTTTCAGCCTCCCACCGCTTCTGCCAGTATTGTTCTATTTTTGTAAAATCGTACTTCATGTTTTTATCCGTTCTATTGTATTTATATCAATGTCTTCTGCATCACCCCAAAGTCGCTCAAGGGTGTAAAACTCTCTTGCTTCCTGTAGGAATACATGTATTACTACACAAGCATAATCTAATAGCACCCAATCACCACTTCTGCCACCTTCACGTCTGAGTGGTTTTTCATCAACAGCTTTTAAGGTAAGCTCCAATTCATCACAAAGGGATTTTAATTGCGTTGTTGAACCAGCTGTGCAAATAACAAAATAGTCAGCCAATACAGTAACATCAGTAGTTCTAAGAAGCTTTATATCGCGTGCTTTTTTATCATCCAGTGTTTTTACCGCAATACTCGCAATTTCTAATGGAGTTAGCATTTTTTACAATGTCCCTTCTAAAGTACTAATCTTCATCATCATCCGGCTCATTGGTTGTATCAGGATCTGTTGCCATAATATTTGGGTCTGTAGCAGATATTACCGGAGGATCTGTTGTAGCAGCATCAGTTGTTGCTACCGGATTCGTATTGGTATTTGTAGTTGTGCTTTGTCCTGCACTACGTCTTGATGTCCAATCCAAATTATCCTGCCATTTATCATCTGTAACAAATAATTCTCCATCAGTTCCACGAGTTAAAATACTAACATCATTTTTTGTTATGTTTTCGTGGAAATAACTCAATTTTTCGTTAACAATTTCAAGCCATTCATCAACATGTACTGTAATTAAATCATAAATACCGATTTTATCTACTGTACCGGGCATAATAGCAAAGTTTATATCATCAGCATCCATTTTTAAGAACTCTCTGCCAAACCATACGAGGTGATTTAATTGAATGTCAGTTCTGACATGTTTGAAGAAGATATCTGCCATACTTGTTACACTTACAGAGTTTCTTTTTGACAGTAACTGCTTTGCAAATGCTTCTAAAAATCTCTGCTGTGTAGTTATTCTGCCTATATCACCTATTGTTGCTCTATATCTTAATAATCCAAGAGCTTGTACACCATCAAGTACTTGAACTCCTTTAGTAAGATCATATTCATAGTCATTTTCAGGATCACTCCAATGCATATCACGTGGAACATCAAACTCTACACCACCTATATCATCAATAAGGCGAACAAATGCAGCCATGTTTACAGTTACCCAAAAATCCAGCTCAAATCCTAAGAAATCTCTCAGTTGAACAATGGTAGCATCCATTGCAATATTATATGCATTATCTTGATCACGATATCTATTTCTCATAACCGGTTGGATTGAGTTAATCTTCTTTGGATTCCAAGAAACATTTATAAGAGTATCACGAGGTATACTTACAATATTTAAAGTTTTCTCCTTAGCATCAAATGATGCAACCATAATTACATCAGTATTACCATGACCATCTATACCCATTATGAGAAATGTATATTGGTCAGTGTTTCTTATTTCTTGAAGCTCATCCCATCCAATATGATCATCACCTTCATTTATATTAAGTGGTGGTGCATCTTTATCTTCTGGATTAACTACCGGTCTTGGGCGTCTGGGATTTGATAAATCTTCTATGGATGGTTTAAAAAACATGTCATAAAATGGTTGTATCTCCCAACGAATAATCGAAAATAAACCTATTAAACAAACTAAAAATACTCCGAGTATTGCTGTAACAATTATAGCTGTTTTTTTCTTTTTTGAAAAGTTTGACCATTTGTTTCTTTTTTTATTTGGACTTTTTGTTGTGTTTTTATTTGTGACATTAGTATTAGGTCTCTTGTTTTTACTCTTGCCTCCGAACAGTTTCATGAATGTCTCTCCTTAAGTTGTCTAATGCATCATAAGTCGCTGCATTTGGTATTATATCTCGTGATAGTAAATCATTAACCGACATTTCCAGCCCCATAACAACCGCTTTATTTAGGTTTTCAAAAGCTAATTTCCTTAAATCTTCTATTTGCGGCATTTCCCTGGTTGCTTCTATATAGTCGGCTATATAAATAATTTTATCTAATGTTGTCATACCTCTACATCCTGTTGTATGACGTCTTATTGCATTTGCTACATCATCTGATACGCCAAACTTTGTTTTTGCGATTATTGCTCCGGTTATTGCATGTATTATCTTCTCTTCAGTTCTGCTATAATCACTTGAAATTAATCCGTAACTTGTTATTATACACATATTTTGCTCAAAATCAAGTCTCTTTGTGATATCATGCAGTATTGCAGCCTCTCCGGCATCATCTTTGTTAACATTCCAAAAGCTTGCAAGCCTTACTGCTACTTCCTCTGTTGCATCAACATGAGGTATTCTTTTAGTATCTAACATACTATGTGCTTCTTCTCTGAGCCATTTGAAGTTTGGTTTTGCTTTGTAATATCTATGTTTGATAATTAGAGCGTAGTTATCTTTAGATATATATTCATTTCCTTTACGTTTAGGTAATAAATCACGAATCTCTGTTGATGATATTTTTACTTTTTCTCGTGGTAATAACACAGGTGTTACAAGCTTTTTTAATTCTTTACTGTCCTTCCAGGTATCTAAAGAATCGTACATATCGTTTCCAACAAGGAGGAATAATTCAGAGTTTGGATAATCTTTATTTATTTTATGTATAGTATCAATTGTGTAATTGCTGCTTTCACTGTTATAAATTTCGATGTCAGAGACTATCGCTTTTTTAACATCAGAAAATGCGTTTTCCGTCATTGTAAATCTTATATACGGTGGTGGTGTTTCAGTTGGTAAATCCTTATGAGGAGGTGTTCCGG
>JAITFR010000223.1 GCA_031281255.1 Oscillospiraceae bacterium
GACAGAAATGCTGTTTGCTGATTTAGAAATGATAGAAAAAAGAATAAACCGCATAAAAGCAGGTAAAAAAGTTACGAAAGAAAACGAAGCGGAGATAAATCTGCTGGAAAGATGTTCAAAGTGGCTTGAAGATGGTGGTTCTCTTGTTGATATGGATATGACTGAGGACGAGCGTGTTTCTATACGTGGTTTTTCGTTTTTAAAAGAAAAGCTTTCTCTTGCTGTTGTAAATCTTGATGTTGCAGAGTGGGAATCAGGTTCTTACCCAAATAAAGAAGCTTTACAAGATTTATGCGAGAAACTAAATATCCCACTTTATGAGCTTTGTATAGATATGGAGCTTGAAATCAGCCGTTTGCCTTATGATGATAAGGAAGCATTTATGCTAGATATGAACATTAACGAGCCGGGGGTAACTGTGCTTGCAGGTGCAATGTATAGTTTGCTGGATTTAATATCTTTTTTAACTGTGGGCGAGGATGAGGTCAAAGCCTGGACTATAGAAAACGGCACAATTGCACGAGTTGCCGCCGGAAAAATACACACGGATATTGAGCGTGGCTTCATACGTGCAGAGGTTGTAAAGTATAAAGATATTAAGGAGCTTGGCTCAATGGTTAAGGTTAAAGAAAAAGGTTTGTTCCGTTTAGAGGGTAAAGATTATATTGTTCAAGACGGTGATATAATAAACTTTAGGTTTAATGTGTAATGTGTGTTATACTCATGTAATCAATGTTTTGATAATAGATTTTTTAAGAAGCAGAAATATTCAATATCTTATGATGAATAATTACCGCAGATTAATTATTATAAGATGATGGTTTGAAATAAACTTTCAAACTGAGAAAGGAATGAAACCCTGATATGTTTAAGAAGTTAAATAAGCAAGAAAGAGCGTGGGTACTTTACGATTTAGCAGAATCACCATATACAATTACAGTAATGGCAACAATAATGGGTATGTACTTTTTCTGGTCGGCAAATGAGGCTTTAGGCGATGGTGATATAGTAAGCCCTTATTGGGCATTTGCTACAGCAGCTTCAATGCTCTTCACAGGTGCATTAGCACCAATAATCGGGGCATTAACAGGTTACCTGGGAAAGAAGAAGTTTGTCTTTAATATTTTCGTCGGAATTGGCGCTCTGTCTACAGCCGCTATTGCGATTGTTCCTGAAAAAATGTGGTATATGCTTTTAATCGTTTATGTTATTTCGATGATTGGATATTCAGGTGCAAACAAAGTGTATAACGCTTTCCTTGTCGATGTAACCTCAAATGACCGCATGAACCGGATTTCAACACTTGCTTTTGGTGTGGGATATCTTGGATGTATTCCTCCCTTTATAGCGAGCATAGCTCCAATTCTACTTATTGAACTTGGTATAATAAACATATCTTTTGTAACAGCATACCGAATTGCTTTCTTAATAACTGCTGTTTGGTGGTTATTGTTTACGATTCCAATGTGGCGTAATGTAAATCAAAAATACGGGCAGCCAATTGAAGAAAAATATGTACGAAAAAGCTTTGTTACGGTCTGGCTCACGATTAAAGAAATATGTAAACATAGGTCTGTACTCTTATTTTTACTTGCGTTTTTCTTATATTACGACGGTGTGAGTTCAATTATAAGCATGGCAACGATATATGGAATGGAAATTGGCATTGGACAGGTTGACTTACTGCTTGTGTTACTCGCAACACAGTTTGTAGCAGGCCCATGTGCTATTATTTATGGTAGATTGGCTGATAAGTTTGGCACAAAATCAATGATATACTTTGGGATATGCACGTATGTTGTTATATGTATGATTGCACTTTTAATGAGTCCTGATCGTGATATACGTTTCTTAACAGCTCTGTTCTGGGGACTTGCAATGCTCGTTGGCACTGCACAAGGTGGTATTCAAGCTCTTAGTCGTGCGTATTTCGGAAAAATTGTACCAAAAGATAAATCAAATGAATTTTTCGGTTTCTATAATATATTCGGACGTTTAGCATCAATAATGGGTACTACTTTGTTTGGAATTATCTCTGTTTTAACAGGGCATCCACATCTTGGTATAGCAGGTATTGTTGTGCTGTTTATTGCAGCAGCAATAATATTCTGGTTTGTACCAAACGATAATGCTATAAACATGAGCGAAAGCAAGTAAGTGTATGAGGCTTTAGTTGACATACACATTATCTTTATTGTATAATTCAATACCATGTGGAAGTATGCACAAACATAGACAAACAACTCTTTTAAGAGTTTGAAAGGATATATACTACAATGCTCAGAACATATCAACCAAAGAAAAGACATCGTGCGAGAGAACATGGTTTTCGCAAACGTATGTCTACAAGAAGTGGTCGCAAGGTGCTTGCACGTCGTCGATTGAAGGGTCGCTTTAAGCTGTCTGCATAAAATGAACTTTACAACCTCATTAAAACGTAACCATGAGTTTAAGCGATTATATAGCAAAGGAAAAAGCGCAGCATCAAAGTACGCTGTTGTCTACTGTAACAAAAACTATAGAACAGTAGATAATTTATCAAAAAATCGTCTTGGTGTAACAGTTAGTACAAAGCTTGGTGGTGCAGTGCAACGAAACCGCATACGCCGCCGCTTAAAAGAAATCTATCGCATAAACGAACACCTGTTTGTATCGGGATATGATATAGTGATAGTTGCACGAACCGGTAGTAAGGAAGCCGTATGGAATGACCTGCAATCCTCTGT
>JAITFR010000023.1 GCA_031281255.1 Oscillospiraceae bacterium
GGTATGGGCTGTCTTTTTCACGGCTTTTTATGAACCAGTCGTGTTCATCAGAGGTGTGGTTTATAACTAAATCCATGATGATTTTTATATCACGTTTTGCCGCTTCTGCAAATAGCTGCTCCATGTCTGCCATTGTGCCAAACTTCGGGTTAATGTCGCGATAATCGCTGATGTCGTAACCATTATCGGCATCAGGGGATTTAAAGACAGGTGAAAGCCAGATGATACCGGCACCCAGCTCTTTTATCTCATCAAGACGAGATATAATGCCAGGTATATCACCTATACCATCCCCGTTAGTGTCTTGGAAACTACGAGGATATATCTGATAAACAACTCGCTCTTTCCACCACTGACTCATACTAACCACCTATCTAGTTACTGGCTGTGACCTTTTTAATAATTTTTTGTGTGCACGCAATGCTACGTACAGACACAAAAAATCATTAAAACAGTTCACATCTAATTAATATTTAACAAAATGGATTTTCTGTTGGGTAGAGCAGGCATGCCGGTTGGTTGTAGGATATTGTTTCTACACCTAGATACTTAAATACTTCAAATACAGCACTACCTATGTGACCAAATGCCACTGCTCCGTGATGCGGATAGCGACCTTCTATCAAAACGTGACGATAGAAGCGACCCATTTCTTTTATTGCTATGACTCCAATGCCACCAAATGATTGTGTAGCAACCGGCAGCACTTCGCCTTGAGCTATGTATGCTGTTAGACCACCTTCGGCTGTGCCTTGCAGACGGTAGAAAGTAATATCTCCGGGGATAATATCTCCCTCTAGTGTGCCTCTGGTAATATCAGGCTCTGTGTCAGGCTCTAAGAGGCGACGCATGATAAGCTGATACTTAATCTCGCCGTTTTTTAAGCAACACATTGGAGTATTTCCGCAATGGAATCCCATAAATGTATCTTTTAGAGTGTAGTCAAACTTGCCTTTAATATCTTTTTCGTACATATCTTCCGGTACGGAGTTGTTTATATCGAGAAGTGTAACCGGACCTTCGGTTATGCATGAACCGATGTATTCTGACAATGCCCCATAGAGGTCAACCTCGCAAGAAATAGGCACTCCTCTTGTGGCTAAACGGCTGTTGACATAACATGGTACAAAACCAAATTCTGTTTGGAATGCAGGCCAGCATTTGTTTGCCATAACTGCATATTTTTTACAACCTTTGTTTTCTTCCAGAATATCAAGTAGTGTTACTTCGTATTGAGCAAGTCTTGGGAGTATGCCCGGCATTTTGTTACCTTCGCCAAGCTCACGTTCCATGTCCTTTATAACATCAGGTATACGCGGGTCATCCTTGTGAGCGTGATATGCTACTAAAAGGTCTAGTTCAGAGTTTTCTTGCACTTCTACACCAAGGTTAAAGAATTGTTTAATCGGTGCATTACACGCAAGGAAATCCTGCGGACGAGGCCCAAAGGAGATTATCTTCAAGTTTGTAACACCTATAATAGCACGGGCAATAGGTATAAAGTCGGCAATCATCTTTGCAATATCTGTGGCTGTGCCGACAGGGTATTCAGGTATGTAACCTTTAAGGTTGCGAAGTCCAAGGTTATATGAACAGTTTAACATTCCGCAATATGCGTCTCCACGACCGTTAATTAGTTTGTCTGCTGCTTCCTCGGCTGCTGCAACGAACATAACAGGACCGTTGAAATGCTTTGCTATCAGTGTTTCTGATGTTTCTGGCCCGAAGTTACCGAGAAATACAACAAGTGCATTAGCTCCGGCAGCTTTTACATCAGCTACGGCGTTTAGCATATCTTTTTCGTTTTCGACTGTAATTTTACATTCGTAGATGTCCTTACATTTCTCAGCTATTGCTGCTCGACGTGATGCTGAGAGTTCGACAGGGAAACAGTCGCGAGATACTGAGATAAGACCTAGTTTAATTTTTGGAATGTTGTTCATTGGGATTTCCTCCTGTTTATTTTTGTCCGTAGTATGCGGTTTCACCATGCTTGCGTAAGTAGTGTTTATCAAGCAACTCCTGCTGCATACTTTTTATATTTGGGTCTATAATTATATCATGCCATGCCATAAATGCAACCTCTTCTAAAACAATTGCATTTTCCACTGCTTGTGATACATTGCTGCCCCATGTAAACGGTGCATGACTATGTACAAGCACTGCCGGGATTTCACTTGGTGCTATATTTGCAAATCTTTCTATGATGACTTTTCCTGTGTTGGTTTCATAATCATTTTTTATTTCATCCGATGTCATTTCCCGTGTGCATGGGATTGTACCATAAAAACTATCTGCATGAGTTGTGCCAAGTGCTGGTATTTCTCTTTTTGCTTGTGCAAATATTGTCGCCCAGCGGCTATGTGTGTGGACAACTCCTCCAATAGTTGGAAATGCTTTGTAAAGCTCTAAATGAGTTGCAGTATCAGAAGATGGCAACAAGCTTCCAGTCACAACTTTTCCGGTTTCCAACTCAACAACGACCATGTCGTCTTCTGTCATCTGTTTATATTCAACACCGGAGGGTTTTATAACAACAAGGTTCTTTTTTCTGTCGATGCCTGATGCGTTACCCCATGTGAGAGTAACAAGATTATGCTTGACTAAGCTAAGATTTGCGGTCAGTACATCCTTTTTTAGTTGTTTTAACATAATTGTAACTCCATCTTACTATATTTTAACTACTGACATGAATAATTACCCAAGTAACAAAAGTCAGTGTTTTCAATGTGTCTCTCCAAGTGGTCATTTTGACCACTTGGGAGTTTTTAATGCATTACATTAAAAATACTGCATATTATTTACAGCATATCTACAGCGGTGCGTTCTATTTCGAGTGCGGAGTAGTAGCGTTTTAAGTATTTTTCAAAACCATCAACATCATTTTGGTCAGGATTTATTATTGTAACTTTTACGTTTTTAAATATTTTGTTTTCGAGAAACTCCTCAAGTGTTTCATCGGGTTCTCTTGCTGTTGAATACGCTGCGAGTAGAGCAATTCCCCATGCACCACCTTCTGCGGCAGAGCTCATTACAGCTATCGGGAGATTTAAAGCTCCGGCCATAAGCTTCTGTCCGACAATCGGAGTTTTAAATAAACCTCCGTGTCCAAGAAGCTTTGAGAAGTTAAGTCCCTCTTCTTCTAATAATGGTTTAATTCCAATTGAAAATGTCGCAATTGATGATAACAATAGTGAGCGCATGAAGTTTTCCAGTGTGAACTTGCTGTCAGGTGTTCTTGCAAACAGCGGTCGCCCTTCGCTAAAGCCTGTCCTGTATTCTCCTGAAATGTAGTTAATTGATACAAGACCTCCGCAATCGGTTTCACCGTTTAATGCTGCATTGTATAAAGTTTTATACAACAGTGTTTTATCCGTAGATACGTTCATTTGAATTAGCACTTCGCCAAATAAGCTTACCCATGCATCAACATCAGATGTGCAGTTATTGCAATGCACCAGTGCTGCCGGTTTGCCTGTTGGTGATGCTGCTATGTCCACGTCCTTATAAAGCTTTGATAAAGGTTTATCAAGAACTAACATTGCGAATATTGATGTACCTGCGGATATGTTGCCTGTTTTTGGTGCAACTGTGTTTGTTGCAACCATTCCTGTTGCGGCGTCTCCTTCAGGCGGACAAAATGGTATGCCTGACTTTAGTTTTCCTGTTGGGTCAAGAAGCTTTGCTCCTTCTTCGGTTAAAGAGCCGGCATCTTCTCCTGCTTTTAACACCTTTGGCAGTATCTCCGCCAGTTTCCAAGGTAAATTAAACTCTGCTATAAGGTTTTCAAACTTTTCAATCATTTTTGCGTGATAATATCCTGTTTGACTGTCTATTGGAAACATTCCGGATGCTTCTCCAAGTCCTGCTACTTTTTTTCCTGTTAGTTTATAATGTACATAAACAGCAAGCGTTGTGAGAAAATCTATGTTTTCTACGTGTTTTTCTTTTCCTTGAACAGTGCGGAGTAAATGTGCAATGCTCCATCTTTGCGGGATTCTAAAATTAAAGGTTTCTGTTAGTTTGTTTGATTCTTTTTCTGTGATTGTGTTTCGCCAAGTATAAAACTCTGTAAGTTGATTACCGTTTTTATCAAGTGGTAAGTAACCATGCATCATTGCAGAAATGCCAATACCCGAAATATCAGGCATTGGTTTTGATTTTGTTTTTTCATAATCACAAACCAGCTCTTTATAACTAGCTTGCAATCCTAACCACACATCGTCCAGATGGTATGTCCAAACATTGTTTTCAAAGCGATTTTCCCATTCAAAATTGCCGGAAGCCAGAGGGTTTCCGGTTTGATCAATTAAAACAGCCTTTATACGTGTTGAACCAAGCTCTATACCAAGAAATGTTTTCATAAGGCAACACCACTACATTTATTTTTATCTGGGTCTTTTGTCATAAGCTTCTACTACGGCTCTTCTTAGGTCGTCACGGTATGAGATGTTGCTATTATTAGTGTTGTGAAAATGCATACAGAAATGTCCATTTATACCATTGTCGCGGATTGTACTGACATCATGTGGCATTCCGTTCATCGAAGCGGCAATAACACGATTGCCAATAGTTATCCAAACAGGTCTTGCAGACCACGACCATACGCCATTACGTGTTCTAAGCTTTGCATCTGTATCTGCCTGTGTTGGAGTTTCAAAATCTGCATGCTCACTAAGTGAGAAAACTCTAATGTTAAAAGATATACCGGTTCTTACATCAACAACACGTATGTTTTGACGCATTGGCATTATTGCTCGAACCTCAGGCCATGTTAGAAGCTCAACATTTGCACCATGCCACAGCAAGCTTGATTTTATAAAACCTATTGAATTGTTATGTCTAACTCTTGACCAACCGTTAGATTGATGCTCAAGCACTTCAACATTTACATTTACTGCCAGTTCTCGAATAATATCAAAAGTAGTGCCCGGTCCTGTTCTAAGCCTTACACCGCTGCCAACTGTTTTCATAGTTGCTATTACAGTGTTACTTTCGGCTACATCTCCTGATGTTAGCAATCTTGACAAGATAAATCCGTTAGTTCCGTTGTGGGTGACACGCGACCATTTGTCTCCTTTATTATCTAATATATCATTTTCTAATACATCAACACTAGTACCTTTGGCGAGTGTCCTTATTACACTTGAAGTATCACTCGCAGCCGCTCTTAGGTTCACCCCTCCGATTGTTCTAAGTGGTGTTTCAACAGTTACAGTTGCTCCTGATGTTAGAAGCCTTGACAAGATAAATCCATTTGCTCCGTTGTGGCTAACACGTGACCATTTGTCTCCTTTATTGTCTAATATATCATTTTCTAATACTTCAACATTTGTGTCTTTAGGAAGTGTTCTTATAATATTTGAATTATCACTTGCAGTCGCTCTGAGGTTCACCGACCCGATTGTTTTAAGTGTTGCTATTACTCCTGTTGAAGTGTCAGGTGTTCCTGTTGATGAATCTGTTGTTGGTGTTGATGTAATTTCATTTGAAGCTGATCCCATACCTTCTGTACGTGATAAAAAATCTGATCTTATAAACCCTGAATTGCTCCCGACTCGAACTCTTGACCAACCCGCCGGGTTATGTTCGGTTACCGTTACTTTTGTACCTTTTTCTACTGTTGTTACTATTCTTGCACTTGTTGAAGCTGTCGATCTAACATAAACCCCACCTGTAGAAAAAAACTCAGCTCCTGACGTACCAACAGAGAATCGCAGAAAATCCGATCTGATAAAACCGTTCACACCAGCGACACTAACAGATGACCAACCTGCCGGGTTATGTTCAGTTACTGTTACGTCTACGTTTTTATATACAATATGAACAACCGCAGCATTAGTTGATGGCTCTGCTCTAACATTAACATCTGCTGTTGTTCGGAAGGTTCCTGCTGCTTGTGCAGGTGGAATTAATGGTGTAGATAAGCTAGCCATTATGCAAATAATGATAAATAAGCTTATCGTTTTTATTATATAGTTTTTGTTACTTTTTTGGATAATCAAGGTGTCTTCTCCTTTTTTGTAACCACAGATAACTCTTATCAGTGAAAGGATTGTAGCACTGGTTTACATAAAAGTCAACTCAAAACTGTCACTATTTGTAAACTTTTTGTAACTATTGTGAAAACAACATCTTTTTTACACTTGCTTAACGCCATTAAACAGTTACAAGTCAGACATCACACATTTATTTGCTATATTTATATTTATATGCTATCCTGTGCAAGTTGCTCACATTAGAAATAGTTATGTATGAAATATTAGGTTTTTTATGAAGTTTAGCAAGTTTCCTATAATTCAATCAGCTCTGGAGCTTAGGGGTAATCCGAGAATATGCCTTTTTACAGAGCCACTTTGGATAATACCATTTAACTTGTATATGCCTTTTGTCTCTGTTTATATGGCAGCACTTTTGCTCACAGACAGACAGATTGGGCTTGTTGCTTCTACTGTTATGCTTTGTCGTGCTGTTGCAGGCCTCATTGGTGGTGCAGTAACTGACAAACTGGGGCGAAAGCTCACAACTTTTATTTTTGATATTTTGTCATGGTCAATACCGTGTTTACTTTGGGCTTTTTCGCAAAACTTTTGGTGGTTTATGGTTGCTGCGGCATTTAACGGAATGATGCAGATAACCGACATTTCATGGACATGTTTACTTGTAGAAGACGTCAAAAAGGGCGGAATGGTAAAAATCTACTCGCTTTTACACATGGTTGCACAGCTCGCAGTCATCTTTGCTCCGCTTGCAGCAATTATGGTTACGCAGCTTACCATTGTTCCTGCAATGCGAATTTTATACTTCACGTCTTTTGTGTCAATGACAATAAAATTTTTCATTTTATACTTTTGGGGTGATGAAACAGAAGTAGGCAGAACTCGAAAACGTGAAACAGAAGGAATGTCAATTTGGAAAATCATGCGTGGTTATACCGGGATTTTTAAGCAGATTCTTGCTTCCCGTGATATGATTCTCGCTCTGGCAATTACTACTATATTTAATACTATGTGGATGGTTTCGGGTAGCTTTTGGGGATTATTCGTGACAGGAACACTTTTAATACCCGA
>JAITFR010000029.1 GCA_031281255.1 Oscillospiraceae bacterium
TATAAAATCCCAAGTATATTTACTGTTAAAAACACACAATGGCAATTTGCTACTTTTGGAACTTTTCAGATTAATAATGTTCTAGGAACATCAGATTATTATATCATTGGTTTAATAAGCTCTGAAGAGGAGGTAAAAATAACAGACAGCAATGGTAATTCTGTTAAAACTAGAGCTATTTGGATTGCTGATAATATATATAATATTTTTTTCTATGCGTATATCGAAGCTCTTTCAGACGATTATTATTTGATTATTGGAGATGAAAAGTTTGTAAAGAACGAATGGTTGATTTATGATTAGGAATAATATATACGTTTGATAGATATTCTTGAATTATTTATTCTTTTGTAAATCTCTCTCTAGTATATAATATATTATATTTATTTATTATTTTATTAGAGTTTGCCATATTTCCATTGTCAGATAAATATTCTAGCATTTTGTCATACCCTATCATAAAGGTATCTAACTTCAATGTTTTTTTTGATGTTCTAATGAATAACCTTTCGAAATCTTTGTTTTTTCTTGGAACACGCTTTTCAACATAAGTTACTTCTGAAATATCAAAAGAATACTTAAACCCCAAGGTTGTTCGTACTGTTATTACGTTAGTATTTACTGTAATCTTAAACACCTTTACAATCAGAATAGCGGGAATACCCAAACACGTTGGTAGTGCAATAAAAATAATTGATAATAAGGTGTTATAAGGTACATCGCTGTTAAATACTAGTTGCAATATAACTATTAGAATAGCTATTGCAATCCCAAACACCATTAACGGAAATATAAATGCTGGGTAAGTTACTACAAATTTTGATTTCATAGCTACTCTCCTCATCACTACATTAGCTATTCCACCTCATCCATTCCTTATAGTCGTCAATATAGAAATACCATCTGTCTTAATCATTTTCAGTGTGGGTATGTGCTAGCTGTGCTATACCATTTTCATCAAAAAAGAACACGAGAATAATACCATCTGATAATGTAAAATCAAGAAAATCCCACGAGTTGCCACTACTATCAGTGATAGTTATATTATCAGTAATTGTTGTAGGTTCTTTATGAAAAAATCTCCCTTCAATAGTAAAAACTATATCTGTTATTTCTCCTGTTTTTAAAGCTTCTGAAAGCCAATAAGTATCTCTCCCAATACTAAATTGTGCAATACTCACATCTGCAACATTATATAATCGAAATTTCCACTCATAAATTGGAATAGAGGTTGCAGTCGCTATGGTAATATAGAAACATACTGTAATCAATAATAAAGGTATACTATATTTTTTCATCATTTTTTATCATTTCTTTAATTTTCAATTTTTTATCAATATCAAATCCATCATAAATTGATTTTTTCATTTCACTAATACCCTGTTCTTATATATTATGCTATATTTATCCATAGACTTATTTATACACAAAGTTTGAGGTATGTCAAACGAATTAATTCTAAAACTAGTCTTGTCCTTGTATTTATAGAGGTTATAAGGTATAATTGAGCTGAGATTACAAGAAGGAGGTGTGCTTTCATGATGACAGCAACAAGCAACCAATTTTTAACAAATAGAGCATGGCACAGAGCAGTTCTTAATGGTGAGGATGTGATTTTGCGGTGCACTTCAGCATTAGAACATTTAGAATTGTTTTTTGGATATATGTGTGAAAACACGATTGATGTTTACGCTAGGAAACCCGGTAGGTACGAAAACATCAACTACCATGTCGTCGATTCGTTCAGCGACATTGATGTTGTCCGTTTTGGCGATGTTTACTGCACTTCTACAAATCAAACCTTTAATGATATGCTTTTTGATTTTGAAAACACAGACGAGCAAGCACTGATTGAAGGCTTGGCGAGTTATTATTACTCCAATGGAGAGAGTTTTGATGGTCTATATATAAATCCCGAAAATATGGAACGGTTTAACACCATCAGAGATTGGGCTATTGAATACCATAACGGAGGCTGATATGACCGACAGAGAAGCAATCATGTACCAAATATTAGGAGTGATTAGTAATACAGATACTCCACTTATCTTCAAAGGAGCATTGATTACAAAGCTCATTTTAGCAGAACACGGTTATACTGATGTAGAACATGCCTACAACAAGCTACGAGGAGTAGATGGTAAACCGTCTTTTAATGATGTCTATCCCTACTTGATAAAATTTGTTCATCCGTTTGCTCAAAGAAATGAAACGTTGCGTACCTGGAACAGCGACAAACAGGACTGGGAGGACTAAACTCATATTTCACGCTCGCACTTATCTATCATATTGCTGTTGTCTTGGTATGGTGAACTCAACCTTATAAGTTTATAACCATAATAAGAACTTGCCCTGCAACTATAATAATACCTACAAAGAAAATAAAATACAAAATCATAGCAATGTTAGGTTTTGTATCTTTTATATATCTACCAATATCTAATATAATTATAGAAATTGTTAGCATAATTATGATGACAGAAATTTTTGCAAGCAACGTATTGGTCAAACTCACGTTCAAAATTAAGGATAATAAAATAAACATCAAGGTTTCGCCAATAATTATTCCAACATAGGTGAAATACCTTTTCTTTACGTTCTTGTTAGGAATAATTATACCAATGTGAAATAAAGCAGCAAGCAGATTTATAGGAGCAATATATCTTCCAACCATTCTAATGAATTCACTTGGAAATACTGCAGATAATATACCATATACCATCATTATGCCCCAATAAATAAGGATAACTTTAACATACTTCATCATGGTAAACTCCTACAATCGACATCAGCGAAACGTTCATTATGGTAGCATTTGGTTGATATAGTCATTCCAAACCTCATCACTTACTTTTCTAGCGGTTCGAAATTGTCCATAAACGTATTGAGTATTTTGTCTGTGTTCTGCATTTTGTGCAATTAATATACGAGAGCCATCAGCATAATATAAAGCAATAACATACCCTTCAATTTCCATAATTTGTGAGACACTTACAGGAAGATATATACCTAGATATCTAAAGGGTAGCTTTGTTATCGACCTTATTAATCTTGAAAAATCTTCCTCTGCAAATGTTCCAATTAATGTATGCTCAAAATCTTCAATATCTACTATCCAATGAATATGAAATACCATTAATTCATTTTCTAAATAAACTAACTCTGCTGCTATAAGATTATGTCTCAAATCATCATATTCATAAGCAAATTTATGGCTCACACAACCTGTAGTTAGTATTATAATTAAAAGCAATAGTATAAATATTTTTAGTATTTTCATTTAATTCACCTCTTCCTAATAAATCATGTTTCTTATTTCTTGTTACAATCATTAATCTCATTTTTTGATTTTACTAAATTTTCTTAATTCTCCGGTTTTGTTATACTTATATAACCTGTTTGTTCTATTAGTCGCTGACCTTGTGGTGAAGTAAGCCAGTCTATTAAGGCTAGTGTGTTAGGATTTTCCAAACCTTTTTCTGTTGTGATAGCGTAAACATTTACTATGAAGGGATAACTCTCATTAGCAATATTTTCCGGTGTGGGTGCAATATTATTTACATTAAGTAAACGCAATCCATCTTGTGGATTCATCACAGTAGCATAAAAACGAAATGAATATCCTAATGCATTTTCGTTATTGGAGTATTGAGCTACACTACGGAGCATCATTCCCATAGTGCTGTGATTTAATTCGGTTTCGGGTTTTATCATTGTTAACCCGCTCATTACTACTTGCTCCATAATTGTTTGACTACCTGAGTTTACATTACGTTGATAAGGTGCAATTTTTTCATTATGTCCTCCAATATTTTGCCAGTTAGTAATTTTACCTGTATAAATTTCTTGGATTTGTTCAACAGTAAGCCCTAAAACCGGGTTGATATCATTAACAAAAAAGACAAATGCTTCTTTAAAAATAGGTGTTTTAATTAGTTCAACTCTGGCAAAACGTGCATCTCTTAATTGATTTTCTGATGGTTGGAGTGTAAAGATAATATCAACATCACCTTTTATTAGTTTTTCGTACGCAAGGCGTGTAGTTGATAAGTTAATATACTCTTTTGCAGAAACTACATCCAGTCCACTGTAAATGGTTTCAGCAATCGCTGAGTAAACAGGCAGAAATGCTGTTGCACCATCTAGTCGTGGGAATCTCTCAGTTATAATTAAGCTACTTTCAAAATCTACAGATATTGTTTTTGTGTTATCTCCAAATGGTTCAAATTGATACCAGACTTCCCGTCTTTCGTCTTCAGCAACTTCATTAGGGTCTTCGTAAATGTTTAACTCAGACATCCAATGCCACACATTCCGGCTTGTCATAAAGCTAAAACTAGAAACAACTACAAGCACTATAGCAAGCAAACCTGCAACAATCCAGTTGATAGATTTTTTACTTTTTTTGCGTTTTACTATATAAACAATTAAAGGGACTGTTGCTCCAATCATTAGAACACCAAAAAATATATACGCAATTAGTCCAAAAAACCAATATATCGGAATGAAAATCATATCATATCTCACTTTTACACTAATTACTGAATATTTATTTTACAATATTTATGTAACAATAACAATTTATTTTTTACAAATGAAAGCATTAGATGACTAAAACGGTGTTAATTTTTAGTTTTTCACTATTTTTTTTCTTGAAGTTTTAATAAAATTATGATATTATTATGAATAATTAGATAAGAATTATGCACATATGGTTTATTTATAAGGATAATATTATATGAAAATCTTGATTATAAGACTAATTGCTACACTACTTGTTTTGAGTTGTGTGTTTATGTTAGGTGGTTGTGTTTGTTGCAATGTATAGTGATGATGCAAAACACATAGTTGATGATTTCTTTGCATCAATTGAACAATCATGGGATTAAAAGCATACGTGACAATAGGAGACAGATGAACTGTCCCTATTTTCACCTGTCTTTTTATCTGTAAAAACAAAATGCCACTTGATATAAATTGCATTTTTTGGATATATTTGCTACTATAAAAAATAGGTGAGAAAGAATTGTAAGAGATCCTAATGTAGAAAGATGGTGGAATATAATGTTTTTTAGAAAAAATGAAAAAATCAAAAAACGTGTAGTTTGTCCTATTCCTGTTCTTATTGATATCATACAAGAATGCATTGATATTAATGCGGGTAGCAGCGAGTTCGTTATCCAGTTCGAGGGAAAAGAGTATAAAGTAGGATTTAACAGTGATTATAATATGGATCAAGGTTTTTTTAATCCGATATTCTACCTTGACAAGCAAGAGTTTGACTCTTTTGATAAGTTTGTAAATCAAGCGATTTTGAATGATCGGCTTTTCGCTGACAGAACTGATAATGTTGAAGTTCTTGATGCAGACGATGGAGTGGTAAAATTCCCGTGGTATAAAAAACTTGAGGATTACGTCGTTGAGTTAAAAGCTAACTAAAGTGTCTAATAGACACTACGTTATTTGGTGTAGGAGTGTAACAACTCAGATAATAAGAAGACAGATGAACCATTCTCTTGTCTTCCCTATGTCTTTCTTATTTGTGAAAAATGCCACTAAATATTAGTTGCATTTTTAGGATATATTTGTTAGTATAAAAATAGGTGTGAAAATGAGTGTTAAAGATAAATTAATACAGCGTTTGCAAACAAATCCTAAGGATTTTACTTTTGATGAACTTCAACGTTTACTTAAAAGACTTGGATTCGAAATGTCCACAAAAGGAAAAACAAGTGGTTCACGTGTACAATTTTTGCGTGATAATATACCGATAATGCTACATAAACCTCACCAAAAAAAAGAATTGTTAGATTATCAAATTAAACAGGTTATAGATGTACTAAAAAAGGAGGGATTAATTTGAACAACTTTCTTGAATACAAAGGTTATTATGGAACAGTCGAATACTCTTCAAATGATAGTGCTTTATTTGGAAAAGTTCTTGGAATAAATGGTTTGATTTCTTACGAAGGAAATTGTGTAAAATCTTTGCAAGATGATTTTAATGAAGCGATAGATGATTACATTAATATGTGTGATGAAAATAGTATAGAGCCACAAAAGGTTTTTAGGGGTAACTTTAATGTTAGGGTTTCTCCGGAGCTTCATAGACAGTTGGTATTATACGCAGCGTCATGTGGGCAATCACTAAACTCAACTGTTGAAGAAGCAATAAAAGCATACGTGAGTATAGAAGACAAATGAACCTCTCATTTGACTTAGTATTTGAAAACGCTCGTTGAGTTTAGAATTATCAGTTTAGAAAGTAGTTATGATGAATAAACGTGTGAAAATAATTATTCTAACTCTCGTAATGATTATAATTTTGATTCCTCTTGGATTTGTAATCAAGAAACTATATTTTCCTGTTATCTACCCGGTGAAAAGCACACCTCAGGAATTAACAATCGTATTATACAGAGGTTTTCATCATAATTCACCTATAATCACACTTAGGCATTATATAGGTGATTTACATATTGCTGATTATACTCTTGTAATTGAAAACGGGATTGGAGCAGAAGAAACGCAAAATTATAGATTGCCAAGATTTGAGGAAGGAACTGTAGAAATCAATATTGATCTTAGAGATAGAATGGATAGTAGATCTACACCAATTTCGTTGATTTACGATAATGCAGAAGAATTGTATCAACGTGGGTTGCTCATATACATAACTACCGACGGCAGTGGTCGCAGTATTGTAGACGACAACAACCTTGTTATTGAGCATGTTTATGATCGATATGTCCATTTTGTTTCCGGTCAAGATAGAAAGTGCTTCTTAAAGGAAAAATACTCTTCAGAATGGGTGTTGACATCAAACGCACCGTCGTTAAAAAGACTACCGGCAAAATACTCAGGACCTCAACTACCACCCTATTACTCTGGTTGGAGAGAAAATGAATGGATAGTAGATTAGAGAGAAGACAAAAGGAAGACAGATGAACCATCAGACTGTCTTCTTATCTTATGTTCATATCCCATGTTCTACAATCCCAAATAAAACTGATTGATTTTACTTTATCACTGTGATATTCTCTATGGTGATGATTTTCTATTAATCTTGGAGGTAAAAGGATGGCTGAAAAACTTATTGGGGCAGCAGTTTTTGGACA
>JAITFR010000037.1 GCA_031281255.1 Oscillospiraceae bacterium
TATCTATACGCAACAAAATCTTTTTACTACTAGTTTATCTTCATAAACAATCCTGAGAAATACCCTTTTACAAATGCAACAAATCTTTTAATCCTATTTGGTTCATATATAAATCTGGCGATAAATGCGAAAATCAAATAAAAATAAAAATAAATTGGTCTGGAATCAAACTCTTTTCCATATTTTCTTATCATATATAAACTATTACGAGTTTGATAATATACACGTTTTGGTGAGTACCCTCGTTGTGTGTAAGTTTTCCAAAGGAATCTTCTACTGACGTATTCATTACCAAAGGTTTGATAAATTACTGCCTTATTAACTTTGATTATCTTATATCCATTACGCCTTAATCTTAAACACATATCATGGTCAACATGATCTATAAACAATCGTTCATCAAAGCCACCGGTTTCTATAACTGCTTTTACATTAATTAAACTGCCTGCGGTTATACACATATTGATTTCTATAAAATCTTCTAATTTTTTATCGCTTTGTATAGCTTCAGAATTACCACAAGCATCTAATATTCGCGGAGACATCACCGCTATATTATCGTACTGAGTGAGTGCTGTCAACAACAATACAACCATGTTATCACCACAAACGCTGTCATCATCTAATGTTAATAACCACTCAAAATTATTCTCATTTGCATACTCAATCATCTGGTTTAATGCAACTGACATCCCTTTATTTTCATCATTAATTAACCAGATTATCTTTGCATTGTTATACTTTTCTTTTATTTGATTAATATTATCAGAATTATTATCAACAATAATCAGTTTACTGACTTGATTTATTACAGCATTAATATTCTTATCTAATTTATCTAAGTCGGGATTATATAAAACAATACCTGCACATATTTCCACGCTATACTCCTAGCTTTTTATCAAAACAATAGTTTGTGCAATTTTTCTCGTTATACCATGCAAATATGTTTTATTCTTAATCATAACTCGAATTTTTTTACATGTAGAGTATTCCTGCATTTTTGAATGTACTAAAATTAACTCTTTTTGTTCGTTGCTTAGCTTATTTTCATATTCTGTCAGAAAATTTGATGCCTGTCTATATGAGTTGTTAAGCTTTTCTGCCATTACTTTATTATTTGTCAAAACAAAATATATATACTTTGGAGATAAAGCTCTTTTTGCTCCTGAACTATTATCAGAATGCTGGCGATATAATACAGTCTGCTCATTAATTGATACAATCTTGCCAAATGCTGCAGCAGTGAGTCCTAACCACCAATCATGCATTACAAAATAATCAGGTTCATTTATTATCAAATCTGCAAGAGCACGATTATACATTGATGTACATCCGGTTGGTATATTCATAGCCAGCAGATTATTTAAAGAGTTGTTTTTGTAGTTATTTTTCGACATTTTTCTATATGATTGTTTTATTGTTTTAAGATTCTCATCAACAACTATAAGATCTGTGTGCACAAGAATTGGTGTAGATGTTTCATAAAACTCCTGCATTTCTTGCATTTTTTGCATTGTTTTCTCAATCTTAGTTGGTAACCAAATATCATCTTGGTCGCAAAGCATTATATAATCATCTTTATATATAACCATCATCTTTAAGAAATTATACTTTGCATTACCGGTGTTTTTTTCATTTTGTGTGACCTTAATAATATCCGGGTATCTTTTTGCATACTCGGATATTATTCTGAATGTATTATCAGTTGATCGGTCATCGTTAATTATTAATTTAAACTTTTTATATGACTGAGATAAAATTGAATCTATTTGTTCACTTATGTACTTTTCTCCGTTAAATGTTGGCATTAGAATTGATATCATCATTCGTCCCTCAAAGCTGTTGCTGAATCATGCTCAATTCCTTCCGCACTTGATGGTATAAAAATAACTCTAATCGTTTGTAACATTAACTTTATATCTTGTAGAATTGAAAATGTCTCAATATACATAATATCGAGAAAGAGTTTTTCTTCAGGTGCTGTATTGTATCGCCCAAATATTTGTGCAAATCCTGTAATTCCTGCTTTAACTTTTGTTCTAAATGCAAAGTTTGGATATATTTCTTCGTATTGTGCAGCAATTTCAGGACGTTCAGGTCGTGGTCCTACAATAGACATTGAACCGGAGAGAACATTAAACATCTGCGGTAGTTCATCGAGCCTTGTTTTTCTTATAAATCTACCAAATGGTGTTATTCTATCATCATCAATTGCCATCAAACGTGGAACTCCGTCATCTTCTGCATTAGGTCGCATACTACGAAACTTTAATAGAGTGAACCTTTTTCCATTTCTAGTAACTCTGACTTGTTTATAGATAGCAGGGTGTTTGTCATATAGTCTTACAGCAAGTGCTATGCCAATCATAAGCCAACCGGTCAATAAAATCACAGCAACTGATACTAATATATCAATTAATCTTTTGATTAACAGTGTTCCCATGTCAGGTGCCGGTGTTTTTAACGAAAAAACAGGTGTATGTGATAACCACAATGTACCGGCAGTGTTTATCAATATTCGCGAAAATGATGGTAAAAC
Organism: Oscillospiraceae bacterium; assembly: GCA_031281255.1. Taxonomy (GTDB): domain Bacteria; phylum Bacillota; class Clostridia; order Oscillospirales; family Oscillospiraceae; genus WRMH01. Next base: position 2,543 of record JAITFR010000037.1, read on the forward strand.
ATAAGTATGTTTATCATTTAAGTAACAGTATTCAAGCAAACCCTCTTGTTTTTTCTCGTCAACCTCAAGAAAAAATACTGATTGCGATTCGTTAATCATGTTTAACAGATTTCCCAAAGATTCATGCTGTGAAACCACATGTTTTATGACAAAACGCTTGCGTTGTTTTTCAATAATACTACGAAAGTCACACAGTTTTTCATAGTTACCATAAATAACTACAGCATCATGGGCCGGGTTTAATAAATAATACAATATATTTATTACGATTGCCATTGGTATGATAAATATTAGTTGCACTGCAAATATTGCTAAGAACCCAAATACTGATAACATTCTATCATCAAGCAAACTTAAAATAAAATATTGAAAAACATTTGTAACTAACAAACTAAGTACCCACGTTAGTATAATTTCTTGTATGCTTGTATTTCCAAAATTAAATCCATTATATATTCTACTGGATAAGTATAATATAGCTGCGTATAGAGCTACAAGTATGTTATTGCCCCAAAAATAATATAAGGTTTCCTCATAAAAATGTCTTTGTCCGGCAAAAAACAAAGCTAATATAACAAAAACAAGAGTTGTTTTTGCCAAAAATATTATCAAGCTACCTGACTTGTATTTCATAAACAATAATTCACTCCAAGGTATTTACCTATCAAGCTTCATAATATCCCTATTTTTAATGAAGTACTCGGTTCCTGATACTACAGTAGTTATTCCGATTAGTGACCAGCTCACTATTAAAGATATTAATAATAAAGTACTATCTGTTTCAAAAACAATATGTGCCAGCAACATTGCAACAATACAGATTACAGTTACCAATGTCTTAATTTTCCCCCATATTGAAGCAGCAACAACACGATCTTTTGCTGCTGCTACAAGACGCATACCTGTCACCATAAACTCTCTAATAATAACTATTAAAACAAGCCATGCAGGCATCAAGCCTGCTTCAACAAGCCAAAGCATTGCTGCAAATGTTAACACCTTATCCGCAAGAGGGTCCATAAACTTACCAAAATCAGTAATTTGATTTTTCTTGCGTGCTACAGCTCCATCAGCTATGTCCGTAAGTCCGGCTAGAATAAAGACAGCTATTGCTATGGAAATATTATTGATAAAACTATTATACCAAAAATCTATATATAATAAGACAATAAAAACAGGTATCAATAAAACTCGAACCATAGTTAGTTTATTTGCAGTGTTCATACTTATACTTCATTCCCTTCTCAGTTTAGAAAATATTTCAAACTCTCACTCCTATTAGCATGTTGTTTTTATATTCGGTGATACGTACAGGGAAAACAGGAGAATCTTTCTGAAACAATGATTCTTTTCGCCTATGATAGTTCTTAACCAGTATATACCCATCAACTTCAGGAGCTTCTGCATAACTTCGTACAAGTAAGTCTTGTGATTCGCTTTTTTCTGAGTTGATTAACGCTGAAAACGCTGTAATATCTTGTGTTCCATCTAGTAAAACTTGAGTTGTTGTACCTATTCTGCTTTGTTCAAAATCATCTAGTATTTTAGATTGTATATTTTTTATTTGCTCCACTCTTTGTATTGCTACTTCATAACTTGAGTGTTTCATTAAAAATGCATCTGTTCCTTCTTCAGGAGAGTATGCAAATACTCCGACTCTTTCTATCTTTTCATTACTTAAAAACTCACATAGCTCTTCAAACTCTTTTTTACTTTCACCGGGTAATCCGGTAATTACACTGGTTCTTAGTACAACATCCGGTATACGTTCTCTTAATTTTCTTATAAGTAATTTTATTTCTAAACTTGTATATCTGCGTCGCATTTTTGTTAAAACATTATCATTAATATGTTGAATTGGTATATCAAGATATTTTACTATTTTATCACTTTTTGTGATTTCGTCAATAAGACTATCATCTATAGAACTCGGATAGAGGTATAATAATCTAATCCATTTTAATTGCTCAATTTTATCTAGTTCCCTAACCAACTTTGTTAAGTTACTCTTTCCATGCAAATCTATTCCATAGTTTGATAAATCTTGTGCCACGAGGTTAAGCTCTATAAATCCACTTTTCACCAGTGTTTTAGCTTCGTTGATTATGTTCTCTATTGGTCTGCTGCGAAAACTACCGCGAATACTTGGAATACAACAATATGAACAACAATTATCGCATCCCTCTGCAATTTTTAAGTATGTCCAATACGGTGAGTTTGTTATTATTCGTTTTGTTTCACTTACAGGAGAGTTTATATTTCCAAAATATGCTTTTTTCCTACCATTCTTATACTCATATTCTTTTTCTTCACATTTTTCTGTTAGAATACTATCTATAACTGTTACAATTTCATCAAAACTGCCTGTTCCTACAAATGCATCTACTTCAGGTAACTCTGATAGTATATTATCCTTATACCTCTCCGGTAAACACCCGACTACTATTAGTTTGTTAATTTTTCCTGATTTTTTATCAGCAATCATCTCAGATATCACGTCAATTGCTTCAATCTTTGCACTTTTTATAAAACCACAGGTATTTATAACAACTATATCTGCATCTTCTGTATCACCTGTCACTAAATGTCCTGCTTCTTTAACTAGATACATCATCTGCTCTGTATTAATACGATTTTTCGCACAACCTAACGAAATAAATGCTGTTATCATTAATAAACCTTGAGCTAAAAAAACCCTAACTTTCTTCTAAATACTTTCTTATCGATACTTTCGCATTATCATACGAATAACCACGACGTACCAGAGCATCAGTTGCTCGTCTAATATCATCCTTATCGGTGCTGCCTTTGAGTTTTTTGCACAAAAACTCAAAAGCAGCGTCTTCTACATCTGTTGTATCAATTATTGATAATTTTTCATCCCACAAATCACGTGGTATTCCTCGTTTATATAGTTCCTCTCTTATACGAGCTTCGCCATATCCTCTTGTTATATAATGATTCACTATAAGATCAGCATAATTTGTGTCGTTTATGTATCCTAATTCTACTAACCATTCTACAGTTTCGGTAGAAATTTTTGAATCTTCACCCTTACTGATGAGCTTTTTGTACATTTCTTGCTCAGAGTAGTTACGATTACCTAAAATCTTTAGTGCTCGTTTTCTAATCCTTTCAGTATCATTATCTGAAAGAATATTTGATGAAGATTCAATAGAATCATTTCTAGCCATCAAAATCATCCGCTTCAATATCAATCGCTCTACCGGCAGCTTTTGCTGCTGCTTTTTCTTGTGGTGACATTAATTTCTGTGCATCTCGTCTGATTGTCGCTTCAAGTTCATCTGCAATTTCAGGATTTTCTTTTAAATATTCTTTAACATTATCTCTACCTTGGAAACGAAGCTCATTAACTGTATACCATGCACCGGCTTTTTCAATTATTTCCAGTTTTACACCTAAGTCAACAAGTTCACCAACCTTTGAAATTCCTTCACCAAACATAATATCAAACTCACCCTCACGGAATGGTGGAGCAACTTTGTTTTTTACAACCTTTGCTCGTGTACGGTTACCAATTAACTCTGTACCCGTCTTGATCGATTCAAAACGTCTCACATCAATACGCACACTGGAAAAATACTTCAGTGCACGCCCACCTGGGGTTGTTTCGGGATTTCCATAAGTGACACCGATTTTTTCACGAAGTTGGTTTATAAAGATTACTACACAGTTTGTTTTCGATATCGAACCTGCAAGCTTACGTAATGCTTGCGACATCAGTCTTGCAACAACTCCAACACTTGCATCACCAATGTCTCCCTCGACCTCACTACGTGGCACCAAAGCTGCAACTGAATCCACAACCACTACGTCAACAGCTCCGGAACGAACCAAAACCTCTGTAATTGCAAGTGCATCATCGCCCATATCCGGTTGAGATATAAGTAGACTCTCAATATCAACTCCTAATGCTCTTGCATAAGCCGGTTCCAGTGCATGTTCTGCATCAATAAACGCTGCTTCTCCACCGGCTTTCTGAGCTTCTGCAATTATATGCAGAGCCAGTGTTGTTTTTCCGGATGATTCAGGGCCGTAGATTTCTACAATGCGACCTCTTGGTACACCACCAATACCAAGTGCAAAGTCTAGCGATATAGACCCGGTTGATATTGAATCAACATTTACCGCTTGTCTGTCTCCAAGTCGCATAATTGCACCTTTTCCGTGACTTTTCTCAATTTGCGACAAGGCTGTATCAAGTGCTTTTTTCTTGTCGTCCGCTGGGATTGCCGGGATATATTTCTTTTTCTCTGCCATTATATTTTACCTCCTAAAAGTAATAGTCTATTTTATTCTTCCTGTTAATACCCTTTCAATACCGAGTGTATCTTTATATATTTTTATATCCATAAAACCATTTTTTTTCATAATATATCTAACTTCTGCTGCTTGATCGATTCCACACTCTAATGCCAGATGACCACCCGGTTTTAATAACTTTTTCCATTTTTCAGTTATTGACTTTATAAAATCTAAGCCGTCCTCACCACCAAATAACGCTTCGTGTGGTTCGTAATCTATAACTGAGCTGTCAACATTATCAATGTTTTTTGATGGTATATATGGTGGATTACTCACTATTAAATCAAAATTACCAAGTAGTGCCGGTGGTGCTTTTAAAGCATCTGCTTCTATTGCAGTTATATTGCGGCTGAGGTTGCTGGCAAGCATATTTGCTCTACACACAGCTAATGCCTCCTCAGAGTTGTCTGCACAGACTATGCGACAATCCTTAACATTTGCAGCTACAGCAATACCTATACAACCACTACCGGTGCAAAGATCAAGCATCCTTGTCTGCCATACTTTACTATTTAATAGCTTTATAGCTTCGGAAACTAATAGCTCTGTATCAATTCTTGGTATCATTACATATTTGTTGACGATAATTGGTAATCCATAAAACTCCCACTCTCCCAGAACATAAGCTAGAGGCTCTCCTCCAATTCGGTTATCTAAGAATAACGCAATCGTTTCGTTGATTTTTTTATCAGAAGCATACACCTTATTCATTGCAAGGATTTCTTCTCTACTACGTCCTGCCGCTTTGGATATTATTAGCCTGGCTTCAAGCTCCGGAGATTCAACTCCTGCAGCCTTTAATTGCTTTCTGACTCTAAGATATACATCATTATATGTCTCCACTACCAGGTAGCCTCCTTCTTATCCTCAGGTATGACTGCCTGAAGCGCATGTATTGCTACTTCAAGCATATCATCATCAGGAGTTGACGTTGTTAGTTTTTGTAACGCTCTACCCGGTGCCGAAACTATTCTTGTAAATATGTTGTTATATCTACCGGCGAGCCTTATTATCTCATAACTAATAGAAACTACAATTGGAAGTAAGGCTATCCTTAATATGAACCTCACAAACAAATTGTCCCATGAGATAAACGAAAACACAAATATGCTTACAATCATTACTATAAATAAAAAGCTTGTACCGCATCTTGGATGTAAGGTTGATTGTTTTTTAACATTTTCCAGTGTAAGGGGTAATCCTTTTTCATAACAGTATATTGCCATGTGCTCAGCACCATGATATGCCCACACTCTTTTAATATAACTCATCTTAGAAGTAAGCCATAAGTAGGTAAGGAATATTAATATGCGTATACCACCTTCTATTAAGTTCTTTATTATAGGACTTTCAACGTATCTTGCAACAAAACCTGCCAGAAATGTTGGCAACAACATAAACAAAGCTATAGAAAACGCCATACCGAAAATAACTGCAAAAGTAATGATTACCTTTTCTGCTTTTTCACTGCTCAATTTCTTCTCTAACCACGCATCAAACTTAGATGGATTTTCTTGTTCTTCTTCAGGCATTTGCTCAGCAGAGTACATAATAGAACGAACACCTTGTTTCATTGAGCTTCCAAGATTAACAACACCCCGAATGAATGGAAAGCCTAAAATCGGGTATTTTTCCTTTAATGGCTTTAATACTTCAGATGTTTCAACAATCCCGTCATTAGTCCTTACAACAATAGAAATCTTACTTGGTCCACGCATCATGATGCCCTCTATTAGAGCCTGACCACCAATTGATGTCTTAAAGTTTTTAAAGTCGTCAATGTTTGCCTTACTTTTTTTATTGTCTTCTCTCATGTTATACTCATCTTTTCTTTACTCATTATTACATTAGTATGCTGTATTATCAATGTGTATGTCTGTTTGCGGTAATATTATAGTTACTAAGAAACCTCCGTCTTCGGCATTTGCTAGCTCTAATTTTCCTCCGTGGTACTTAATTATCTCTTCGCATACAGCTAATCCTATGCCACTTCCACGTTCCTTACTGTTACTTCCTTTATAAAACTTCATTTTTAAGTTATTAATTTCATCTTCAGGTACACCGGGACCAAAATCCCTGGTGGTTATAATGATATTATCATCAAGTAAACCTATATAGACCTCAATTCGTCCACCTTCTCGTCCGTATTTTAAAGCATTATCAAATATATTCAAAAATACTTGTTTCAATCGGTTTGGGTCACCCGGTATTATAGGCACATCATAAATATCATTATGATACTCAAACTCTAGCTCGTCTTGATGTAATAATTCACGGAATGTGAATATAGCATCTTCTAATTCAGCAGATATATCAATAGCTTCAATGTTTAGGGTAAAACGACCATCTTGTATGCGTGTGAAATCCAGAAGCTCTTCGACCATTTTTGTTAATCTTCTAGCTTCTTTGAGCATAATAGCTATACCATTTTTTGTATCATTGTCCAGTTCCTCATTATATGTTAGAGTTTCTCCCCAGCCTGTTATTGCAGTTAAAGGTGTTCTAAGTTCATGTGAAATTGATGTAATAAACTCTGTTTGTATTTTTTCTGTTTGAGCAATTTTTAGTGACATCTCGTTTATAGCACCTACCATATCACCAATTTCATCGGGATAATCATCATTAATTAGTATTCCATAGCTTCCTTCAGCAATACGTTTAGACATTTTTGTTATTTCACTAACCGGTGTTATAACAAAGCGAATAAACACAATATTAAGTACTAATACCAGTGCTAACACTACAACTCCGATTCCAACTACTACTAAAATATTACGAAATACTTCTCTGTCAACTAATCTAAGACTTGTTACATATCGCATTATACCAATAACTTCACCATCAGCATATATAAGCGGAGCAGATGTAGCCATAATACGTTCTCCTGTCGCTACACGGCGTCCTACCCATGATGATATTCTACCTGTTTCCAACGCTTCTATGATATCTGGTGAACCCGGAGATGTTCCGGAGGTTATCGCTGATGAAGAGATCATTACACTTCCGTCTCTATTGAGAAACTGCATTTCTATTCGATCTGCTTCACGAAATGTTTCTGCATACCTGAAAGCACTATCGTAGAAGTCATCATAAGACCTTGCTACGTGATTAGCAAAAAACTCTGTAGCAGTTCTCGCTTTTGCTTCAAGTCCTGTGCGTACTGTAGCAAAATAATAACTATATATGATGATTGAGAACATTGCGACGACAAAAATTACACCGGCTAATGCTATAAAAACAGTTGTTCTCAACCATCGCCTGCGAAGACCTTTTGTAATGTTCTCATAAAAAGCTGCCAATCTCTAAAGCCCCCACTTGTAACCATATCCCCATACTGTTGTAATATATGATGGGTTTGTTGGGTCATCTTCTATTTTTATACGTAAACGTCTGATATTTACATCAGCAATCTTTAACTCACCAAAATAATCACGCCCCCACACTCTATTGAGTATGTCTTCACGTGATAATGCTTCTCCCGGATTATCCATAAACATTTTTACAATTGAATATTCAACTTGTGTTAGCTTTATTCGTGTACCATTTTTTTCCAGCGTTCTATTCTTAGTGTTAAGACGAAACGGCCCTTGTACAATCTCTCCGGCTTCTATGTTTGCAGGAGTACTGGTACGTCTAAATAATGCATCTATTCGTGCTGTAAGTTCTGCAGGCGAGAATGGTTTAGTCACATAGTCGTCAGCACCGGTCATAAGCCCTGTAACCTTATCCATTTCTTGTGTACGAGCTGTTAGCATAATAATACCAATATGTGGATCATTTGTTCTTATCTTTCGACAGACTTCAAATCCATCTATGCCCGGTAGCATAATGTCTAAGATTGCAACCTTAATATCAGGGTTCAAACGCAGTTGTTCAAATGCTTCTTCCCCTGTACCAGCTTCAACAACATCATAACCTGCACGGTTAAGATTTATAACTACAAAACTACGAATACTCACTTCATCTTCCAGAACTAAAATCTTTTTCACACTTGCCCCAACCTTTCAATCTTATCTGAAGTCACATTAATCTAACCTGTAATCCATTCAGAAAATATTAATCTAAAATTATTTCTTATCATATAATCATCAAATGTGATACCAAAACTATTTGGTGGTGCTAACAACTCATAAGCGTATGCTACAGTTAACTCAGTTACAAGTAATGCTCTATTTCCACTTGTAGCTCTTTCTATTGCATTTTCACCGGATAACTTAAAAATTGCTAAAAAATCCTCATGTGTATTACTTTCAACGTCAAAATACGAGAAAATAATTGTTCTTTCACCCGGAGTAACATCTACCCTACGAACAGATACAACTTCTCTCCAATCAAAAGGTAAAATTAAGAACCATTCATCAAAATTATTATGGTAAGTCGTTAAAGCAAGCGATCTTGTACCATCACTTGCGTATGCATACCAATCAATAGCAAAATATTCAGTTTCAGATTGAGCTATAAGTCGTCTAAGTTCAGGTATCTTTATAACACCATTTCTATTTGGATCAGCACTATTCATTCTATGTCTAACAGTTAAGTCGCTTATACCTGTTGCAGATTGTAATGTAATGTTTTCAAAATTATTATCCTGTCTTGATAAAATGTCGGTAACAAGACTTCCATATTCGAATCTACCTTCACTATCTATAAAAATTGCCGGTGTACGGTCTGTTAATCTACCGGTCATTATTCTGGATATAGATTCTATTCCTGCTGATAATCTTGTCTCTTCGGACACAATTTCACCATCTTGCATTAATGAGAAAACCTTAGCAGTTGCGCTTGTTTCTTGTGTTGGCACTCTAAAAATAATGACATCCTCAGTTCCATCACCAGTAGTATCAAATGTAGTTATTTCAGCATATTCTTCACCACTTACAAGCAGTTGATTATGAAAACCGGCAATAGAGTATATTGACATATATTTTAATGTTGCACCCATCTGCCAGCCAACAATTATCTCCATTGTGCCATTACCATTCATGTCTACATAGCGAACACTCTCTATTTCTGTACCAACACCTTCAATAACATCAGCAATAACATAATCGTCACCATATAACTCAAATATATATATCTTTAACGTACTTTCGCCGGGTACCGAAAAGAATGCTAAAACTTCATTTGATCCTGAACCATTGAGGTCTCTTAGTTGAACAGCTTGTCTGTTTGGCCCTCTGGTAGGTGCTGCAAACTCTGCTCCTTGGCTTAAAACCATAGTTATATGAGCCTGTAATCTAAGGTATTCCTCAGAGACTTCAGGCAAACTATACAAATCATCGGCTGCTATACGAAAGCACCCTGTTAGAAAAATCGCACCAACAGCGATTAATAAAGTTACAACTAGTATCAATTTTTGCTTCATAGGACGTTCATAATATCACAATATAGAACACTTTGCTACTAAAAAGTTACAGAAATTGCAAATCGATAAATATTTGTAGAAAAGTTGTAACTATATGTAGATTTTTCTACATTTTCACACTTTAATTGCATGTTTTATTGCTTCATTTATATTGCGGACATGTATAATTTCAAGTCCTTTAGGAGCTTGTATTTTTCCTTTTGACCTTGCCGGAATAATACAAGCAGTAAATCCTAAACGTGTTATCTCTGCAAGACGTTCATTTACTTGAGCGACTTGTCTTAATTCTCCGGTTAATCCAATCTCACCAAAAACAACTATATCATCTCTGATTGATTTATCTTTATAAGATGATGCAAGTGCAAGCACAGTAGCTAGGTCTGCTCCCGGATCATCAATATTTAACCCACCTACAACATTTATATAAGCATCACATCCACCAACACGTAAACCACCTCGTTGTTGTAGTACAGCAAGTAGCATCATAGCTCTGTTGTACTCAATACCGTTGGAGTTTCGACGGGGCATATTTGCACTACTAGGCGTTACTAAAGCTTGAATTTCAGCTAATATCGGGCGTGTGCCTTCTATAACGCATGTAACACATGTACCGGGTGTGTTTAACGGTCTGCCTGATAATAACATCTCTGATGGGTTTTCAACCTCCACAAGACCTGTATCCAGCATTTCAAACACGCCAATTTCATTTGTTGAACCGTAACGATTTTTAGCTGCTCGTAAAATCCTATAGTTCATTGAGTGTTCGCCCTCAAAATACAATACACAATCAACCATGTGTTCAAGCACCTTTGGACCTGCTATAGCACCTTCTTTGTTTACATGACCAACAAGAAATACTGTAACACCAACATCTTTTGAAAGTCTTAACAGCGACATTGTGCAATCTTTTACTTGTCCAACACTTCCCGGTGATGTATTTAACTCGGGATTATATAGTGTCTGTATTGAGTCAATTATAATAATAGCAGGTTCTAATTGTGCTGCGCTATCAAGTATTTGGGTTATTTCAGTTTCTGTGTATACTAAAACATCATTTCTTTTTACTTTTAGACGTTCGGCACGCATTTTAATCTGATTCTCCGATTCTTCGCCTGAAACATAAAGAATCTTCATTTTTTCATCAATTAAACCGCATATTTGTAGCAGTAGTGTGGATTTACCAATACCGGGTGAACCACCAACAAGCACAAGCGAACCTGATACAGCACCTCCACCAAGCACTCTATCTAGCTCTTTTAATCCGGTAGAAAATCGCATTTCACTTGTAGTATCGAGATTTTTTAACTCCTGAGGTTTATTTCCATTAAATACATTTATACCACCTCTTACACTAGCTGTATTAACCTTTCTTCCAGCTTGTGTGCCAGTTTTTGGCTTTGTGTAACCAGGTTGCTCAACTATAGTATTCCAAGCAGAACAAGCAGAACATTGTCCTGCCCATTTTGGGAACTCGTTACCACATTCAGTACAATAAAATACTGTTTTTGTTTTCAATTTCTTATCTCAAACCTTAATTTTCTGCTATTTTTAAATCGTACATAAAGTCTTCTGCCAGTTTAGCATAAAGCCTATCAGCACCAACCATTGTTTTAGCTGTAAACAAGAATTTCTTTAGGTTACTGTCTAATCCTGCACGGTATTGCATTCCTGCAATAGATAAACATGTAATTTGTTCTTGAACAGGCGTTAGTCTACTGCTTGTATAAACCTGCTCATATTCCTCTGCAGCTCTTTGAGCAGCAAATTTCTCCATTTCCTTATCTTTAACATCTTCGTATAACCAGCTTAGATTACCCCAAAGCTTAGCTCGAATTTGTTTAATCATTGTAGGATATGCATCAGAGCACATAAGAGCAAGATAGTGTGAAGTAAATACATAGTTCACATCACGATCTGATGAAAATGTTATTGGTACTTCTGATCTTGCTGCTATGAGTTTACTTTCAATTGCTGCTTTTTTGATTGGTTTTGGGTCTGTAAAATACTTATTAAATGTACTAAATAAACAATTTGCACAAACAATAACATCAAACCATTCCATGTGGAAGTCAGTATAAAACTTTCTAAGATCATAACGCATAGGTGAAGATTCATACAACTTTGAGCTAAACACTCTAAAGTCCATAAATGGTTTTTTACAGAATGGACATGTATACTCTTTTGGCATTACCAAACCCATGTTAATATGTATGTCAACATCGGAGTAATGTTTGTGGTGTTCCGGGAAAATACCACCACCTGCCGGTGTTGCTACAGCTTCCGGTTTTGGTGCTGCTACTGTTTCGACTGTTTCTGTATTTGCAACACTTTTGACCGCTTCGGTTGCTATCGGTTTCTCAACTTTTGAAACCTCCTGTGGTTTTTCAACAGATGCTGTAGTTGCTTTTGAAGCTATTACAGCTCCTGATGATGGTTTTCTGGGAGGTTGATATGCAGCTCTTAAAATCCCGAACAATATATCAGGTTGTGCCCACGATAAATCATTAAATGTTTCTTCTGTAAGAATATAAACAACACAATCTGCTGTTGCTGTATATGTATAATCGTCAGCTTCTGAAAAGTATTCACGTCCTCCAAAAACATCACCTTTAACGATTGACGATATTTTTATACTTCCTCCGGCTGAGTTTTTTTGCACAATATCTACGCTACCGGCAAGTAAAATATACATGGCTCTATCAGACAGATCTACACCACCCGGGCATGGAATTAACTCTCCGGTAGAAAACTCTCTACATGGTCCTTGTTCGAGTAACCAAGCTATATTTATCATAACACATCCCCCTACCGTCTAACTATAATTACTTGCTCAGCATCTGCATACGGTTCAGATACACTAATAATGCTTTCTCCCTCTCCGGGATGCCATCCGAGTGCAAGGTCTGCTCTGCCGTGATGGACTGCTGTTACAAGCTCCCATGAGTCATATTCAAGCACTCGAAGATACACACCTAAAACATCAGCTACAGCAACCGCAAGGTCAACATCCATTCCAATAAATGCACCCTCTTCGTTTCTAAATGAAAATGGTGGAGAGTCTGATGGTAAAGCTATTACTAATGTTCCATCACGCGGATCATCTTCTCCATGAATCGGAGAGTAGGTGAAGTTTCTTCCTGCAAAATATTTATTGCTTAAACCTCTGAGTGTTCCATTTCGTTCCAGTATCTCTAATGCATTATTAATTGCGTTTAAAAGTCTATTATTCTCTCTTGGTATAGCAAATCTTAATTCGTATCTCATCAGTGGTTCATTTAATATCCTAACACCGGATGTTCTGGATACAAGATCTGCTGCTGTAGTGCTTTCCATTATAACACAATCAATTAAACCTGCCCGTAAATCGATCATCATTTGTTCGGCAGAATAATACTCAAACGCTCTGCCAAATTCACTCGCTAATCGTATAGATGGTGTACCTACAAGACCCCCTATATTTTTCCCCTCTATGTCTTCAGGAGAGTTGACAAGGTTTGGTATTCTGTTGCAAGCGGTTAAAAATGGTACAACAGAAAAAAGTGTAATTGATGAGATAAGTATTGCAAGTACTAGTTTTTTCATTATTCTTTAATATCGTGGTTACCGTTATCTTCGTTAAAATACCCTGTGAGATCCGGTATCTCAGGAAAGCTTCTATTTTCTGATGGTTCTGCTTTTATTTCTGTTTTTACTTCCGGTGGTGGTAATTTCCCGCCATTTTCGCAGAAATATTTAAAGTCTTCTCCGGTGATTGTTTCTTTTTCAAGTAAACATTCAACAGCAGCAAGTACAAGGTCTTTGTGTTCTTCAAGAATCTCTTCACAAATCTCTGCGGCTGAGTCAAATATCGCTTTTACTTCATCGTCAATTGCGGCTGCTGTTTTTTCAGAATAACTTTTTGTTTGAGAGAAATCACGTCCGATAAAGACTGATCTTGTGCTGTTATCAAACGATATTGGCCCAATTGTATCGCTCATACCATAAGTCATTACCATTGAACGGGCAAGCGCACTGGCGTGTTGAATATCGGATGATGCACCTGTGGAAATATCATCCAGGAACATTTTTTCAGATATACGACCGCCAAGCATTGATACGATACGTTCAAACATTTCCGCTCTTGATGTATAGTCTTTGTCTTCCTGTGGACGAAATACCGTCATTCCACCGGCATGTCCACGTGGAATAATAGTTACCAGATGTACAGGGTCAACATGCTCTAAATAGAAAGATGCAACAGCATGACCTGCTTCGTGGTAAGCAGTTATCTTACGGCTCTTTTCTGTTACAACACGGCTTTTCTTCTCCGGTCCTGCAATAACTTTCATTGTTGCATTTTCAATGTCTTCCATTGTGATAACTTTTTTATTACTTCTTGCTGCAAGCAATGCCGCTTCATTTAGAAGATTCTCAAGGTCTGCTCCGGTAAAACCAATTGTACCTCTTGCAATTTCTGCAAGGTTTACGTCTTCACCAAGAATTTTACCCTTTGAGTGAACTTTTAGTATTTCTTCCCGTCCTTTTATATCAGGTGCATTTATATAAACCTGTCTGTCAAATCTACCCGGTCTGAGTAATGCACTATCAAGTATATCTGCACGGTTTGTTGCAGCTATGATAATAACACCTTCGTTTGTTGCGAAACCGTCCATCTCAACAAGTAATTGGTTAAGTGTTTGCTCACGTTCATCATGTCCGCCACCAAGCCCTGCTCCACGTTGACGTCCAACGGCATCTATTTCATCAATAAAGATGATAGACGGTGCTGCTTTTTTCGCCTGATCAAATAAATCACGCACTCTGGATGCACCAACACCAACATAAAGTTCAACAAAATCTGAACCAGATATAGAGAGGAACTGAACTCCCGCTTCTCCAGCAACCGCTTTTGCAATCAGTGTTTTACCTGTTCCCGGAGGTCCAACAAGTAGCACACCCTTAGGAATTCGAGCACCTATAGTAATATATTTTGACGGACCTTTTAAGAAATCGACTATTTCAGCAAGTTCTTCTTTTTCTTCCTCAGCACCGGCAACATCTGCGAACGTAACCTTTTTCTTTTCATCACCTGCAACACGAGTCCTGGCTTTGCCAAAACGCATTGCACCTTTGTCACCACCAATACCACTGCGGCTCATCATTGAGTGCCAAATAAAGACAAACACAGCAATGAGAATAACATACGGTAAAATTGATACCCA
>JAITFR010000043.1 GCA_031281255.1 Oscillospiraceae bacterium
TGATGTACTTGAAGCTGTGCAGATGAGCGTAAACCCAAAAGTCATTGAAACACCCGCAATTTCAGCTATTGCCAAAAATGGTATTGAGCTGGTTGCAAGAGCCAAAGTCACAGTCAGAGCAAATATCGACCGTTTAATTGGTGGTGCCGGTGAGCTTACAGTTGTCGCCCGTGTTGGTGAAGGTATTGTATCAACTATTGGTAGCTCCAGATCTCACGAAGAGGTGCTTGAGAATCCCGATAGAATATCAAAGATTGTACTCAACAAAGGTCTTGAAGCCGGTACAGCATTTGAGATTTTATCAATTGATATTGCAGATATTGATGTTGGCAGAAACATCGGCGCTCAGCTTCAAACCGATCAGGCAGAAGCAGATAAACGCATAGCACAAGCAAAAGCAGAAGAACGTCGTGCAATGGCAATTGCTATAGAGCAAGAGATGCGTGCACAAGTTCAAGAAATGAGAGCTAAGGTTGTCGAAGCAGAAGCAGAAGTGCCAAAAGCTATGGCTACCGCATTACGTGAAGGTAAACTCGGTGTTATGGATTACTACAATATGATGAACGTAATATCCGACACTCAAATGCGTAGTTCAATAGCCGGGTCGGACGAACAAAAACGTCCTGACCAAGAGTCATAAGTAAGATAGCTATGGATGGTGTTGTTAGAAAAAAGAGACGCTTACCTTCTCAAAATACCGGTGCATCTCCTCGTAAGGAACGTAGAGATGGTGTTAGAGTTACTTCAAAAAGTACCGTTGCACCTACCGTTGTTCGTAAGCAAAAACATACTCATGATTCACTCGATGCTCTTGGTATAGAGTTAAATGCCGGTACAGCCAGGCAGGCAATTATCTTGTCAGAGATTATAGGTAAGCCCATTTCAAAACGTCCTCGCAGGCGATATTAATCACTATATTTATCGCAAAACTTCCTAAGTGTTAAAAAACTCACCTTAATTGGTGAGTTTTTTGATAAAACGTTTATGTTTCTTTCTGAATAAACGTTAATGGAATATTCATAATTACATTATGTTAACTAAATGCTTTCTTAACAATTATAGCTATATTTAACTTGTGGGTTGTTGATATTTCCATCAATATCTACCGTAACCCTTTGCACTACCTGCTTTTTCGTACTGTGGATAACACTGTGGATAATGTTGACAACTTTTTGTACTCGTCATTTTTCACACAACTTATGTCAACCAATTACTTTATTAACGTCGGTTACAAATCTACATTTTACATAATTACTTCACAGTTTTTTGTGTATTTTTGGAGTGTAATGTAGATATTTCTACATAATTTGCATACAAAAGTGTGAATATTCATCATTTATATTCACAGCAGATTTTGAGTATACAAATTGTATTCAAATTTTTAAAATAGAAGTAATAAAAATGCTCACTAGTCACTGCGTAAAAAGAGACTGTAAATCTCATTTCGGGAGCTTCGCAAACTCGCTTCGCTCAAACAGTGCTCGCTCTTATCCTCAATTTCGATAACAGTCTCTGGTTTTACTCCGCTAAATCGTTCGCTAATTTTTATTATTTCTATTTTCTCTAATTTCTACTCCCTACACCCTATTCCCTGTTCCTTGCTTTTTCTCTGTCATTATTATAAAATACCAATAACTAATAGGAGGCTTATTATGGCTGGTCATTCTAAATGGAAGAACATACAAAGAACTAAAGGTGCGCAAGACGCTAAGCGTGGTAAAGTTTTTACAAAGATAGCTCGTGAGATAATTGTTGCTGTTAAAGAAGGCGGAGGCGGTGACCCATCAAAGAACTCACGTCTTGCAGCTGCTATAGCAAAAGCGAAAGCTGCAAATATGCCTAATGATAATATCAAGCGCACAATTGATAGAGCTGTTGGGACAGGTAGTGGCGATAGTTATGAGAGTGTGACATATGAAGGTTACGGTCCACGAGGTGTTGCTGTTATTGTTGAAGCTATGACAGACAATCGTAATAGAATTGCTGCCGAAGTTCGTTTATGGTTTGATAAGTATGGCGGCAATCTTGGTACTACAGGATGCGTTTCATGGTCTTTTGATCGAAAAGGTATTCTTATCATCGATAATGAAGATGGAAAACTTGATGAAGATGCTGTTTTTAATGATGCTCTTGAAGCCGGAGCTGATGATATTGAGATTGACGAAGGAATATTCGAGATTAGCACAACACCGGAAGCTTTTTCTACAGTGAGTGGTGTACTGGAAAGCTTGGGATATAATTTTTTATCAGCACAAATTGAGATGGTACCTCAAACTTATGTTACACTAGATGACCCAACTGATATAAAAAATATGGAAAAGATGTTAGAATTAATGGAGGACAGCGATGATGTCCAAGATGTTTGGCATAACGCAGTGTTTTAGATATTGCTAATACATAAGCCGAGTGCAAGCTGTTTTCAATAATTTTTTTGACTAAATCTTTCAGACCTGGAAGAATGGCAAAAAATCAGAGAAAATAGCTTACATGAGGCATTATTCTTTACAAACACTGGACAAAATGCTTTATATAAAGTAAAATAGCAAGGCATATAAAAAGTAGTTAATTACTACTCAACGAAAGGATATTACTAACATGTTAAACAGAAACCCTTATGCACAGCAACAGCAACCAAGAGATCGTTTTTCTTCACTGTGGAGTGGAGAAGCAGATTTGGAAAATGCAACTACATCTTGTCTCACCAGAGTTTTTCTTAGAATGTTTATGGCTCTATGTGTAACAGCAGCAGTTTCTGCCGGATTGTATTACGCACCATCTCCCGAAGCCGGTTATAATAGTATGACAGAGTTTTTACTTGTTAATATGGATAACCCCGGCATGAGTTTGTTTATTCTAATTACTCTTATCGTCGCTCAGTTGGGACTGGTTATTTTCCTCTCAGCAAGAGTTATGAAGATGTCTTCTTCAATTTCAAATGTTATGTTTTTTGTTTATGCTATTTTGACCGGATTGTCACTATCCACAATTTTTATGTCCTTTGATCTTGGTATTATTTTTCAAGCTTTCTTAGTTTCAGCGTTAATGTTTGGTGCAACTGCAGTTTACGGAGCTATCACAAAGCGTGATTTATCAAGGCTTGGCAGTATTCTAATTATGGCTTTGATTGGTTTGATAATTGCAAGTTTTGTAAATGTACTGTTTGTCAGAAACGATACTATGCTGATGCTCATTAACTATGCTGGTGTTTTGATTTTTGTTGGTCTCACAGCGTATAAAACTCAAAACGTAAAAAATATGCTAAACATGGTCAACTCCGGAGCAGCAGACTCTATTATTGTTGCAGACAGAGCAGAAGCAATAAAAAGAGTCTCCGTCATGGGAGCGTTGTCACTATATTTAACATTTATCAACTTATTTTTGCGAATCCTAGTGATTATGAGTCGCAGACGTTAATATAACTTTCTGCACTCAAGATAATAACGTTTATCTTTTGCATGACCAACTGAGAAGCTTTTTCTTGGGAAAACCCCTCTTTTTGCAACAGTTTCAAAAAAATCAGATTTGCACATGGACGGTAATATCAAACCGACTGTGTGCTTTCTTTTTGCCAACTTTTCTGTTGCTTCCTCACCATGTATGTAGTCGATTATGCCACCATTTGCTTTTACATACTCGTCAACAAAATCTTGCATTAGTTCATATAAATCACCAATACACTCAGCTTTTATGTTTATATCACTTTCACCATTTTTTGTTATCCATTTAATTTTGTAGTCATTCCCTTTTGGCATAGCTTCTATAAAACCATTAACAAAAGCATCAGCATCAACATCAAATATCACACGATGAATAGCTTCAAAATCAACGGCAGGATCATAAACATTGTTTAATTCTACCAGAGCTTTTCGTGCCGGGTGGTTTTCTCTTTCTTTTTCACTTAAACCTTGTTTGATTTCTTCCCAATATACTTTTGCTGCAGCAAGAGAATGGTTACCGTCACCCATTATCATAAGCAGACCATCCTTATACAGCAAATCCAATGCATTTATAACATTTTCTGCATCTTTTCCTGTCACTTGCCAACCTTTTATAAAACCTCCACCTTCCATAAGTGGAAAATCATAAAGTAACGGAAGATTATCAACTTTTTTAGCGATTTGTCCGATAACAATATCTTTTTTATCATCTATGAACGTTATAATGTGTGGAAGCTCCAGTGGTGCAGCTTTGCGTATCTTTACACGCGCCGGTAATCTGTCCAGCACTGTTCCCTCGCTAGCTCGTATTGCAGAGCTTTTGCCGGTGTAGTCATACTCATCAAGGTCTACTGCTCCAATGATTCCTTTACGTACTCTACCATCAGGTTGAGTTCGTTCGATGTAAATAAAAGAGTCAGCAATATCAACAAAGATTCCTTTATCAATGTAACTTTGCATTGTAGTGTTAATTTTTTTAATTTCTACATCTTCATCAATTTCTTCTAAATATGTTTCAGGTACAATTAGATTTAGTGATGATGGGTTATCAGCAATATCATTTTTAATACGCTCCCAATATTCTCTTTCTGATGAAAACTGGTCACAGGCTATTACGCTCCATTTTGGTAATAATTCATCAGCCGGGATTAAAATGTTTGCTGTTGAAAATATTCTTTTCATGTATAGTCTCCTTTTTTACAAATCACCCTAAGTCAACTTTGTTAGCTTTACCCTCACTTTGCTAAAGAAGAGCATATAGTGAAACTCTTGCAAATCGTCAAGATTCAAATCACCCGCCCTCTGCGGAGGGCACCCTCTTTGCTAAAGAGGGCTTAAGAGTCCTCTACTTTCTACTCACCGTAAGCTGCTTTTAGTGCTTTTATGTATTCGGGGGTTGTGCCGCAGCAACCACCTACAATCTTTGCACCGATGTCTCTAAATGGTAGCATTTGAGCAGCAAACTGCTCCGCTCCTGTTTTGTACTCTCCACTTAGTGAATCCGGTAAACCGGCATTTGGTTTTATTATTAATGGTAACTTCGTAGCATCTGCAATACGTTTTGCTATGTCAAGCATTTGTTTGGGTTCTAGCGAGCAGTTAAGTCCTAGAGCTGCAACTCCTAAACCTTCAGCAATATTCACAAAAAGCTCCGGTGTTACTCCCATAAATGTGTATCCTGATTTCTCAAAAGTCATTGTTGCCAGAATTGGTAGTTTAGTATTTTCTTTAATTGCTAATATCGCAACACGAAGCTCCTCAATATCACTCATTGTCTCAATTGATGCAAAATCTACACCGCATTTTTCACCTATTATAGCTAATTCTTTAAAAATCTCATAAGCTTGTTCAGATTCTAAATCACCGACCGGTTCTAAAATCTCTCCTGTTGGGCCAATATCCAATGATACCTTTGTTTTATATCCTTTGGTCGCACGTTTGGCAATCTCGACTGCAGCAGACACCACTTGCTCCGGACTTCCTGCTCCTTTTAAGTTTAAGTTAGTTGAAATAAAAGTGTTTGTGCAAATAATGTCACTTCCTGCTTCTACATATAATCTATGCACAGATTCAACTGCTTCCGGATTTGAAATATTCATAAGGTCTGGTCTTTCGCCCGGTTTTAATCCTCTTTGTTGAAGCATCGTTCCCATTGCTCCATCATAAAAAATGTAATTACCAAACTCATTAAATATCATTGTAAACTCCCCTCATGTATTGTATTATATATATTATCATAATTGTGGAGTTACATCAATGGAAGAACAATCAAAGAATTTTATACAAGTATTTGTTGAAGAGGACATCGCTCCGGGTGGTCGTTTTGAAGGTAAAACTGTGCATACAAGATTACCACCTGAACCAAATGGTTATCCGCATATTGGGCATGGAATGGCATTTTCGCTAAGTATGAGTATTGCTGAGGAGTATAAAGGGTTATGTAACTTACGATTTGACGATACAAACCCTGAAAAAGAGGAAGAAGAGTTTGTTGATGCGATTTGTGAGGACATTCGTTGGTTAGGTCTTGATTGGGGCGACAGGTTATACTTCGGCAGTGATTATTTTGAAGAAACATATGATCTTGCCATTGGTCTCATAAAAAAAGGTCTTGCATATATATGTGAGCTAACACCGGAAGAAACTAAAGCAAATCGTGGTGATATTGGTGTGCCTGCAATTTCTCCATTTAGGGACAGGTCGATTGAAGAAAGCTTAGATTTATTTCAACGTATGAGAAATCGTGAATTCCCCGAAGGTGCGATGACACTCAGAGCAAAGATTGATTTAGCAAGTGGTAACTTTAATATGCGTGATCCTGTTTTGTACCGTATAAAATATGCTCATCATCACCGTCAAGGTGATAAATGGTGCATTTACCCGATGTATGATTTTGCTCACCCGATTCAGGATGCAATCGAGGACATTACTCATTCTTTGTGTTCGCTCGAATACGAAGACCATCGGCCACTTTATGACTGGGTTATTGATAATACAGATGTCAAAAGTAAACCCAGACAGATAGAGTTTGGTCGCCGTAGTCTTGATTATACGGTTATGTCAAAACGTAAGCTCCGCCGTTTGGTTGAAGAAAATTATGTCAGTGGTTGGGATGACCCTCGTATGCCAACATTACGTGGACTTCGCCGACGTGGTTATACACCTGAGTCAATTCGCGATTTTTGTAAACGTATTGGAGTTGGGCGAACATCAAATACAATCGAATACGCTCTGCTTGAGCATTGTTTACGTGAGGAATTAAACCTAAATGCAGCTCGTGCTATGGTTGTACTTCGTCCGCTAAAGCTTGTTATTACAAACTATCCTGAGGATAAATCGGAAACTGTTCCAGTTGAGAACAATCCAAATGATGAAAGTACCGGAAAACGTGAGGTTAATTTTTCTCGTGAAATTTGGGTTGAGCAGGATGATTTTATGGTAGAACCACCAAATAAGTATAATCGTTTGTTTGTTGGTAACGAGGTTCGGTTAAAAGGTGCATTTATCGTAAAATGCACAGGATATGAGCTTGATGATGGTGGTAATGTAATAAAAGTTTTTGCTGAATACGACCCGGCTACCAGAGGTGGCACAACTCCTGATGGTCGTAAGGTGCGTGGTACAATCCACTGGGTTGATACAAAAACTGCTGTAGATGTTCAGGTACGTTTGTACGATAATCTCTTTACAGACCCATATCCTGATGCTAGTGATAAGGATTTTACAACATTAATAAACCCATATTCTCTGGAGATTTTATCAGATTGTAAAGCTGAAATAATGTTAGAAAGTGCAGAAGCTCCAAATAGTTATCAGTTTTTACGTCTTGGTTATTTTACAGTAGATAACAAGGATTCAAAACCAAATAACCTTGTGTTTAACAGAACCGTAGAGCTTAAAGGCAGCTATAAAGGGTAGGAGTATGAAAGGTAATTGATATAATGACAGTTGATTATAAACCAAGGGGAATATGTGCAAGAAATATCAAGTTTGATGTTGAGGATGGGATTATAAAATCAGTTGATTTTGATGGTGGATGTCCCGGTAATTTACTTGGAATATCAAAGTTAGTAGTAGGTCAAAAAGCCAGTGATATAATTGAGCAATTTGAAGGATTAAAGTGTGGTAATAAAGCAACCTCATGCCCTGACCAACTCGCAAAAGCACTAAAAGCGTATGTTTAATATAAAAGAAGCTGTTGCATTACACATGTTTTGCAACAGCCTCCCCTTTTTTCACTCTATTTATTTATGTATTTTCAGTTAATCCTTAATCTGATACATACGGTAATAAAGCGATTTGACGTGCACGTTTAATTGCAATCATAAGACATCTTTGGTGTTTTGCACATACTCCTGTTGTTCTGCGTGGCAATATCTTGCTACGCTCTGATACACATTTACGAAGTCTGTTTACATCTTTATAGTCGATGTCTTGAACCTTGTCAGCACAAAACTGACATACTTTTCTGCGTTTGTGCTTTTGTGGTCTTGAATCTCTGTCGTTTCTATCGTTTGTCAAAACTTATTACTCCTTTTTACTTAAAACGGAAGTTCTCCGTCATCCATATCCAGCTCTGCAAAATCCGAGCTTTCTACCGGGGTGTTGTAAGCTTCAGAATAGTCGTCTTTAGAACCACTATCTTTACTTCCATCTCTGCTTTTTTTGCTCTCTGTGAAGTAAATATTATCTGCTACAACTTCTGCTTTTTTTCGTTTGTTGCCTTCTTTGTCCGTCCAATCACGAATTTGAAGTCTCCCTGTTAACGCCATCATTTGACCTTTTGCGAAATACCTTGATACAAACTGTGCTCTTTGTTGCCATGCTATGCAATCAATAAAGTCTGTTTGTCTTTCGCCGCCGTCTTTGGGTGTAAACCCTCTATCAACAGCAAGAGAGAATGATGCTACTGGTGTTCCTCCCGGGGTTTCGCGAAGTTCGGGGTCACGTGTGAGCCTGCCCATTAGTACGATCTGATTCATTATTTTGTTCTCCTTATTCTATGACAGTAATTAGCCAACGCATTATACCGTCTGTAATTTTGAGAACTCGGTCAAGCTCTGCCGGAAACTCCGGTGGTGATGTGAACTTGACGAGTACATAATACCCCTCGGGTTTGTCATTTATAAGATATGCTAATTTTTTCTTACCAATTGTGTCAAGTTCATCCACTGTGCCGCTCGTTTCGATAAGTGTTTTAAACTTCTCTACCATAGCTGCGATTTGTTCTTCGCCGATGTCAAGGTCAATGATATACATCAGCTCGTATTTTGCGGATTTCTTTGTCATGCCGGTTTCACCTCCTTTCGGTCTAAGCTCTCAGTTGTAGATTTTTTGTTATTGAGAGCTGTTTGGCCCCCGGTCGCGCCGGGAGCAAGGATATATTTTTTCTAAGGTTTTACCTTAGGCTTTGATTATACAGTCATATTTTTTATTGTCAACAAGTTTTTATTGCAATTTCAGTGTTTTTAAAGGTCATTATACACAATTATTTGTAGATTCTGTGTATAATTAGTGTTACTTTTCTACATTTTAACATGGATATGTAGACACAAATGTGTAAAAAATAATTTAAAAATATATAAATCTTTTTTATTTTTAGGTAAAAAAGTACTTACCATCTGCCAATGATTGATGAAAAGTTCATTAAAAATGTTACAAAAACAATAACTGCAACACTGCTGACAAAAAACGAAGAGAATCTTAGTTTTTCCTTGTATTTATACTTATTATAGAAGTTTAACAACAGAGATAAAACACATGAACCTATAGCAACAATTAACAGAATATATGAAATATTTATTAGTGTTCTATCCCAACGAGCATTAGTTGCACCGGTTCCAAAAAATGAAGTGAAAAATATCATATCTCTGCCCGGTGAAGCCTGGTCAACCATAACCCAAATAGTTGCTAAAAGTGCCCATGCCAGAAGTGCCAAAATCGTTGGCATTTTTGTTATAGCTTTGGCTTTTTTCTTTTTTGGTTTTTTATTACTGTTTTCTTCTTGACTAAGAACTTCTTTGATTACTTTGTAGTCTAAATTGTTATCTGCCATTTTATTACTCCTCCTTTAGCATTTCCTCAACAATTTTTAGTTGCTCTTTTGTGTTTACCCCTATTATATCATTTCCAAGATTTTTAAAGCATATTCCTATTTTTGCACCTAAAGATTTCATTATAGCCGGTGCATCCGTTATATAGTACTCCCCTTGCGAGTTGTTATTCTTTAGCTTTTTTAATGCTTTTAATAGTTTTTGTGTGTCAAATACATATACTCCGGTGTTAAGCTCTGTAATTTTAAGTTCATCCGGTGTGCAGTCTTTTTCCTCAACAACATGTACAAAGTCGCCATCTTCATCTCGTACAATTCTTCCAAATGACATATCAAGGTCTGATGTGCTGGTAAGTAGTGTGCAATCATTTTTATTTTCAAAATGCGTTTTTAACAATTCTTCATAAATATTTCGTTTAATTGCAGGCATATCTCCATAACAAAGCAGCATTACTCCATTATGGTTTTCTAGTTCTTCTCTTGCTGCCATCACTGCATGACCGGTGCCTAGCTGTTCACTTTGCACAGCATATGTGTATCCACTAAAACGATCTACAATGCTGTCTTTTTTGTAGCCGACTACTATAATAATATCATCTTTTTCTATAAACGATAAAGCTTCTAGTACATACCAAAGGAGTGGTTTTCCACAGGCTTCTCTCATAACTTTTGGCAAATCGCTTTTTTCTGAGTGAAGTCTTGTTCCTTTACCTGCTGCAAGAACAACAGCTTTTATTTTTGATGTCATTATATCTTTTTTCATTCTTGTATTGTACAATATGTTTTATGAAAATGCAATTTAACCGTTACAGAAATCTTGAAAAATATAAGGAAGATGTACTTTCACTTCTGCTTGAAAAAGAGGCTGAAAATAATTTACCTATTAGCATAATCTCTAACACTGACCCCTCTGATACCTCCGAGTGGCTTATGAGCACTATAACTGATGAGTTTGGTACGATTCAACTCACAGCTCTTTGTACAAAACCGTTTAACATTGTTCTTTCTGCTCCCACAGATGAGTATAATAGTGACTGTATTAAGTTTTTGACTGATGAATTATCACGTATTAATTTTGCACCTCCCGGAGTTTTTGCGAAAACAAAACTAGCTCGTGATTTTACTGATAATTTTTTACAAAATATTTCAAAACCTATGCAGCAAAAAAAACGCATTCTATCAATGGTTTTAATGAGGCTTGATAAGCTTAATGCTTATGAAAAAGCTTTGGGTTCAAGCAGATTACTTACAGAAGATGATTTATCTTATGTTCCACTTTGGGAGCAGGCTTTTTGTGTTGATTGCCACCTACCTGCGTTTTCTCTTGCAGATAATCAGGAACGTATCAAAACACGGATTGATAAAAATACGCATTTTATCTGGGTTGACAAAGTGCCGGTTGCTCAGGCTGTTCATGGGCGTGACACTCCAAATGGTGCGGTGATAACTTGGGTGTACACTCCACCACTTTTTCGTGGTCGAGGATATGCAACATCAGTTGTTGCAGAGCTTTCACAGTCACGGTTAAATAATGGCAAGAAGTTTTGCTGTTTGTTTGCTGATGCAAACAACCCTGCCTCACGTAGCATTTACCGTAAGCTTGGCTACTACGATGTTGATTATTATGAGCAGATTGAGTATGTGTGAGAGGGGGGGTTGCAAAAACCAAACAAAAACAACTATTTATCAAAAATATTTCCTGTGAAAATAATGTAGAAAACGTAGAAAAATAGTGTGAGTTTTCTACATTTTGCGTTTACTGTAAATATTAAGAACCTCGAACCCACTCTGCCCCAATGGGGATTACTTTTTTTATCTACATTTTAGACCTCTCAAACGTGTATTGATTTGTAGAAAAGCTTTGTGGTAGGGTACAGCTACAAACAGCTGCAAATATATGTTTTGCTTGAAAAAACAATAAAATAACTATATAATCAGAAAGGAAACACAAGCAATGGCAATTTTACCACTTCATGAAGATATTCTTCCGATGTCGGAGGATTATGTTCTAAAATCAGTCCTAACGCACCCGGAAGCAAAACCCGCACTAATGGATTTAGTATCAACATTTATTCATCGCAAAGTCACAGATGTAGAAATACGCAATAACGAGTTACATTCTATTTCCACAGAAGAAAAGAATGTACGATTAGATTTAAACTGTGTTATTGATGACGGTTCACAAGTAGATGTTGAAATGCAAGGCTCTAGACTAGCAGGTCTTGATGGCGGGCGTAAGATGTTAGTCAATAAATCAGTTTATTATCTAACAGACTTACATTCATCACAAAAATCAAAAGGCGTAGAGTATGACAATCTCGTGCGTACTTACCAGATAACATTCTGTATGCAAAACATTTTCACAAAAAAAGAATACATTTCGGAAGCATCTTTACGCACAGAAGACGGAACACAAATTAGTGACCAAATACACTTAACTATAATAGAACTTGGTAAACTTGATGATGTATTAAGCAAACCGGTAGATGAGATGTCTCCAATAGAGATGTGGTCAACATTTTTAAGATATTCAGGAGACCGATCAAAACGTGATATAATAAACAAGGTTTTGGAAAAGAAGGGAGAGATAGGAATGGCAGGATCATTATTAGCTTCAATAAGTCAGGATGACCGTATGCGAGCAATAAATATGAGTCGACGCAAATGGCAAACAGATCATGATAGTAATCGACTTTTCTATGAACGCGAGTTAAAAATAGCAAAAGAAAAGCTCGCTGAGAAAGATGCAGAGCTTGCTGGCTCGAAAGCAGAGCTTGCTGAGAAAGATGCCGAGCTTGCTGGCTCGAAAGCAGAGCTTGCTGAGAAAGATGCCGAGCTTGCTGGCTCGAAAGCAGAGCTTTTAGAGAAAGACGCCGAGCTTGCTGGCTCAAAAGCAGAATTAATTGATACAAAAACAGAGCTTATAGAACTTCATAAACAAATAGCTGAATTACAAAACCAATAAGAAGCAAAAATCTCAAAGTCATAACTAAGCTTCAATATTGGTTCTTAGTTGCATTGGATAATCAGATGTGAAATCAAGGAATAAACCCCAGTACTGTTACTACACATTTCAAAAAAATATAAACCGGATGCATCAACCATAAACCCACCCACCAAAATTGCTACAAGAATTTGCACAATCTTGTATCAATTTTGTTTTGGATGTGATAGTATTGTAAGGGTAAATTGTAATATGTAGATGATTTACAACTTACACCCCCTCAAATTCAGACTTTTCACACTTTAGTGTAATCAAAGGAGGGGAATTAATTATGAGACTAAGACGTTTAGAACTCACAATCATCGCATTAACACTTGCATTTATTTGTTTTATGGGAGGATATTTTACAGGCAGAAACCAAAACTCAGTGAATGTAATGGCAGTACACGGACAAACAAATGATACACAAAGCGGATTGACAATTACAACACAAAACAATACGCAAGCTGAACAGCAAAGCAAAAACACAGAAAACCAAACAACAGCAAACACCAACGAACACCATGTAAACAACAATCAAACGGAGCAAGGTACTAATACCGGGTTAGCAAAAGGTGGAGATGGAAAAATTAACATTAACCTTGCCACACAAGGGGAACTGACTGATTTACCGGGGATTGGTGCAACACTGGCAACACGAATAGTTGATTATAGACGGCAACACGGAGATTTTCAAACAATAGAAGAGTTAAGGCAGGTATCAGGTATTGGTGAAAAAAGATATGAAGCAATTAGTGACCTGATAACTGTAGGATAATATTCACAAGGAACATATATATGAAAATATTAGTAGTTGATGACGAAAAACTTTTAGTAAAAGGTATAAAGTTTAACCTTGAAAATGAAGGCTATCAAGTTGATACTGCTTATGATGGGTATGAAGCTGTTGAACTTGCACGAAGCGGCAGTTATGATTTAATTATACTTGATGTTATGATGCCGGAGCTTGACGGGCTTGAAGCATGTATGCGTATACGTGATTTTTCAACTATACCAATAATAATGCTAACTGCACGTAGTGAGGATATGGATAAAGTTATTGGATTTGAGCATGGAGCTGATGACTATATCACAAAACCTTTTAATATTTTAGAACTTAAAGCTCGCATTAGAGCTTTACTAAGACGTAGTGCTCTGGTGAGCAGTGTAACCGGAGCAACCCTTACAATTGGCGATGTAATCATAGACACTGAGAAACGTATTGTGTTAAAAAATGACAAACAAATAGAACTCACTGTGAAAGAGTTTGACGTTTTTGAACTTTTAGCAAAAACACCGGGTCGTGTATACAGTAGGGAAAATTTGCTTAACATAGTCTGGGGATATGAGCATCATGGGGACATAAGAACTGTAGATGTCCATATTCGCAGGCTTAGAGAAAAGTTAGAAGAAGACCCTGCTCAACCCGATTATATAATGACTAAGTGGGGAGTTGGTTATTATATCAGGGGGTAAAGAATCAAAAAAACAAAAACAAAAAGAAAAACCATCTGTTAGAAAGCTAATGTTCTTTAGCAGTATACGAACAAAGTTTGCACTAACTCATTTTGCTGTTGTTGCAATTGTGCTTGTACTTATAAACACGTATTTCTTATTAGAATCACGTGATATTGTTTTTGCGACAAAAAGGTTATCTGTTCAAAGTCAAGCTGAACTCATTGCAACCCATCTTGAAGAAACATTTGATTCACTGACACATGAGGATGAAGAGAGAATTACAGCAGTTGTTACACAGCTTGATATAGCCGGCAGTTCACATATAGTCATAACTGATGATGAAGGTATGGTATTGTATGACCCGTCAGGTCGTTCAACAAGTGTTAACTTTCCAATTGACCATATAAAAACAGCACTTGAAGGTAATGATATTTTTTACTCAAGGTTTAGAGATGCAACTTTTAGCAGTAGTGCATTTAGACCGATTATGAGCAGAGGTGTTGCAATCGGTGTTGTCTACTATCATGAAGATGATGCTGATCAAGGTACATTACTTATAGAAATGCAAAATACAATACAAAATATTTCTATTGTTGTTGTTGTTATTTCAATAGTTATTGTTACACTTATTGTATTATCCGTTATGCGGC
The DNA here is from genome assembly GCA_031281255.1 of Oscillospiraceae bacterium. Classification (GTDB taxonomy): domain Bacteria; phylum Bacillota; class Clostridia; order Oscillospirales; family Oscillospiraceae; genus WRMH01. Next base: position 14,581 of record JAITFR010000043.1, read on the forward strand.
GTGTTAAAAGTATCACAAATGCTGTTAAATCAGTGCGTGAGGGTGAATACAGTTATATGATAAATATGAAAGGCAGTGACGAGCTGGGTTTATTAAGTGACGAGTTTAATAGCCTAACCGGTAGATTAAGAGAAACAGATGAAGTCAGGCGGCGATTTGTTGCGGATGCTTCACACGAGCTTAAAACACCACTTGCTACAATAAAATTATTAACAGACAGCATTTTACAAAATGAAGATATAGATAATGATACATTGCACGAGTTTCTTAAAGACATTGGTATGGAAGCGGATAGATTATCAAGAACAACAGATAGGCTTATGACACTTACTCGTCTTGATAGTCATATAGAAGATGAACTAATCAAAGTCGATATGAAAGAAGCAGTATCAGAGACTCTAAGAATGTTAAGACCTCTTGCTGACAGTATGGGTATTAAAGTAAAAGGTCAACTTGCAGAGGGTTGTTTTATTCGTACCACAGAGGATGCAGTAAATCATATTGTATTTAATCTTGTAGAAAATGCTATTAAATATAACCAACCAAATGGTAGTGTGTTTGTTAGATTATATGTAATTAATGATAAAGTAGTATTAGATATAATGGACAGGGGAGTTGGTGTTCCCGACGAAGATTTACCTCATATTTTTGATAGATTTTATAGAGTTGATAAAGCTCGTTCACGTGATGCCGGTGGTAGTGGTTTAGGTCTTGCTATTGTAAAAGATACTGTTACAGATTTAGGTGCTTCTGTAGGTGCAAAACCCCGAAAATCAGGTGGTATGATATTCTCTGTCAGCTTTGATTTGTACAAATAAAACAAAGACAGAACTAAAAAATTATATAGATAAACTCTCTGCTTGTTACAGCAGAGAGTTTATTGCGAAGGGCAATTATGAAAGAGAAATATGATAAAACAACTTATGAATTGTTTTACACCAAGATTTTTTCGCCTACAACATGTACTTTAAGCATGTTTGTTGTACCTGAGTGACCTACAGGAACACCTGCGGTCAGAACAACAAGCTCACCCTCATTTATACAACCTGCATCTAATGCAGTTTGAACAGCATGATTAAAAAGAGCGGTTGTATCTGTTTCTTCTTTGGTAATAAGCGGGAGTATACCCCAGTTTAATTGAAGTTGTCTCCTTACAACAGGGCAAGGAGTGCATGCTATTATAGGACAGGTTGGACGATATTTTGATACGTTTTGAGCGGTTGTACCGGAAAGCGATACGGTTAGAATTGCGGATGCATTTAAATCATGAGCTGTTGTTACAGTAGCGTGTGAAATTGCATTTGTTATTGTAGCTTCTGAATAATGCTCAGTTGAGCGGAAGCGTTCTTTATAATCAATAGATTTTTCAATTCGCTCAGCAACCTTTGCCATTGCAGCAAGAGCTTCAACAGGATATTTACCAACTGCTGTTTCACCTGAGAGCATAACTGCACTTGTTCCATCATAAATTGCGTTAGCAACGTCTGATGCTTCTGCTCTTGTTGGACGTGGGTTCACAATCATTGACTCAAGCATTTGGGTTGCTGTTATAGCAGGTTTACCTTGAATCAATGTGCGTCTTATTAAATCCTTTTGAATAACGGGTAATTCCTCGTATTCAAGCTCTACGCCCAGATCACCGCGAGCAATCATAATTCCATCACTAGCCTGAATTATAGAATCAATATTTGCTACGCCTTCAGAATCTTCAATCTTTGCGATAATTTTGATTTTATTGCTACTATCAATACGGTAGAGCTCGTTTTGTATCTGCTTGATATCTTCTGCAGAACGTACAAATGATGCAGCAATCATGTCAAAATCATTTTCGACAATAAAACGTAAATCTGCTCTGTCTTTTGGACATAGATAAGGAATGTTTAAGTTAACAGACGGCACATTTACACTCTTTCGGTTTGAGATAATTCCACCGTTTACAATACGAGCGTTTATGTTTGTGCCTGTTATTGACTCAACAACAAGCTCTATAAGACCATCGTCGAGTAAAATTCGTGTACCGGTTTTTACTTCATCAGGTAATTTCTTATATGTAACACCTGCACGCATGGAATTGCCGGTAATGTCATTGGTTGTTAACGTAAACGAATCACCGCATACTAACTCGGCTTTGTTGTTTTCGAAGGTACCAAGTCGAACTTCAGGCCCTTTTGTATCAGCAAGAAACGCAACAGTTATGCCTGTATCTTTACAAGCTTGACGTAGTGCATTTATACGGACTATATGTTCTTCGTGTGTACCATGTGAAAAGTTAAAGCGCGCAACATCAAGCCCGGCTTTAAGAAGCTCCCTAAGTATCTCAGGACTATCTGTTGCAGGACCTAATGTTGCTACAATTTTTGTCTTACGCATTATCCACCTTATATGCATGTAATGCTAAATCAAGCACTTTGTTTGAATATGCCCATTCATTATCATACCATGCAAGTACCTTTACAAATGTGTCATTTAGTTGAATACCTGCTGTTGCATCGAAGATTGATGTGTGTATATCTCCGTTAAAGTCGGAAGAAACAACTGCTTCCTCAGTATAATCCAAAATGCCTTTTAGCTCATTTTGTGATGCACGCTTCATTTCTGCACAAATCTCATCATATTTGGCAGGTTTTTTAAGATTAACTGTTAGATCAACAACAGAAACGTTAAGAGTTGGAACACGCATTGACATACCTGTAAGTTTACCGTTTAATTCAGGAATTACTACGCCAACTGCTTTTGCTGCACCGGTTGATGATGGGATAATGTTACCTGATGCTGCTCTGCCACCACGCCAGTCTTTGTTTGATACGCCGTCAACTGTGAGTTGTGTTGCTGTAGTTGCATGTACTGTTGTCATAAGTCCTGATTCAATACCCCACTTGTCGTTAAGAACTTTTGCCAGTGGTGCAAGACAGTTTGTTGTGCATGAAGCATTTGATATTAAATCCATTGATTTATCATATTTGTCTTCATTAACACCCATTACGAACATTGGAATATCAGTTGTTGGTGATGTGATAATTACTTTTTTTACACCTGCGTTTAAGTGAAGCTGTGCTTTATCCTTTTTTGTAAATACACCTGTTGCATCCACAAGGTACTCAACACCTTTTGAGGGCCATGCAATTTGATCTGCTTCGCGAACAGCAAAACAATGAACAGATTTTCCATCAACAATGAGTGAATCATCTGTGAATGAAACATCATGATGAAATCTGCCGTGTAGTGTATCGTATTTGAGCATATATGCCATATACTCAGGCGACATAAACGGATCGTTAATAGCCGCTATCTCAATACCTCTTTCGAAAGCTGCTCTAAAGACCAATCTTCCGATTCTACCAAAGCCAGTTATGCCAATTTTGAAACCCATAAGTATATACCTCCGAATAATTATTATTTAATGCGGAACAAGTATATACTTATTTCGTCAAAAAATCAAAGGTTATTTTACAAAAATTCAACGAAGTGTTGAAAAATTTAGTAATATTTGGTATAATCCAAAGTTGAGGAAACAAAACTATGGAAAAAAAGGTCGGAATATATGTTCATATTCCGTTTTGTAAGAAAAAATGTGCGTATTGTAACTTCTATTCTTTATCAGGTTTTGATGGTGGAGATAGATTAATACCTGCATACAAGACAGCGGTTATTAGACATATTGAAGAATATTCTGCACAACTTGACGGATATTTGATTGATTCTGTTTATTTTGGCGGTGGTACACCAAGTCATTTTGGTACATCAAGACTTATAGATATTTTAGATGCATTAAAAAAGAGCGGACATGTTTTGTTAGATTCAGAGATAACAGCAGAAGTAAATCCGGGTAGTATCACAAAAGAAGAATTAATAAAACTCAGGCGTGCAGGCTTTAACAGATTATCAATAGGTGTTCAATGCGTTGATGATAATACTTTAAAAAATCTTGGCCGGACACATACATTTTCTGATACAGAAGAAACATTTAAGTTTGCAAGACAAGCAGGATTTAAAAATCTTAGTTTAGACATAATCTATGGACTTCCATCACAAGATCGTGAAGCATGGGCACAAACACTTGGGCGTGTAGCAGGTTTAAAAGCAGAGCATATTTCATGCTACAGTTTAAAAATTGAAGAGGGAACAGAACTATATAATTACAAAGATTCACCGTTTCTTCCTGATGAAGATATCCAAGCAGGTATGTATCTGTATGCTGTTGATGTTTTAGCAAGATTTGGTTATAGACAATACGAAATATCAAACTTTGCAAGACGAGGTTATGAATCAAAGCACAACTTAAAATATTGGCTTGGTGATGAGTATATAGGTTTTGGGCCGGGCGCACACTCTTATGTTGGTCAATGCAGATATAGCTTTACAGAGGATGTAGAAGAGTATATTGATCAAATTGGGCAGGGGAAACGTATAGTTGAGCATGATGAAGAAATGTCCGACTTTGAGAATGCCGGTGAGTACTTGATGCTAAGATTAAGAACAACACATGGTATTTCTGAAGAAGAATACTATAATATTTATAGATTAAAAATGGACTTTGTTCTTGAATACCTGTATAATTATGAAAAACAGGGTTGGGTAGTATTTAAAGAAGGTCGATGGAGGTTTACTCCAAAAGGTTTTCTTGTTTCAAGTAAACTTATAGGTGAGTTACTGGATGCACAAACAAAACAAAGAACACAAATAAGTAAACCTTGGAAAACTGAATCAATAGCAGAAGAAACACAAATGACTTTATTTGATAAACGTCCTGTAGCAGCAGGTTTATTTGGCGGAAGAAGACTTGTAGGGCGTAACGAGTTACTATAATGATTTTATACACCACATGATTGGTATTAACAATAGGAGTAAAAAAGCGTGAGATTAGTTAGCAATAGCAATAAAAAAAGAAGAAAAGAAAATAGTGTGATTATTAATGGTAATGTTGTGGATGCTAAAAATGGGATTGAGTATCCTACAAGCTCTGAAAAAGATACAAAAAAGAAAGAAAAGAAACCGGTTTCTAAAGGAAAAATTGCTATCAGAACAACAATAATAATTATATCTATTATTTTGGTGGGAGTAATAGCTCTGGTAATATCATTAGGGTACTATGTTGACTCTTTAGATACTGTATTTCCAAATATATGGGCAGAAGGTATTAATCTATCAGGATTATCATTAGATGAAGCAACTCAAAAACTTATTGACGAGGGTTATGAAAGTAGTGCAGATGATATAGCAGTTACACTCTTATTTCCGGATGATAGTAGTTTTTCTGTAACAGGAATTGAAGTTGGATTACAATTAAATGCAGAAGAAGCAGCAGTTCAGGCATTTGATTATGGCAGAGAAGGTACGTTTTGGGAAAATGCACAAACATACATAAGTCTATTGTTTGAACGAGTTGAGCTTTGGGATTTAAGCACTCCAAACTTTGATGATAGTATTATTCATGAACTTGCAGAGACATACACAACTAACTTTAATGCTACTTTGTTTGATAGTAATCTCGATGTGGATGATGATGCAATAACAATTTTAAAAGGTACATTATTTGAAATGGCTGATGAAAAAGATGTATTTAACCTTGTAATACATACTTTCAATAATGCAATAGAAAAAAATGAACATTTATCAGTAAATTATATTCCGGAACACAAAGAAGCAGATAATTTTAATTTACAATATTTACATGATTTTATACATATTGATGCTGTATCATCATATTATGATTCTGAAATAATGAGTGGTACACTAAGCTCAGAAGGTAGAACATTTGACCTTGTGGCAGCAGAAGAAATGATTCGCAGTGCAGTTCCGGGTGATGTTTTGCATATACCGATATATACTTTATATCCGGAGTTTACAAAAGAAGAAATTGATGCAATGATATTCCGTGATGTTTTAAGCGAGAGAACAACAACAATGGCATGGGTTAGTAACAGAATTAATAATATCACACTTGCAGCAGGCTTCATAAATGGCACAGTACTCCAACCAGGTGAAGTATTCTCATATAACACTACTGTTGGTCGTCGAACCGAAGAAAGAGGCTTTAAAGAAGCGGGTGCATTTGTTCATGGACGTCTGGTTGATGAAATAGGAGGAGGAATATGTCAAGTTTCTTCTACAATGTACGCAGCTATTTTATTTACGCAACTTGAAGTAGTTGAGAGAAGACCTCATGGTATGACAATTAGTTATCTTCCATTAGGATTAGATGCAACTATTGCATGGGGGAATATTGACTTCAAATTCAAAAACAATACGGACTTCCCGGTAAGAATTGAAGTTTCTGTTTCCAGCAATAGAGTAACCGTTAAATATATCGGTACAAATTTTGATGGTTCAACTTTTATAATTGAAGACTATCGTGAAGATGAGTATCAAGATAATCTTATTGAAACCAAACCTTTCCAAATAATTGAACGTGAAGATGATACATTACCAATTGGTACCAGAGTTGTATTTGACTCAGGGTCAACCGGATATACTGTAGAAACATGGCGTAGACATTATTCGGCTGATGGTGAACTAATAAGCAGAGATAGAATCTCAAGAGATACTTATCGAGTGCAGGACAGAATTATTCTAATTGGCACAATGGTACCTGAAGCTCCTCCACCATCAGATGATGACTCATCATATCCGGACAACACAGGCACAGGAGATGGCGACACATCAGGAGATGGCTAAAAAGTTACAATCAGCTTGTATTTTCCTTGATTTTGTTGACAATATATGTTAAGATAATGTGCATTATGGAAAGTACCAGCAGGTTTAGATCAAGTGAAGATATAAAAAATATGAGTATTGCAGAGCTTTACGATTTGTGTGAAGATTTGCGTGCTTTTTTACTAACTCATGTATCAAAAACAGGTGGACATCTTGCTTCAAATCTTGGAGTAGTTGAAATCACAGTGGCTATACATAATGTTTTTAATACATATTTCGATAGATTAATATTTGATGTTGGTCATCAGTGTTACCCTCATAAGATACTAACAGGCAGAGCGGATAAGTTTAAGAATCTGCGCGGTATATATGGCGTGTCAGGTTTCCCTGATCCGGATGAAAGTGAACATGATGCATTTATATCAGGGCATGCCTCTACATCAGTTTCGGTGGCTCTTGGAATGGCGAGAGCGAGAACAGCAATGGGAGAAAAACACTCAGTTATTGCTCTAATTGGTGATGGAGCATTAACAGGCGGGCTTGCTTATGAAGGATTATCAGACGCCGGTCAAAGCGAAGAGCCATTGATTGTAATTTTAAATGACAATGAGATGTCGATAACAGAAAATGTTGGCGGTCTTGCTATGCATTTATCACGTTTGCGAGTTCGTCGATATTATTTATCATTTAAAAAAGTTTATCGTAAAACAATAGCGAAAATACCATATTTTGGTAAGAAAATTGATCGTTCACTAAGAAAAATGAAAACAGGTATTAAGGAAGCACTTTTACCACTCAGTATGTTTGAAAATATGGGATTTGTATATCTTGGACCTGCTGACGGACACAATATTAAAGAGGTTTGTAAACTTCTGAAAATAGCAAGAGATATGTCAAAACCTACTCTTATTCATTTAGTCACAACAAAAGGAAAAGGTTACAAGTTTGCTGAAGAAAAACCTGAAATGTTCCATGGAGTTCCATGTTTTGATATAAAAAATGGTGAACCAAGTGAACCTCCGTCAAAAACATTTGGAGCAGCACTTGGAGATGAATTAATAAAACTGGCATCTGAAGATGAAAAGGTTTGTGCAATAACAGCAGCAATGCAATCCGGTACAGGACTTGATGAGTTTGCAGAGTTATTTCCTGATAGATTTTTTGATGTTGGAATTGCAGAGGGTCACGCTGTAACTATGGCAGGAGGAATGGCAAAACAAGGAATGAAGCCTGTCTGTGCAATTTATGCGACATTTATTCAACGTGCTTATGATATGGTGCTTCACGATGTATGTCTTACAAATCAACATGTTGTATTTGCAATTGACCGTGCGGGTTTTGTTGCTGACGATGGAAAAACTCATCAGGGAGTTTTTGATGTAGGAATATTCCTGCAAATGCCAAATATCAAGATTTTATGTCCATCTTCCGTGTCTGAAATAGGGCATATGTTACGTTATGCTATTACCGAGTGTACAGGACCTGTTGTTATTCGTTATCCTCGTGGAGGTTGTGAATATTTTCCGTCTGAAGGTGCTCCATATAAACCGACTTTAATCAGAAAAGGGAAGGATGCTGTTTTAATTACTTATGGCAGACTTGTTGAAAACGCTGTTAAAGCTGCTGATTTATTAGCAGAAAAAAATATTGATGTAAGTGTGATTAAAATAATTGAGATAAGTGATGTTTCTATAAATCTATTGTCAGAGCTAATTGGTGATGTTAATAAAGTCTTTGTTATTGAAGAATGTGTTTCAAACGGTTCTTTTGCATCAAAACTGGCACTTGATTTCTCAAATGCCGGTTTAAACAAACAGATTATTCCATTAAATATTGGTCAAGCAATCATTCCACCTGCTACTATTGAAGAGCTTATGAAGATGTTCTCACTAGACGCCGAAGGAATAGCTGAGAAAGTAGGGAGTAGGGAGTAGGGAGTAGGGAGTAGGGAATAGACCCTATAGTATCCACTCGTCGATGGTGCTAACTAGTTTGCCAATCTGCGGTTTTGAAAGGTGAGCGTTAACTCCGAGTTTTTCACCTCGATGTTTTTGTGTTTCGTCAATTAAACTTGAGAATACAATAACAGGTATTTTTGATAATACATTATCACTTTTTATTAGCTTTGTAAGATGATGACCGTCCATACGAGGCATTTCAATATCAGTAATAATTATTGAGACTTTTTTCTCAATTGGTGTTAAATTATCTGATGTTTCCTTACGACATTTTGTAAGGTAATCCCAAGCATCTTGACCATTATCAAACTCTTTTATGTTTGTATAACCTGCTGCTTCGAGTGATTGTAATAACATACGGCGTAAAAATACTGAGTCTTCAACAACTACAACCGGTTTTTGACAATTATCACGTTCACCCATACGATGAACTTCTGAAATCTGTAAACCGGTTTCAGGATTAATATCATACAAAACTTTTTCAAAATCAATTATTGTGATAATACGATCATCAATTTTTGTTGTGCCTGTAATAACACTATCATCTGCTCCATAAATAATTGATGATGGTCTTTCTACATTACTCCATTTAATACGATGCATACCTTCGACTGTATGAACTAAAAATGCAGCATTTACATTATCAAAGTTCGTCAGCATAAACATGTCACTCTCAGGATTCTCATTCTCGGCAAGAGCCATATATCTTGGGAGATTTATTACCGTTATAAGATGACCACGCGGCTTAAATACACCGTCGATACATGGGTGCGATAGTGTCATCGGTGTAATCTTAACAGCACGCATAATTTCTGTGACTTTCGCAACATTGATACCAAAAGAATTACCTGCCATTGTGAACTCCATTAGTTCAAGAGCTATAGTGTCTTCAGAAAACCTATCCAAACTATTATCGATTTTATGTGCACTCATAAATTAACACCTCCATATAAAAAACATGGTAAATATAAAAACCATATTCTAATTTAGCATAGATAATTGAAATAATCAAGAGAATATGTTATTATTGTCATATGCGAAAATATAATAAAAAAAATAATAAAACAAAAAAGAGAATCCCTGTGTTTTCAATTGTTATAGTTATTGCTTTTGCATTAACAACTGTTGTGTTGTTTTCACAGGGTATGGCTGATGCCCCGGGTCGCAGTATATTATCTCCGGATGTTGACCCGTCTCCAACAGATGATTTATTTAACACTTCTACACCAACACCATCAGCTTCACCGGATCCTGTGTTACCTGATTTACCGCCACGGGTTCAAGTGCGTGGTATTTGGGTTGGTGCCGCTCATTATCAAGACAGAGAGCAAATGAAGATACATTTAGAAATGCTCGAAAATACAACACTAAATGCTATTGTCCTTGATGTAAAAAATGAAGCAGGTCAAGTAATTCATTTGTCTAATGATGATTTCGCAGCATGGCGTCCCGAGATGGAAACAAATGTAATTCAAGATCATACTAATTTGGTAACGGAGTTAAAAAGCCTCGACATTTATACAATCGCACGAATTGTTTGTTTTAAAGACCCAATTGGAACAGTAAGGCAGCCACAAAATGCAATACAGCATAGAAATGGTAATGTTTGGCGAGATGCCGCTGACATAAGGTGGTTAAATCCGTTTAACAAGGCTAATTGGGAGTATATAGCACAAATTGGTTTAGAAGCTGCAAAAATGGGATTTGATGAGATTCAACTTGACTATGTACGTTTTCCGGTATCGGGAGCTTTAAGTGATAGAGTTTTGCCTGATGCGGATGAGTTTGCACCAATTATTGCAGAGTTTGCAGGATTTATGCGTGATACTATGCACGCAGTTGGTGTGAGAGTATCTGCTGATATTTTTGCTATTTCAGGAATAAGCAACAATGATTCGAGACTTTTAGGTCAAGATGTACAGATGCTTTTACCTCAACTTGATGCTATTTCTCCGATGATTTATCCATCACATTTTGCCAATGAAGGTCCGCAAAATACAACTATGGGTAATGGTGTAGGTTCTTTTATAAATGGCGTACTGTTTACAAGGCCAGCTTTAGAACCGCATGGTGTTGTTTACAACACTTTACAGCATTTTAGGCGGCATATTGATGATTTTATCACTAATAATCCTGATGTTCCAATAGCAGAAATGAGACCATTTCTGCAAGGTTCTAATGATAATTATCTTGGTGAAGGTTTTTGGAAACCTTATGGTCCTGATGAGTTTAGAGCACAAATGCAAGCAGTTTACGATGCCGGTTTTCATGAATGGATTTTTTGGAATAATGTAAGTGATTACACATTCCAAGATAGATACCAGGCATTTTTACCATAGAAGTCAACAAGAGCCTTGTGATAATGATATTAAACCTGAACGGCATATTTCCAGTATGCCGATTTCTTTTGCTTCTGTTATAAAACGTTCAAGCTTTTCTGAGCTGCCGGATATTTCTGCAATTATAAAGTTTTCGCCAAAATCCATTACATTTCCACTATAACTATTTATAAACTCACTGATTTCTGTTTTGCTTTTTTTATCAAGCCTTAACTTTATTAGCATATGCTCTATAGAAACTGATTTGTTTTCGTCTAATAATACAACCATTTTTACATCATGTAACTTCTTTAATTGTTCTATAACTTGATTCTTTGTATAATCATCACCTGTTGAAACTATTGTCATACGTGAATACTCGGGATTCTCAGTTTCACCAACAGCGAGACTGTCAATATTGTACCCACGTTTTGCATACAAACCTGCAACACGGTTTAATACACCAAAATGGTTTGAAACTATTATACCAACTGTAAACTTGTTCATAACTCTCCTTATATTTACTTCCAAATCATACCGGCGACACCTGCACCCGGTGGAATCATTGGAAGTACCTGCTCATCAATATTAATAACACATTCTATCAAATATGGTTTATCTGATGGTGAGTTTGCTAATGCTTTTTTTAATTCGACAATACTTGATACAGATATACCATCAGCTCCAAATGCTTTAGCAAGAGTTGGGAAGTTTGTTTTTCGGTTCAGTGTTGTATTTGAATAATGTTTATTAAAAAACAAAGTCTGCCATTGGCGTACCATTCCAAGAGAGTTATTATTTAATAGAATTATCGTTATTGGAAGATTGTTTGTTACAGCTGTTGCAAGCTCAGTAAGATTCATACCAAAACTTCCATCACCTGTAATTAATAATGTTCGCTTTTTATCAGCGGCAAAACAAGCTCCAATAGCTGCACCCATTCCATAACCCATTGCACCAAGTCCACCTGAGCTTATAAATGTACAGGGTTTTTCAAAACCATAATATTGTGCTGTCCACATTTGGTGCTGACCAACATCTGTTGTTACTATAGTATCTTCATCAAAAAAAGTATTAATTGTACTAATTATATTTCCAGGTGAAAAGTTTTCATTTTGTACTTGATTGTCTTTCGTTTTATATTCTTGAACTTTATTTAACCAATCTTTGTTTGTTTCAATTTTAATATCGTTAATCTTTGATAGTAATACAGGTAATATTTCTTTTAAATCACCGTTGATACTAACATCAGTATAAATGTTTTTACCTATTTCAGCATTATCTATATCAATGTGGATAATCTTTGTGTTATTTGAATACTTGCTTGCTGCACCTGTTGCTCTGTCAGAAAAACGTATACCAAGTGCTATAATCAGGTCTGCTTCAGATTTAGCCATATTTGAAGCATATCTGCCATGCATTCCGCTCATACCAAGATTTAATTCGTAGGAGCTTGGAACAGCTCCAATACCCATCATACTCATACCTATTGGAGCATTTAGTATTTTTGATAGATTAACAACCTCAAGTCCTGTACCGGATGCTGTAACGCCACCACCGCAATAAATATATGGTTGTTTACAGTTAGAAATAAGTTGAACAGCTTCGTTTATTTTTGATAATAGTTTTTCATGCTTATTATTTTTATCATTGTTAGCTAAAACGTTTTTGTTAATATTTTCTGAAATGTACTCACACGCTGCTTTTTGAACATCTTTTGGAATGTCAATATGCACAGGGCCTTTTCTGCCGCTTTGTGCAATATTAAATGCATCAGTTAGTGTTTGCTGTAAATCTTTTACATCTCTTACGACATAACTATGTTTAACTATCGGCAATGTTACGCCAATAATATCAATATCTTGAAATGAATCCTGTCCAAGCATTGGTACAGCAACATTACCTGTAATAAACACCACAGGTACAGAGTCAAGGTATGCATTAGCAATACCTGTAATCAGATTTGTTGCACCGGGCCCTCCTGTAGCAAAAACTACACCAACCTTACCAGACACTCTTGCATACGCATCAGCAGCAAAAGCCGCTCCTTGTTCATGTGCAGTTAAAATATGTTGAATATTTTTTGAGTTATTATATAAAGCATCATAAATATCAATAACATACCCGCCGGGGTAGCCAAAAATAATTTCAACACCCTGATTAATAAGCTCATTTACAATAATTTCTGCACCGGTTATTTTCATACTCACAGAGTAGCATAGATATATGGTATAATGCAAATATAATGTTATATGTATTTGATGATATTGATTGTTTAGGTGATAGCTTTTTCACAAGAGTTGATAGCTTGCTCTCAAATCAAAGACGAGAAAAAGCACAGAAATACAAGTCTGTAAAAGAGCAAAACGCTTCAATTGCTGTGTTTTTACTGCTTAGATTAGCATTAAAAGAGCAATATGGAATTAATGAAGCTGTAGAGTTTGGATATAATAGTAAAGAAAATGTCAGTAAACCTTATTTAATTGATTATCCGGAGATACACTTTAATCTTAGTCATTGTAAAACTGCGGTTGCTTGTGCTGTTTTAGACATTGAGGTTGGTGTTGATGTTCAACACATAACCACAATATCTGAAACTGTTGCAAAAAGAGTATTAACAGATAATGAGTATAAAGGTTTCAAAAAATCAAAAAAGCCAAACGAGTATTTTACAAAAATATGGACAATCAAAGAAAGTTATGTTAAAAAAACAGGACAGGGAATAGTTGCTGATTTTTCAAAAATTATCGCTGATGATTTATTAGATAAAACGATATATAAATCTAAAAATTACATTTGTTGTATAACACAAAAAAACGCAGATATAAAACTAATTAAATACGAGGAGATTTTTGATGGACTATTATATAACTGATAAATATGTTAAGGATTTGTTTAACCTTATCGCAAACACAAGCTCAAGCTTAAAAAAACGAGATATTTTAATAGACAACAAAGACAGAGAGCGAGTCACTTTATATTTGGAATATTTGCTTAATCCATTTTTTGTCACAGGTATTTCAGAAAAGAAAATAACAAAAATCACTGACAAAGTTGCAACAATGAGATTTGAGAACTTTCCTGAGCTGATGGAATATATTCTGGCTAATAACACAGGCAGTGATGAAGTGATAGCAAATATAAGGTCATTTTTAGATGAGCAAGAAATAGAAATGAAAAAGTTTTACTCATCTATAATTACCAAAAGTGCAAAACTAGGGTGTGATGTTAAATCTGTTAATAAAGCATTTGGTAAGGAGATGATTCCTCAATGGGAAGTACAACAATCATATAGTATTGAAAAATCACCATTAAAAGACGGCGAATGGTTTTCTTTATCTGAAAAGTTAAATGGAGTACGAGGTACATATTTTGAAGGTAAGATTTTCAGTAGACAAGGTAAGGAAATTGTTGGATTAGATCATATTATTACTGATATTAACAGGCTTTTTGATGAACCTGATTCTTGGGTTTTGGATGGGGAACTTGTAAGGATAAATAATGATGGACTATCTGATAATGAAAACTTTAGAGTTGGTACAGGTTTATTAGGGCAGGACGATGCTGATAAAAGTTGTATGCAGTTTGTTGTTTTTGATTTGCTTCCAAAGTTAGAGTTTGCAAGAGGGGAGAGCGAGCTTACATATAAAGAACGGCTTGTTCAGCTATATGAATTAAAGGATAGAATTAATTCACTTAATATAACTTCATTAACTATTGTAAACATATTATACACCGGTAATGACCCGTCAGTTGTAGATGAGTTACTAGATAAAATGGTACATGAAGACAAAGAAGGACTTATGCTTAATCGGGATAGCAAATATTACTGTAAAAGACATAATGGTATATTAAAAGTTAAAAGGTTTTATACTGTTGACCTTAGAGTAATTGCAGTAGAAGAAGGTTCAGGTAGATTAGCAGGGAAGCTTGGTGCTTTTGTAGTTGATTATAAAGCTAATTCCTTAAATGTAGGCTCCGGTATGACAGATGAACAACGTGATGAGTTTTGGATTATTAAAGATGAACTTATAGGAAGAGTTATTGAAGTCAAGTATAAAGAAGAAAGCAGTGACAAGAAAACCGGACTATATAGTTTACAGTTCCCAATCTTTTTAATGCTAAGAGAAATCGGTAAAAACGTTAGTTATGATTAACTTGCAATGTTATTTATGTAGGGGCGACCGTCCCCCGGTCGCCCGTGATAAAAGAAAATCCATGTAGGAGCGACCGTCCCCGGTCACCCGTGATTAGCAGGAAACAAACATGAACGATTTAAAAGAAAAAGCTTTAAGCTTACCACAGCTCCCCGGTGTTTATATCATGAAGGATGAGGCTGATGAGGTACTTTATATTGGCAAAGCATCAAGACTAAAAAACCGTGTGAGCAGCTACTTCAACCGTGAACATGATGGTAAAACCGAAGCGATGACTACAAAGATAGAAGATTTTGATGCTATTGTAGTTGAATCTGAGTTTGAAGCGCTACTCCTTGAGAACTCACTTATAAAAGAGTGCCGACCAAAATATAATGTTAAACTTCGTGATGATAAAGGATATCCTGTAATTAGAGTCGATGTACGTAAGGAATACCCTGAGTTTAAGATTGTGTCAAATCCTGTTGACGATGGAGCGTTGTATCTTGGGCCTTTTGGAGGCAGAACTGATACACGCAGAGCTTTGGCTGAGGTTAGTAAAGCACTAAAATTACCTACTTGCGGTAAAAATATTAAACGAATTATCGGTACAACAAGACCATGCTTAAACTATGATATGGGAAACTGTTTGGGTTATTGCCAGAGAGCTGATTTAGCCGATGAATATAGAAACTCGATAGCAGCGGCAATAGATATTTTTCAAGGAAAAACAGGAAGTTTAATCAAACGATTAACTAATGAAATGGAAGAAGCGTCAAATAATCTTTCGTTTGAGCAAGCTGCTGTTTTGCGTGATAGAATTAAAGCAATCAAGGTATTGGAACAAAAGCAATTCTTTAAGGAAGAACCCATAGAAGAACATGCGCAGCTTTACAAAGAGAAGATGCTTAAAACACAAGAATGGTTAAAAAATGCTCTAAAACTTGAGAAAACGCCAGAACGTATTGAGGCTTATGATATATCAAACACCGGAGCGTCAGACATAGTTGGGTCTATGACAGTTTTCATAAAAGGAAAACCACTAAAACGTGATTACAGACGTTTTAAGATTAGATCAAAACGTAAACAAGATGACTATGGTAGTATGAAAGAAGTTGTTTCAAGACGTATAAAGCGTTATCTTGCTGATGATGATAAGTTTTCAATTTTACCTGATTTGATGCTTATAGATGGTGGAGTTAACCACGCATCAGCAGTGCGTACTGTTTTACAAGATTTAAAAGTAAAAATCCCTGTTTTTGGAATGGTAAAGGATGCAAAGCACAGAACAAGAGCTCTTGTATCTCCGGATGGTGAAGAAATCGGTTTAGCATCTAATCCTGCTGCATTTGCATTTATTGGTACAATTCAAGAAGAAACACATAGATTTGTTGTTGAATATCACAGAAAATTAAGATCAAAAACAATGCTGGAGAGCTAAAGTAATATAAAAGATTTAAAAATTGAGAATGGATTATTAATGATATGAGAATTATTAGTGGAACTGCAAGAGGACGGAAATTAAATACACTTAATGATAATGAGATAAAACCATCAAGTGATATGGTAAAAGAAGCTGTGTTTAATATTATTCAATTTGATATTGAAGGGCGTAGGTTTTTAGATTTATACGCAGGTACCGGTCAGTTTGGAATTGAAGCATTATCAAGAGGAGCAGAATCGGTTGATTTTGTAGATTCTAACTCAAATGCAACAAAGCTTATATACAAAAATCTAAAAACATGTGAGTTTTTGAGTAACTCAAAAGTATACAATCGTGAAGTTTTACGTTTTTTAGAAAATGATGAAAAATATGATTGTATTTTCTTAGACCCGCCATATGATACAGCTCTTGTAAATAAAACAATAAATAAAATAATAGAGTTTGACAAACTAAATATTAATGGTATAATGATTTGTGAATCAAAATGTGATGCATTTATATCAGAGATAAAAACCCCGTACATATTACAAAAAGAGTATAAATACGGAAAGATTAAGATAATAAAAATCACAAGAAGTTGATGTTAAAAATGAATATAGCAGTATATCCGGGTTCGTTTGATCCAATAACTCTCGGTCACTTAAACATAATAAGACGTGCAGCTTTGCTCTTTGATAAGCTCTATGTTTGTGTTATGATTAACTCAGAAAAGAAACCATTGTTTAATCGTGATGAAAGAGTTGATTTTATACAACGTTCGGTAGTACGATATAAAAATGTTGAGGTTGATTCTTCAGAAGAGTTGCTCGTAAAATACATGCAACAAAAAAATGCAAAGGTTATCATCAAAGGGTTACGTGCTGTTACTGATTTTGATAAAGAGTTCCAAATAGCATTGATTAATAGAAAACTAGACTCAAGGATAGAAACTCTTTTTATGCCGTCCAGCGAAAAGTATACTTATATAAGTTCATCGGCAGTTAAAGAAATGGCACGATACGGTGATGACTTAAAAACATTTGTACCACACGAGATTATAGAAGATGTGATACAAAAAGTTGACAGCGAAGGGATGATGTTTAAGTGAGCAGTAGAATACCGGAAATGCTCAATATGCTTCATGATATGATAACAGAGGCTTGGGGAGTTCCACTCGGTGCAGAAAAATGTGTTATAGATCGTGATAAAGCACTGGATATTTTAGACGAAATACGAGGAGCGTTCCCGACAGAAATAGCCGAAGCAAAAAGACTGCTTGATGCACGTGCCGATTTTATAAATAATGCAAAACGTGAAGCAGAAGCAATAAAACGTACAGCCGAAGAACAAGCAAGGCAATTAATTGACAGTCAGGAAGTTATAAGAGCTTCAAGAGCAAAAAGTAACGAAATGATCTCATATGCAGAGACTTCATCAAACGAGATACGGCGTGTTGCAAACGAGTACGTAGACGATGCAATGTCACGAACCGAAGGTGCTTTAGCAGCGGCTTTAGATGAAATAAAAAAATCAAGAGTACGTTTTAAACGAGCTGCAAGAAACGCTATTGATGTTCCGCAGCCAGCACCTCCGACAGAACCACCATCAAGTCCGCCACCAATGATTGATTTCGATTTAGACGATTAAACAAACCCCAAAACTAAGGGTGAATTATGAAAAAAATCGATATACGTATAAAGGTCATGGCTTCAGTTATATTACTCTCTTTGTTGTGCGGAATATCCGTGCTCATTTCGTCGTTGTATTTCTATGATGCTCGTCTTAGTGATGCTATGAGTGAAAAAATCGAAAACAGTAAGTCAGTAATTGATATAGCTATTGATAATATATCTGAAAGAACAAGAGTATCTGCAGCCAGATTAACTGAAGATATTGACTTTATTGTTGCATTTAATGAGCATGATTATACAACCCTTGTGGAATTAATGAATTCAGAAAAGCAACTATCAGGTTTAGACTTTGGTATTCTTGTAGATTTAGAAGGTAATGTAATATTAAGAACACATGATATTGATAACAATGGTGATAATATATCAGATCAATCAGATGTGAACACAGCTCTTACAGGAGAAACTGTAACAGCAATTACTCCGGGATTACAAGAACCCCTTAGAATTAGCACCAGCACACCTATAAAAGATGAAGAAGATAATATATTAGGTATGATATCTATCGGATATAGTATGAACAAACGTGCATTTGCACTGTTATTACATGATAGTGCAGGAAGTGAGATTACAGTATTTGAAGGTGGTTCAAGTATTTCATCAACACTAAGATTTCCGGCACTTTCTAATGCAGGCTCAACTACACAAAATGAAATCCTTGAAATAGTATTAAACGGTGGAGTTTATGAAGGACAACTAAGCTTCATAGATACTACTATATTTTCCAGAATTACTCCAATTTATGATGGTAGTGGAAATATAGTGGGTATGATGTTAGTGGGTGTCTCAACAGGTGATGCAGAAAGAAGTATGTTCTTCTTTATATTAAGAGGTAGTTTAATAATATTAGCTGTAATGATTATAGCAATTGTTATTTCTCATTTAACATGTAAAGGAATAGAAAAACGTTTAGATACAATGATTGAAAGTATAGCTAAACGTGATACATTACTCGAAGCTGTTAACGAAGCCTCTATAATACTTCTTGAAATTGACGAAGAGGAAGAGGTACGTGAACCGGTTATAGCAGGTCTGGAGTTTTTAGGAAAATCTCTGGAGGTTGACCGTGTTCACCTTTGGCAAAGTAAAGAAGATGAAAAAGAAATCACATTTACACGTGAGTATAGCTGGTTAAACGATTATGCTAAACATAGATCAAACATTCCAAAGAAAATCAGAGCTTCAAACGAAAAAGATACACAAGACTTGATGGCTGTTTTCCGCAGTGGTGACGTTGTGAGCGGTACAATAACTGAAATGCCGCCCAAATACCAAGAAATACTAAAACCACTCAGTGCTAAGTCAATGACTATTATTCCTGTCTTTATGGATGGACAGCTTTGGGGACTATTCTCAATAGATAGTTTAATGCAAGATCAAATTATCACAGAAGAAGAAATCACAATACTACGCTCTGTTTCACTTATGATGGCGAATGTTGTTAAACGTTATTTAATGAAAATTGAAAACAAAAAAGTATATCTTGATGGACTTACAGGTATTTACAATAGACGCTACTTTGATGAAACAATGGTAAAAGTTATTGGTACACTTGCTCGTGCCGGTGGTGAGCTTAGTTTGATGATGATTGATATAGACTACTTCAAAAAATACAATGATACATACGGTCATGATGCCGGTGATGTTTGTTTAATAAAAATTGCTGACGTATTAACAAAAAGTGTTATGCGTACAGAGGACTTTGTAGCACGTTACGGTGGTGAAGAGTTTGTTGTTGTTCTGCCAAATACTGATGAAGCCGGTGCTATAGCTATTGCAGAAAAAATCATAGAAAACATTCATGCCAGTAATATTGAGCATAAAGCAAGTGAAGTAGCTACTCATATAACCGCTTCAATAGGTATTTCTACCGGAAAAGTTACTGAGTTTAGCTCCTCTGACCCATTTTTGAAAAGAGCAGACGAGATGCTGTATAAATCAAAACAGAACGGTAGAAACCAATTTACATTTAGTAATATGTAGTTTTTAGATTTATAAAAACAGAGCGGGACGATTATATATCGTTCCGCTACGATTATATTTGCATTTTTGATATATATATGATAATATTTCGTGGTTGTGCATATACATGAAAGAGATTAACAATTAGCTAAAATCGGGAGGAAAGATAGTTGAACTTAAAGAGTAGTGAGAAGAAAGAAAAAAACGATGTTGAGATAGTTATTGAAGTAAGTCCGGAAGAAATGGAAGAAGCTGTAAATAAGGCTTACCATAAAAACAAAGGTCGTATTGCTGTGCCCGGATTTCGTAAAGGTAAAGCACCTCGTGCTATCATAGAACGTATGTATGGTAAAGAAATGTTTTTAGGTGATGCTATGGAAGCACTAATGCCTGAAGTATTACGTTATGCAATGAAAGATACAGAGTTTAATGTTGTCGGATATCCGAAAGTCACAGATTTTGACGTAAAAGATGATACAAAGGGTGCTGAGATTACACTAATGGTTGCATTATATCCTGAGATTACATTAGGTGAATATAAAGGTCTTAGTGCAAGCAAACCAGATATTGATATTCCTGACAGTGAAATAGATGCTGAGATTGAAAAAATTCGTACACGTAATGCACGTATAGAAAAAGTAGATCGTGCAGCAGCAATGGGTGATACAACTATAATTGATTTTGAAGGATTTATTGATGGAGTACCATTTGATGGTGGAAAAGGTGAAAATTACGAATTAGAGCTTGGTTCAAGTTCATTTATACCGGGATTTGAAGAACAAATAGTAGGTATGAAAATTGGAGAAGAACGTGATTTAGACCTCGTTTTCCCAGAACAATACAAAGAAGACCTGGCAGGAAGACCTGTTATATTTAAAGTAAAACTCAATGAAGTAAAAGAAAAAATACTACCGGAGCTTGATGATGAGTTTGCTAAAGACGTTTCAGAGTTTGACACCTTAAAAGAATACAAAGACGACATAAAAGCAAATCTTCTCAAATCACGAATGGCTGAAGTTGATGAGGTATTTGAAAATGAACTTATGCAACAAGTAATTGAATCAATGCAAGGTGATATACCGGAAGCAATGATTGAAGGAAAAATGGATATGATTTCAGAAAACTTTAATCGTCAGATGTCTTCTTATGGAATGCAACCTGCTCAATATATGCAAATGCTTGGTATAACTCCGGAGATTTACAAAGAAAGAATGCGTAAACAAGCAGAACAACAAGTAAAAGCCACTTTAGCTCTCGAAAAAATCGCAGAATTAGAAAATATCGAGATTACAGAAGAGATGATTGAAGATGAATATAAAGAAGCTGCTGAAATATACAAAATGGAAGTAGAAAAGATAAAAGAAAATGTATCAAAAAATGATATAACAAAAGACCTTAAACTTAAAGCAGCAGCAAAGATAATAACAGACTCGGCAAAAATAACAAAAGAGAAACCGGCTAAATCCGAATCAACAGAGAAAAAAGCAACTACAAAAAAAGCCGCTCCCAAAAAAGCAGCAACTGAAAAAAAGGAGAATTAATAATGAGTTTAGTACCAATTGTAGTAGAACAAACCTCACGCGGAGAACGTTCATATGATATTTTTTCAAGATTATTAAATGATCGTATCATAATCCTCAGTGAAGATGTTAATGACACAACAGCAAGTCTTGTTGTTGCACAAATGCTATATCTTGAAGCACAAGACCCCGATAAAGACATCCAGTTTTACATAAACAGTCCCGGAGGTTCAATTTCTTCAGGATTTGCAATTTACGATACCATGCAATATATAAAATGTGATGTCTCAACAATATGTATAGGTCTTGCAGCAAGCATGGGCGCATTTTTGCTTTCATCGGGAGCAAAAGGAAAACGTGTTGCGCTGCCAAACTCAGAGATAATGATACACCAACCAATAGGCGGTTTTAGAGGACAAGTGACAGATATTCAAATTCACGCCGAGAGAATATTAGCTCTTAAAGAGCAACTAAACAAAATACTTGCCGACAACACAGGAAAAACAATTGATGTAGTACGTGAGGCTTCTGAACGTGATAACTTTATGACTGCGTTGGAAGCTATGGAGTTTGGTTTAATTGATAATGTAATTTCAAAAAGATAATATAAAGATTATAAATAGGTGAAGTAATGACAAAGTTTGAAGATATGAGCAGAGGTGTACACTGCAGTTTCTGTGGTAAATCACAAAATCAAGTTGATCGGATTATTGCAGGTCAGAGTTCATCATACATTTGTAATGAATGTGTGGCAGTTTGTATAGGTATTATGGGCTTTGATACAGCTCATTTAGCACACGGGGAACTAGATATAGAGAAAATGATAGATAATTTCGGTTATCTACCAAAACCGGCTGAAATCAAAGCAACACTTGATGATTATGCAATTGGTCAAGAAAACGCTAAAATTGCTCTGGCTGTGGCTGTTTACAATCATTACAAACGTTTACTGTTTCAAACAGATAATGATGTAGAACTACAAAAGAGCAATATATTGATAATTGGCCCAACCGGTAGTGGAAAAACACTCTTTGCACAAATATTGGCACGAACACTAAAAGTACCGTTTGCTATTGCAGATGCTACAACATTAACTGAAGCAGGTTATGTTGGTGATGATGTAGAGAATATTCTACTTAGATTATTACAAGCTGCTGATTTTGACGTTGATGCAGCAGAACGTGGGATAATCTACATTGATGAAATCGACAAGATTTCCAGAAAGAGTGAAAACGTATCAATAACCCGTGATGTTTCCGGTGAAGGTGTACAACAAACCCTCTTAAAAATATTAGAGGGAACTATTGCAAATGTTCCACCACAGGGTGGACGAAAGCATCCGCAGCAAGAGAATATCAGCATTGATACAACAAATATACTATTCATTTGCGGTGGTGCATTTGATGGCATTGATAAACTAATCGAAAAAAGACTTGATAAAAAAACCATTGGTTTTGGAGCAGAAATCAAAACTCGTAAAGAAAAAGATATTGGTGAACTACTTGAGGAAATACAGTCAAGCGATTTACTAAAATACGGATTAATACCGGAACTTGTAGGACGTTTACCGGTAATTGCACCACTAAAACCGCTTACTCGTGAGGATATGATACGAATACTCAAAGAGCCGAAAAACTCTCTGGTTCGTCAGTTTACAACACTTGTAGGTTATGACAATGTAGAGCTTCATTATACACAAGATGCACTGGAAGCTATTGCTGATAAAGCTATAGATATGGAAATCGGAGCACGTGGATTACGAAGTGTTTTAGAGAAGGTAATGCTTCAAATTATGTATGATATTCCATCGGATGAAAAAGTAAAAAAAGTTACTATAACAAAAGAATGCATCACTGAAGGTGCTGCACCAAAAATCGTAAAACGTAAACCACCAAAAATTGACATAGAACTTGATACGGCAACCGCCAGTTAAGATTTAAGATAGGACAAGTATGCAAGAAAATACAATAATAACTGAACAATTACCACTTTTAGCACTTAGAGGGCTTTCGGTATTCCCAAATATGCTCTTAAACTTTGATGTTGAGCGAGCAATGTCAACCGGTGCATTAGATATAGCTTCCGGTGGAGATAGAAGAATATTTCTTATTGCTCAAAAAGATATTTCTAACGAAGTACCATGCCAGCGTGATTTGTACAAAATTGGAACAATTTGTATCATAAAGCAAGTATTAAAAATACCGGGTGGTGGTATGAAAGTGCTTGTGGAGGGAAAAAGCCGTGCAAGGCTTATTTCTATTTTTGAAGAAAAGAAATACTATACGGCAGAGGTTGAAGCAATACCGGAAAAAGTTATAACACGCCGCACAACCAAAATAGAAGCATTAATGCGTAAGGTGACACATTTGTTTGAAACATATATCGCAATAACTCCGGGTATTGGAAAAGAGTCAATGGTAAATCTTTACGCAATTAAAGACCCCGGTGTTTTAGCAGACAGTATAATTCAAAACATATATTCAAAATCCGAAAGTAAACAGCTTATTTTAGATACTATCAACCCTGTAAAACGTCTGGAACTTTTAGGAGATATTCTTGCACGTGAAATTGATGTAATGACAATTGAACGTCAAATTGATGTAAAACTAAGAGCAAAATTAGATGGAAGTCATAGAGATTTTGTCTTACGTGAACAACTTAGAGTTATTCAATCAGAGCTTGGTGATGCACCTGATGAAGATACAAGTGAATTACAAAAATACAGAGATGGAATAGCAGCTCTTGGATTAGAACCTGAATCTGAAGCAAAGGTTTCTAAAGAAGTAGATAAGCTTGAGAAACAATCATATGGGTCTGCGGAATCATCAGTAATTCGCAATTATCTTGATACTGTTTTAGAATTACCATGGAATATTAAAACAAAAGAAAGAATAGACATTATTAAAGCAAGAAAAATACTTGATGATGATCACTTTGGATTAGATAAAGTAAAAGAACGTATTCTAGAGTTTTTAGCTGTTAGACAATTATCACCCGAGATAAAAGGTGCAATAATCTGCTTAGTCGGTCCACCGGGAGTGGGCAAAACCTCTGTTGCTATCAGCGTTGCTGATGCATTAAATAGAAAACTTGCCAGAATATCTTTGGGTGGCGTTCATGATGAAGCAGAAATACGAGGACACAGAAAAACATACATAGGCGCAATGCCGGGCAGGATAATTGCAGCTTTAAAGCAAGCCGGTAGTAGCAATCCTCTTGTAGTACTTGATGAGATAGATAAGATTGGTCGTGATCACAGAGGTGACCCTGCATCTGCTTTACTTGAAGCTCTTGACCCCGAACAAAACAAAACATTTCGTGATAATTATATGGAGATTCCATACGATTTATCAGAAATTATGTTTATAACAACGGCAAATACAGTTGATACAATACCACGTCCTCTCCTTGACAGGATGGAGATTATTGAGCTTACAAGTTATACGGATTTAGAAAAACTAGAGATTGCAAAACGGCACTTAGTACCAAAACAACGTAAAAAACACGGCATTTCAGGCAATCAATTAAGATTTACTGATGAAGCATTACTGGAGATAATTTCATCGTATACAAGAGAATCAGGTGTTCGTATCTTAGAGCGTGAAATAGCAGCAGTATGCAGAAAAACAGCAGCTAAACTTGCAACAGGTGAAATCAAATCAGTAAAACTAAAAGCAAATATGCTTGACGAATATCTGGGTGTGCGTAAGTACTTACCTGAGAAGATACCACAAGGTTATGAGCTAGGCATCGCTAACGGTCTTGCATGGACAACAACCGGTGGTTGTGTGCTTGAAGTTGAAGTAAATGTTCTGCTTGGTACGGGTAAGCTTGAACTTACAGGTAATCTTGGTGATGTGATGAAAGAATCTGCACAAGCAGCAGTTTCTTACATACGAAGCAGGGCAGACAGGCTGGATATTGCTCCCGATTTTTATACCACACATGATATTCACATACATTTTCCGGAAGGTGCAATACCAAAAGATGGGCCGTCAGCAGGAATTACGATGTGTCTTGCTGTAATTTCGGCACTTAGTGGTGCACCGGTAAGACGTGATATAGCAATGACAGGGGAGATCACATTACGTGGGCGTATCATGCGCATAGGTGGTCTCAAAGAGAAAACAATGGCTGCACTTAGAGCAGGTGTAAAGACAATTATTATTCCGACAGAAAATGAACCCGATTTAGATGATATTGATCAAACAGTTAGAAGTCAACTAAACTTTATAACAACAGAAAATATTGATGATATTCTTGATATTGCACTCGACTTTACTAAGGTAAATAAGACGAAAAAGCTTGCAAATAAAGAACTTGTTAAAGAGAGTATTCCATTATCTGACAGTAAAAAACAATCTCAAACAATTCAATCTTCAATTAAACACTAATATAGGACTATTTTCATGAATCTCCATAATGTTGAGTTTATTAAATCAGTTGCAAACGCAAAAGATATTTTATCAGATGGTTTACCGCAAATTGTTTTTTCCGGTAAGTCTAATGTTGGCAAATCATCTGTTATAAATAAGCTGCTAAACAGAAAACAATTTGCTCGTGTAAGTTCAACACCGGGAAAAACCATTCACATAAATTATTTTCTTATAGATAAAAAAGCTTATTTTGTAGACTTACCCGGTTATGGGTATGCAAAGGTAGCAAAGACTGAATACAACCGTTG
>JAITFR010000095.1 GCA_031281255.1 Oscillospiraceae bacterium
TCCGGTGGTGCAACGGCTGTGGCATAGCTACCATCTTTAATAAAAACGAACGCATCAATGTAATAGGTATCGTTAGCAAGCGGTTCTAGTAACAACTTTAAACCATAATCGAACCAACCACCGCCATTGTTTCTTAAATCGATAATGAGATGTTCATAGTTTTGTATTTCCTCAAAGAAACTAAATATTTTTTGCTCATCGATAAACATTTGAGCATTACTAATAAAAAAACTATTAACCGACATATAAGCGATTCTCTGATCCTCAATAATTTCTGTGTATAGGTTATCGCGCGATTCAATTATTATTAAAGATAATTCATAGAGCTCTAGTATCTCACTAATATTTTCATCCTGTAGAGCTATCATTAAGGCATCTGCCAGATCTTCTCCAAAAATAGAGGATATGTGTTGCTTCATAGCGTGTGGGTCTGCTTTATATTGTTCAATCATCGTTGTAACAAAATGTGGCACATCATTATTGTGTTCTTCGTGAAATTTACGACTTATATTGAAATGAGCAGAGCCTACTAATGGTCTAAAAGATTCAATCAGAAGGTTATTAAACTCAGCCTCTGATATATCGTTAGTTTCATACAAAGTTGTTCGTATGTTATCAAATATGCTGTCGATGTTAACCCCATTTTTTCTATATACCACTCCATAAAACGGAAAGTTTTCTTCAAGCAAACTCTGCATATAATCAAGGTCTTCAAGAAAGAGATGATTATATTCTAAAGACTCGGTCAAATCTCTGTCGCACTGCACAGAGAATAAAAACATTGTTATTAATAACATAGGTATTAATATTGCTTTAAGCATAAGCACCTCTATTATGGATGGTAAACTTCTTGCTCTATTTATTTAAAGCATGCTGAATTAGTTTATTTATTCTATTGTTTGTGTCGCAGCTCTTCACGTTCTGCTGCAATTGCAAAGACTTCTTCAATAGTCTTGTCGTTCCACAAATCTCTTTGCCATTCTGTATAATCAAAGCGTTCACGTTTGACAAGGTATATAAAACGTTCTGCTTGAAGCTCTCCCAATCCTTTAACTAGCAGATTCATAGCATCTATTCGTAAAGCATTATCTGTTCTCATCTTGTTTCCTCCGTTTCAAGCAAAAACGTTATTGGATTAACAATTTCTATTTCTTGTATAAGGTTGTTCTTATTCACATACTTTTTATCTGTAGAAATTAGATAGTTGCAGTTATGTTTTACTGCACAAGCGAGGTGTATGGCATCCTTATGCTTGAATCCTAAATTCATGTATTCTTTAGCATTTTTTAGTATACCATCAGTAGCAGAGCAATATTCAAGAGCTACATTTTTCCAAGGACTAATAACTGCTTTTTTATCCTCCGAAGGGTTTTCGTCATTTTCTGAATCAAGCATGAATGACCAAACAAGCGCATGTACACCTTGCTTTATTCTATTCTGAATAATTAACTTTGCTTCTGTTTCTATAATAATTAAGTTTTGATCTTGTTCATCAAATGGTCTATTATAACAACAGTTATCAAGATATACTTTCAATACAATACCCTTTCATCATTATCTACAACTTTTCGTACTTTTAGTATACATACTTGCCATGTTAAAAGCTAGTCTTATTTTACTTACTTCAAGAAAAAAGTCGAACTGTAATGGGAGCAATCTAATACTTCCTATCATACAACAATGCGGCGTTTAAGACGACTGCGATGGAGCCGGCGTTGTGAGCGAGCGCGCCGGTTACAGGGTTGAGTACGCCCATCATTGACAGAATTATAGCGGCAATGTTAAACACTATAGATATTGAAATATTTGCAACGATTAACCTTACTGTTGCGTTTGATAAACGCTTTAGGTAAGGTATTTTGCTTATGTCGTCACCCATCAGAGCAATATCAGAAGCCTCAATTGCAATATCGCTACCCATTGCACCCATTGCAACACCTACATCAGCAGTTTTTAATGCAGGAGCATCATTAACACCGTCGCCAATCATACAAACACGAAGACCTTTGCTTTGTAACACCTTTATCTGCTCAACCTTTTGAGCAGGTAAAAGCCCTGCGTGGATTGAGTCGATGCCTGCTTGCTTTGCAAAATACTTAGCTGTCTGCTCGTTGTCACCTGTGAGCAAGGTTGTATCTGTATGCATCATTTTCAATTCGCTAACCATTGGAGCGGCAGTTTCTCTGAGTACATCAGAAAGTGAAATAACACCAACACAAATATCACCACTAGCTACAAGGATTGTTGCTTTGCCCTGTGAGCGTAGATTATCTAAAATCTTATCAATTTCAGAGCTTACCAGTATATTATTCTCTTGCAAAAAGATTGAGTTACCACAAAAAACCTTTTTGTTGTCAACGTCAGCACTAACACCTTTGCCGGGTAACATTACAAAGTTTTCTACAGAGTTTATTTTTGACGAAGCTTCGTTAGCAAAAGCAACTATCGCTTTTCCAAGTGGATGCTCCGAATGTACCTCAACAGAAGCCGCAAGAGAAAGCAAATCGTCTTGAGTAAATGTATTAACAAACAGTGTAATATCAGTGACAACCAGCTTACCATAAGTTAAAGTTCCGGTTTTATCAAAAACAATTGCATTTACTTTACCCATATTTTCAAGTGCTTCACCGGATTTGATGATAACACCATTTTTTGCGGCTTGACCTATTGCAGCCATTATTGAAGTTGGGGTTGCAAGAGCAAGAGCACACGGGCAGAAAACAATTGCTACAGTCAAAGCTCTTGTTATTGCAATATCATGCTCTCCAAGTATCATACGAGTTACAAAATATGTGCCAATCGCAAGCAATAATGCAAGAGGTACAAGCCACACTGCCCATTTATCAACAATAAGCTGTGTGGGAGCTTTGTTTTCCTCAGCTTCTTCAACCAGTCGGATTAGTTTTTGCAAAGATGAATCTTTACCTATATTTGTTGCACGAATATCAATTGAACCAAAACGGTTGATTGTTCCGCAAAAAACGCTGTCACCAATGGTTTTATCAACAGGTAATGACTCGCCGGTTACGATAGACTGGTCAATCGAAGTGTTCCCTGAAATAATCTCACCATCAATTGGGATAGCTTCACCGGGTAAAACACGCAATATATCATCAGGCTTGATGTTCTCAATATCCAGCATTGTTTCTGTTCCGTCACTGATTACACGACCTTGCTGCGGTACGAGGCTAATTAAACGTCCGATTCCTTTTTTTGCTCGCTCAATAGTTTTGTCCTCAAGCACACCACCTATTGCCATGATAAAAGCGACCTGCCCTGCTGCAAAAAATTCACCAAGATAAATTGCAGCTATCATTGCGATTGAGATAAGAAGTGCCGATGTTATTTTCTGCAAACCTTTACCCCATATAATACGATAAATAGCAGAATAAAGCAGCGGATATCCGCATAAAACCACTGTCACCCAAGCAGGGTCAACAGGACTTTCAATGCCAACAAGTCTAAAGGTAAGTCCGGTCGCAAGAAATACACCACCAATGATTGTGATTATTAGACTTGAAAGAAAGTCATATATGATTTCAAGAATATTTTTTTTGTGGTTTTCGTGCTGTAATGCACTGTCGCAACTACTACATGCCATGAT
>JAITFR010000200.1 GCA_031281255.1 Oscillospiraceae bacterium
TCATCGGCAAGTTGAATAGAAATTGCAGTTGTAGACCAACGCTTGACTTCTTTTTGTCCGAGAATTGCAACAGCGTTTCTGATGGATTCGATTTTCTTCGGCATAACAGTGTTTATAAATCTAAGTAGAGAAATCGAAAGCGAGGGGTCTTTTTCAATAATGTCTGCGATGTCACCAAGATCAAAATCATCCTCGTTGATTCTGTTAAGTAGCGCAAGAGCGTTAATCTTTATCGGTGAAATCTTGCTTGCACCTTTTGTTATCGGCTGGCTAAAGAAACGGCCGGTGTAAAGAGTGGACGGAATAACGGTGAGCTTGTTAAACGTGTCCATATCGTTAATGTTTGACAGAACAACTTGCTTTAATGTGGCAAGTGCCTTGATGGTTTCAATGAATTTTTCATCAATTGTAAAGTCTGTAATATCAGCAATAAGATAATCAATGAACTCAAAGAGTGGGCTTTGCGTATGTCCTTCAAGAAATCCGTCAACAGCGATTTTATAGCCAAGCGTTTTAAGCTCACGGCATCTTTCTAGCACGCTATCGTCAATTTTGATATTGTTTTTGAGAATACACACCAGACTATCGGGAGGAATACCAAGGGTAATTGGCACTCTCATAAGCAGGTGATACTCGTTAATATCAACAAACAAAGGTGCTCCACCTGTAAGCGGCTCAATACCCAATGTTTTGATTAGATCAAGTCCCGGTGACATAACGGAATCAGAAACACTTAAGGTTTCAACCATCATGCCGATTAGCTTTTTTCCGCTACGAGAGTTAAGTCGATAAGCAACCACCGACATTTCCTTATCAAAAAACGGCATTGCAACGATAAATGTTTTCATAAGATTACCTCCCGGACACTGTTAAAATACAGATACAGGAACATTTTACCACGAATACAAAACAACATCAACAAAAATCATACAAAACATGCAAAATGATGAGATAACGTGTTTTGCAATCGGTGGGGTGAGTTGATGCTGATACTGACAACCTGTGTACAGTAACAGTTAACGAGAGATAACTTTATGTTTACAACGAAAGAAAAATGAAATACAATAAAATTACTCTGGTGCAAAAATAAGGTGATGACTTTTGATATATTATACCATGCTTTACAATATGCATTTGGAGATATAGAAATATTCATAAGGAAGATAACTAATGAAAATAAAAAAAATAGTAAAATCAACAGTTTTGATACTTTTTCTCATTGTAGCAGCAGCAATCGCAGTGCAATGCACAACACAACCTACGATTGAAGATCCACCTTTAGATAATGAATCAAATAATGGAAGCTCAGATACAGAGAATAACACAAATACAGAACCACCTGATGACCCTGACGATAATGTGGTGTATCCCGAAAGTGATATTGCACACCTAACATCAATGGAACTTACGCATATAATGACTGCAGGCTGGAATCTTGGTAATACATTAGATGCACACTGGAATGCGAGGCCTTGGGGAACTATAAATCTTCCAAGTGAGCAAGAAATGCTCTGGGGTAATCCGAAAACAACAAAAGAGATGATTGATAAAATCAAAGAAACAGGATTTAACACAGTAAGAATCCCTGTTACATGGTATATATTCACCGATCCGGGACCTGACTATATTATTGATGATATATGGATGGATCGTGTGCAAGAAGTTGTTGATTATGTGATTAACAATGATATGTTTTGTATATTAAATATGCATCATGAAGATTATAAAAGTGGCAGTAATTGGCAGGTTGGTTGGCTTCGTTTATATAACAGTGAAGAAAACAGACCACTCACAGATGAAGAAAAAGATGAAAAGAAGTTGCGTTTTGCCAGGAGCTGGGAGCAAATTAGCGAACGTTTTAGTGAATATGATGAGTACTTAATTTTTGAAGGGATTAACGAGCCAAGAACTGAAGGATTAGGTAGTGTGAGTCGTGAAATGTGGGCGGAACAAAGCGAATTTCTGAACGAACTGCTTCAAGTGTTTGTTGATACAGTAAGAGCAAGTGGTGGCAGAAATCCTGATAGACATCTTATGATTACGCCATATTTTGCGAGTGTTGGTATGAACAGAAATGACAGCGAAGGTAGAATTGCAGGGTTTGTAGATACAGAAGCAGGTAAGTTGCGTGTAAATGACCCACGCAACAGGTTAATAGCATCACTTCATTATTATGAACCATGGGGATTTGTCACTGCTCCAGCGGATTCAACATGGCATAGTTGGTACTTTGACTTAGATGTAGGAAGTGTATCTCATAATATTGAAAATGTGTTTGCTATTTTTGAAGAGAACTTTATCTCACATGGAATACCTGTAATTATGGGTGAAACCGGAGCTATAAGTAGAACAATGCCTGATGGAGAATCAAATGAAGCTGAACGTGTAAAGTGGGCAGAGTATTTTATAACAAAATTGAAAGAGATGGGTGTACCAACGGTTATTTGGGACGATGGTGGTAACTTTCAGTTGCTTGATAGAGAAAATCTAGAATGGATTTATCCTGATTTAGTTAATGCTTTAGTAGTGGCAGGAAATACTCCTGTAAGATAAAGCACTGTATATGTACGATATTAACGTGGTGCGCGGGGCGGGACTTGAACCCGCACGTCCTATTGGACACTAGAACCTGAATCTAGCGAGTCTGCCAATTCCACCACCCGCGCTCGTCCTCTTCAAAATCGAAATGATAAATCATTTCGATTTTGAGTGATTCTATCACACCCTTGTGTAATGTGCAAGATTTTGCTTGTATTTACAAATTGTGCCTACAAATCACCCGTCGTCTGCGGATGGCATCCTCTTTACTAAAGAGGGCAAGGAGTCAGTAAATTACACATAGTGCTTTTTCACCATTTTCCTACTTGACATAATCCACTACATACAGTAGAATAACACTAAATGTTGAGCCAAGATGTGTCTGCAGGCACATTTTGTTGTGGGTAGGAGTTACTATATGTATGCTGTTGGGTTTGATGTTGACCAATATTTAGAGCGGCAATCCAAAAAAATCCTTGAAAGGATCGGAATGTTTGAGAACAAGCTCTATCTCGAATTTGGCGGCAAGCTTTATAACGACTATCACGCAGCACGAATACTACCCGGCTACATTCCGGACATAAAGATACAACTGCTAAAAACGCTTGCAGAAAAGGTTGAGATTGTAATAGTTGTAAATGCGTCAAACATTGACAACAGTAAGGAAATCGGAGACACAGGCGTTTCTTATGGTGATGACGTTCTGCGACTTGTTGATGAAATCAGAAAAGATAATTTATATGTCGGCAGTGTTGTTATCAGCCAATATTTGGGACAACCTGCCGCCACTACATTTAAGGAGCATTTAGAGAGCCTTGACATCAATGTTTATAGAATGCATTACATTCCTGACTCGGATTATCCGTCAAATGTCCAGCTCATTCTTAGTGAGCAAGGATATGGCAACAATGACTATATAGAAACAACACGTCCACTGGTTGTAGTTACAGCACCGGGACCAGCTTGCGGAAAGATGGCAACATGCTTGTCTCAACTATATCACGAAAATGAGCGTGGAGTAAAAGCAGGATATGCAAAGTTTGAGACCTTCCCGGTTTGGAATCTGCCGTTAAAACACATGGTAAACCTCGCTTACGAAGCGGCAACCGCAGACCTTAACGATGTAAATATGATAGATCCGTTCCACTTGGAAGCATACAATGTCTCTGCGGTTAGCTACAACAGAGACATTGAAGTTTTTCCGATACTAAACGCAATGTTCACACGTATTTGGGGTGAAAGTCCGTACCGCTCACCAACAGATATGGGCGTGAACATGATTGGTTTTTGCATAAACGATGAAATATGCGCTGATGCCTCACGTCAAGAGATTATACGCAGATTTTTCAACACACAGCTTGATTATGCAAGAGGAAAAGTGCCAAAATCAGCATTATCAAAGCTGGAGCTGATAATGAACAGTGCTGAAATCTTACCGGAAGAAAGACCGCCAGTAAAACCTGCGTTAAAAAAAGCGGAGGAAACCGGCACTCCCTGTGTAGCAATAGAATTACCTGACGGCACTGTCATTGCAGGCAAAACATCATCACTGCTTGGAGCATCCTCGGCGACACTTTTAAATGTGTTAAAACATCTGGCAGGCATTGATGATAAAGCACTGTTAATTTCACCATCAGAAATTGAACCAATCCAAAAACTAAAGGTTGGTTATCTGGGCTACGACAACCCAACCTTACACACGGATGAAGTTTTATTAGCACTTGCTATAAATGCAGCTACAAATGAAACCGCAGAATTAGTGCTTCGGCAAATCCCGAAGATTAGCAAGTCTGAAGCACACTCAAGTGTTATATTACCACAGGTTGATATTGCTATGTTTAAGCAATTAGGCGTTAACATCACCTGCGAACCGGTCTTTCAAAACAAAAGGTTATTTCAGAAAAGATGATTAATCTTTCAGCACCACCGTGAAGTATCTTTCTTCTGTCATTGCGATGAACCAAGCTAAACTTGTTTGACCAAGTCAAACTTGTTTGACTTTAGTGATATGATAATCCGCAACTACTAAGTAAAGATATCAGAGAGAATTATGGACTTGTATTCAGATGTAAACTCGTGCTCAAACGATTCTTTTACACTTTCGAGATACGCATTAAATAGTTCATAAGAAGCAATCATACGCAATGGAAAACTGTAACCCATACTAACATAAACCATAGGCACCATATCAAAATCTATAGGAAGCCTGAGTATAATGTGGTAACCATAAGCAGTTTCAACAATATCGCTTATTTCACCAATTTTTAGTTTTTCGCTAGCCACAGAAAAAGGCTCAACCATATCTCCAAATTGGAACAAATAACCATCAGGAGATGCAAAACTACCCGGGTCTTCACTATGTTCAAACACCAGTTCAGCAAAGAAATCCTCTAAAGTGCCGTTAAAGTCATCAGGAGGATTATTTATAAAGTCGTGCAATTCACGAAGTATTGCTTCTGCCTCTGCGAGCGGATCACCGTCAAAATCATCATCGCCATCTTCGGGTTTTAACCGTAAGATGTGTTTTACTCGCATAAACCCGTGTTCCTCTGCAAAAGCCGAAGCATCATCATCTGAGAGCAACTCGCCATAATCTCCATATAATTCTTGACGTAATAAGTCATTTAAGTATAAAACCATCATTAAACGGGAATAGACTTCCATGCTATAAATCCCGTATAGCTCAAACATTTCTTGTTCCATTTCTTCTTGACTGTCGTACATTTCAAGTATTAAAGAAAGCTCATTTTCAAACAAAGCCATATCTTCATCGCTTATAGCGACATTGTTAGCTTTAGCAGCATATTCAAAAACCAACATTTGTAAAGCCTCATCAGTAGCAACATCTAAAATCATATCGGCAACAGTTTTATCATCAAAAAGCTCCTCGTCCCACTCGATGGGAAGGGTAAAGTTTTGCGAAAACTCAGCAACTGCACCAAATAAGAAAACATAAAACTCTGCCCAAGAGATTGTTAAATCGCCAGCGTTTATCATGATAGTATCAGGTGGAAATGCTGCAAAGCCCTCATTAGAAGTCCTAGTGCAAACTACCAAAAGTACAAGCACTAAGCAAAAGCATAGCAATATTGCTATAAGTTTTTTAAAGTTCATTTAATATGTATCCTTTCGAGTTATCTTTAATAACTATAACTGTTATTGTTAAATAAAGCAAATATTTTACGACACAGCGTACCCATAACTACGTACAAACTTCACAGCTTCGTCAACCACAGAGCCACCTTTGAGTTTTAAAGCGATGGTTGGCTCTGTGCCTGCAAGCACTTTTACTCGACCGCTATAATCAGGAAGCGAATAAAGCTTTGAAACACTTTCCATATTAAAATCAGAAAGCTTTAAGCGTAACCAACCTTCTCTTTGTGAGATTTCTGTGATTCCGAGCTGTGATGCTTCACTGCGAAGCATTGCAACAGAGGTAAGAGTAAGAACCTGCTCGGGAGGTTCGCCATATCTGTCGATTAACTCTGTGAGAATGTCATTACTATCTTCTTCGGAGCGAATTAGAGCAATCCGTCTGTAAATATCCATTCTTTGACCTGCGGAAGCAACGTAACTTTCAGGAATACCGGCGGCAACATTTATATCAGCAGGACATTCAACACGTTTTAATTGTTTTTCGCCCTTTTCCTCTAAAACTGCTTCTTCAAGGAGCTTTAAGTACATATCATATCCAACACTTATCATGTGTCCTGATTGCTCCGCGCCGAGCAAGCTACCTGCACCCCTTATTTCAAGGTCGCGCATTGCAATCTTAAAGCCGGAGTTAAACTCGGCAAACTCTCTGATTGCAGAAAGACGTTTTTCAGCAATCTCTGTAAGGAGCTTACCACGATTAAATGTTAAATACGCATAAGCACGACGTGGAGAACGCCCGACACGCCCGCGTATTTGGTGCAATTGAGCAAGTCCGAGCTTGTCGGCATCTTCAACAATTAAAGTATTTACATTAGGAATATCAATTCCTGACTCTATAATAGTTGTGCAAACAAGCACCTGCACTTCACCGGCGGTCATTTGCTCCATTACATCGCTTAAACTATCCTCGTCCATCTGCCCGTGAGCGACAGCAAAACGAATACCGGGCAGCATATCCATCAAACGGCCTGTCACCCGGTCGATGTTTTCTATGCGGTTGTGCAGATAATAAACCTGTCCGCCACGAGCAACCTCTCGACGAATAGCATCGCACAAAATACCGTCATCATGCTCCAGCACATAAGTTTGGACAGGACGGCGGCTTTGTGGAGGTTCCTCAATTGTAGACATATCGCGAATACCGGACAGTGCCATATTTAACGTGCGGGGGATAGGAGTTGCGGACAGAGTTAAAACGTCAACCTGTTTTGAAATGTTTTTTAGCTTTTCTTTGTGTGTAACACCAAAGCGTTGTTCCTCGTCAACAACGAGAAGCCCAAGCTTTCTAAACTCTATATCTTTTTGTAAAAGCCGATGAGTACCGATAACAAAATCTACACTCCCTGCTTTTATATCTTGCAGAGCTTTTTTTATCTGTGCGTGACTTCTAAAACGGCTTAGCACCTCAATATTTACAGGATATCCGGCGAAACGCCGCATAGAAGTGACATAGTGTTGCTGTGCCAAAACAGTTGTTGGCACTAATATAGCCGCCTGATAACCGTCGAGTACACACTTCATAACAGCACGTAAGGCAACCTCAGTTTTTCCGTAACCAACATCACCACACAGCAGGCGATCCATAGGTATTGGTTTTTCCATGTCGCTTTTTATTTCTGCTGTGCTAACAAGCTGGTCATCGGTTTCTTGATAACCAAACTTATCTTCAAACTCTGTTTGCCAAATTGTGTCAGCTGAGAAAGCATGACCTGCAACACGCTGACGCTCTGCATATAGCTTGATTAACTCGCGGGCCATTTCTTTTGCAGCTTTTTTAGCACGTGACTTTGCTTTTACCCACTCTGTACCACCAAGCTTTGAGAGTTTCATTGGAGCGGATTCCTCGCCTGCACCGATGTATTTTGCAACCATATCAAGCTGAGTTGTTGGAACATATAGCGAGTCTGTGCCTGCGTAAGAGATTTTGATATAATCCTTGTCAACATCGTCAACCCGCAG
>JAITFR010000213.1 GCA_031281255.1 Oscillospiraceae bacterium
TTGAGGAGCTTGCACCAGAGTCTGCCCGGGATGTTTGTTGGGACAGAAACTCCATGGGTAATAGCATTTCTTCACCTCCTATTCTTATATATCGTCACGTTCGCATATAAAGATTAGTGGTTTTAAGAAATATTTTAGGAAATAGGATGTAAGGGCGGATGGCAATCCGCCCATGAGAACCAGGAACTATTCCATTAGCCCCTTAGCTTTATCACCAAAGCATCCGTATATGATTTTTTGAATAAAGTTTTCACATTCACAAGGATTCGTTTTTCGAAATTAATTATAGTGCTTCTTGTTATGATAACCTTTATTTTACCATATATCAAATTATGTCAATTGGTAAATAGTAGCACAGGGTATTATTCCGCAATTTTAACTTGTAACTCAGCAAGTTCTTTACGAAGTTTTTCGTTCTCTGCATCTTTCTCAGCAAGCTCAGTGTCTTTCTCAGCAAGTTCTTCTTTTATACCATCGAGTTTTTCTTTCGCTATTTTTAACTCGCGTTCATAGAAAAGCCTATTACTATCGTGATCTGTTTGCCATTTGCGTCGACTCATATTTATTGCTCGCATACGGTCATCCTGACTTATTGAAGCTAATAATGATCCTGCCATTCCTATCTCTCCTTTCTTTTCCAAAACCTTGTTAATTATATCACGTTTTGAACGATCTCCTGAGTATCTTAAAAATGTTGACCACATCTCTATTGGAGACATTTCTTCCACCGGTTTGCTTAATACATCATCACGTTTACCAAGTTCTATTATTGTTAAGTGTATTTGGTCACTAATTTGTGTTCCGTCTTCTGTGCGTAAAAATGCTTCCGAAATGTATTCATTTTTTGTGAAAATGTTTTGCATACAGAATGTTATCTGGTAAGTACGCACGAGATTGTCATACTCTACGCCTTTTGATTTTTGTGATGAATGTAAGTCTGTTAAATAATAAACTGATTTATTGACTAACATCTTACGCCCGCCATCAAGACCAGCTAGTCTAGAGCCTTGCATTTCAACATCTACTTGTGAACCGTCATCAATAACACAGTTTAAATCTAATCGTACATTCTTTTCTTCTGTGGTAATTGAATGTAACTCGTTATTGCGTATTTCAACATCTGTGACTTTGCGATGAATAAATGTTGATACCAAATCCATTAGTGCGGGTTTTGCTTCCGGGTGTGTTAGAACTGATTTTAGAACATAATCCTCCGACATCGGAAGAATATCTTCATTTAGTGGTAAAATTGCCATTGTTTGTATTTCCTTTCTGATTATATAGTTATTTTATTGTTTTTTCAAGCAAAACATATATTTGTAGCTGTTTGTAGTTGTACCCTACCACAAAGCTTTTCTACAAATCAATACACGTTTGAGAGGGTTAAAATGTAGATAAAAAAAGTAACCCCTATTGGGGCAGAGTGGGTTCAAGGTTCTTAATATTTTCAGTAAACGTAAAATGTAGAAAACCCACACTATTTTTCTACGTTTTCTACATTTTTCACTACAGAAAATATTTTTACTGTAGAGGACATAAGGTGACATTCTGTTTCCTTTGCAATCGCTCTGTTGTGGTTTGTGGTTTCATTTTATATTGATAGTATGTAAATATGGTTTCTCGATATTATATATATCCCACAATCACAGAAACATAGCCATGTAGAGAGGTAAAGTTTCAATTTTATCAGAAATACTTATGTTTCCTTTTGTAAGTTTTATGCCTTTATTAAGACCCCAAAAGTTTACAAGACTAGTGAGAGATTTTGCTTTTGTATTATCTCTTGATTTAACTTCAATACCAACCGGTTCATCGTCTTGTCTTATAATGAAATCTATTTCTAACCGATTAGATTTCTCAAAATAATATAGTTTCTTACCGGATTTTGTGAAAATATCTGCAATTATATTTTCATAGATTGCACCCTTATATATCCCAAGATTTCCTTTTATGATATTTGCTTGTGACCCATCTTCCAACATAGCAACTAAAAGACCTGTGTCTCTCATATATACTTTAAAATCATTATCCTTACTATGCCCCTCCAGAGGTAGCTCCGGAACATACAGATTGTAACAAAAGTTAATAATACTTGCATCATATAACCACATCAAAGCACCGTCAAACTTACGCGAAGTGCCTCCGGGCTCTACAGTGCTGTATTGAAACTTTTTATGGTCTTTTGAAAGTTGTCTTGTTATTGATAAAAAACAGCTCCTGGCTTTTGCTTTATCATTCCCTGTAGCATATTTTGCGATGTCATCTTTATAATCTTCAATAATACCTCTTTGAATCTTAAGAGTATTTCCAAAATTATGATTATCAACAAAATCCTGCACCACGCGCGGCATGCCGCCTACAACTATAAACTCTCTAAATAATGAAAACATCCGATTATGTCCGGACTCCGACATAGTTATTTTATCATCAAAATGACTTCGTACTATATCAAGAGCATCTCTATTTAAACCATTTGCCCAACAAAACTCCTCAAAATCAAGTGAATGCATCTCCAAATGGTCAGTATAACCAACAGGAAAGGATACTACCTCTTTATAATTAATCCCCAATAATGAACCGGATGCAATTATATCAAAGCGATTATCTTTGGTTAAGAATTTTAACGCTGTTCTTGCGTTAGGACAGTTTTGAATTTCATCAAGAAATATTACTGTTTCATTCGGTATTAATTGCAGGTCAGGAATTTCCAAGGTAAGATTTTTTACTATTGATGTTGCATCTAAGTTCTCTGCAAAAACTGCTTTATAGTTTGGAGACTCGTTAAAGTCGATGTAATAATAATACTTATAATTTTCTTTGCAAAACTTATTGATAGAATAGGTTTTCCCAACTTGTCTTGCACCTTTAATAATAAGTGCATTCTTATCAAGGTTGTTTTTCCATTCTAATAATAAGTCATCTATCTTACGTTTGAGCATTTTTTATAACTCCTCATCTTAGGTGAGTAATGGTAGTTTCGCATATTCTACACCTTATGTCAAGAGGTATTGCAGATAATTACGGCGAATGTTAGGTGGTGATTGCAGATTTTTACGGCGAATGTTGGGTAGTGATTGCAGGTTTTTACGGCGAATGTGGAGGGGTGATTGCAGATTTTTATGGTGAATGTGGAGGGGAGGATGGCAATCCGCCCGATAGAACCGTATACTCCACAACCTTTACCAGTTAATTCACACGGATGTAGGGGCGGATGGCAATCCGCCCGTGAGTACTATAACATTTCTATATGATTTGCAATATGGATTAAAAATACAGTAATATCTCCGTTATGTGAGCGGCATATTCCGGTTCAAATGAGGCTAATATTGCTGCTCTGTTTCTCTCTGCCATAAAGAATAAAATAGCTGCTACATCTGTGTCATCATATACCTCTATAAGTATTGCTGCTGCTTCTTCAGGAGACATTTGGGTGAAAGTCCTTGAAATTGACATCATTTCATCAATTGCTTCTTGTGAATTATCTCGACGGTAGAGAGGAGTAATTCTCTCATACATTTCAGTAAGCTCATCTTCTCTGTTATTTAACTCTATTGTACGCCTTTCGTTTTGTTGCTCTCGAGTAGATAAAACGCTTTCTCGTTGCTCAATTTCGATTTCTTGTTCAGCTATATCAGCTTCGCGTTCGTTTAGTTTTTCTTCTCGTGCATCTGCTTCTTTTTGCATTTGATCGTTTATTGTTGAAAATCTTGGGTCAAGCCAAATAATTGCATCAATTAAATGTTCACTAAAAACATCTGCTAAAAATGCACGTGCACTCATAAAGTCAGTATAAACAGCAAATCCAAAACTACCAACTGTCAACAATAAAATGACAATCATAATAATAACGATACTACCGCCACCGCCACCTTTTTTACCTTTGCCTTTACCCTTAGCACCCTTGCCTTTGTCGGGTACTTCACCTTGTGGAGTTGTAACTTTTGGTGCTTTTTGAGGTTTTACTTTTTTCTGTTCTGCGTCTGCCGCTCCCTCAGTTAAATCGGTTACTTCTTCATCTGCCATTATATTCACCGTCCTTTATGCTCCGATGTTTTCACTTATAACATTAAATGATACTAAATCGTCTATTTCTTTTGCTTCTTCTGCTTGTACTTCTTTTTGATATTCTGCGTATTGCTCATCACGCAGCTTCATATAAGTTTTAATTTCTTTCATTGTCACAATGAGCCGTTCTTGACATTGTCTTACAATTTCTTCTGCTTCTACTATCAAAGCTCGTACTTCTATGAGTGCATCTCGTAAGTATCTAAAATATGCATCATGCTCACTTAAAGCAGTAACTATATTTTCACCTTTTTGTAATGCTTCTTCTTGAGAACGCTCATTGTCTGCCCAAGCATTTATAAGACGTTGCTCTTGATCTCGTAGTTCCTGTAGGGCTTGTTGCGCACGCTTTAGCTCTGCTTTTTGTAAGCGTTCAACTGTAAGTTTATAGTTATGTAACGCTTGCAGCGTAAAAACAAATTTTTTCATCCTATTCCCTGACTATTGCATCCATCATCTGGAGTGTTTCATCAAATGAGTAGTGTTCTGTCATTGTCTGTTTTAGAAAGCTTTGTATTGGATTATGCAGAGCGACAGATTTATCTATTTCGGGATTTGCACCCTGTTTATATGCACCGATGTTTATCAAATCCTCCGCTTCACGATACACTGCAATCATGTTTTTTATGATACCAAAATCTCTCAAATGCTCTTTGGAAACTATATCTGGCATTACACGGCTGACACTTCCTAGAATATCTATCGGGGGGTAGTGGTTGCTGTTGGCTATCGCTCTTGACAGAACTATGTGACCATCCAAAATGCCTCGTACTGTGT
The DNA here is from genome assembly GCA_031281255.1 of Oscillospiraceae bacterium. GTDB lineage: Bacteria > Bacillota > Clostridia > Oscillospirales > Oscillospiraceae > WRMH01. The sequence continues at coordinate 4,843 of JAITFR010000213.1, forward strand.
CTGATATAGGTTCGTTCATGTCGTCACCTTCTACAAGCACCGTGTACAAGCCTGTTATCGAGCCTTTGTCCGACATGCCTGAACGCTCCAGTAGTTTTGGTAGTATTGCAAACACTGACGGTGGGAAACCTCTGGAAACAGGCGGCTCTCCTGCTGCCATGCCAATTTCACGTTGAGCCATTGCAAAGCGTGTTAGTGAATCCATAAGCAGTAAAACTTTGTTGCCTTGGTCTCTAAAATACTCTGCTACTGCTGTGCCAGTCATTGCACATTTTAGTCTAAGAAGCGCAGGTTGGTCAGATGTTGCTATGATAAGCACTGATTTTTTTAGACCTTCTTCACCGAGGTCTTTTTCGATAAAGTCACGAACCTCACGACCCCTCTCTCCTACCAAAACTATAACATTTATATCTGCAACGGCATATCTTGCCATCATTCCAAGCAGTGAGCTTTTGCCAACGCCCGAGCCTGCAAATATTCCAAGACGTTGTCCTCGCCCGACAGTTAGCATACTGTCTATGGCTTTAACCCCAAGCGGTAATACCTCTTTGATTCTGTCTCTTGTCAGTGGGTTTGGTGGTGCGGCTTCTGCCGGGTACCACGCATCAATTTTTGGTTCGGGTAAATCATCAAACGGATTACCCAGTGCATCTAATACTCTGCCTACAAGTTGTTTTCCTACCGGAACTCTAAGTGCTTTGCCTGTGTAGACAACATAGCTGCCAAGTCCTATTCCTTCTAAACTGCCAAATGGCATGAGCAGTGTGTGTCCATCACGAAAACCTACAATTTCTGCACGCATGTTGCGTTCATTATCAAGGGTGTATAACTCGCATATATCACCGATTTTTGATGATGGTCCGGTGGCTTCAACAGCGAGACCTACTATCTTTGTTACTCGACCTGCTCGTTCAAGAGTATCAAACTTCGCAAGCGAATTGCTATACTTTAATAGATTAGTTACACTCATAGTTTATTTATTATTCCCTATTCCCTATTCCCTAACCCCTATTCCCTATTCCGGTTCATATTGGTTTGCTCTTTCGAAAGCTAATTTTACATATTTTAGCTGTGACTCTAATCCTGCGTTTATTGTTACATCGTCTGTGTCTATTATGCAATCGCCCTCATCTAGTGAAACATCTCTTATTACTGATGCTTTTACAGTAGTTCCACTATCTAACTCAATCGTTGCAGCTCCAGATGAAAAAAATCTTTCATACTCCACAGGACTAACCCTGATAACAAGCTTACCATCAGTTGGCATTTGTCTGAGAGCATTTTTGATAAGTGATGTATACACATTTCCTAGCTCTTCTTCTGCCGGATTAAAGATTTTTCTAACTATTTCAATTGATAGATTTATCATGTCGTTTTCCATCTCTGCTGCAGCACGTTCTCGTTCATCTTCGATTCCACTGAGAATATTTCTTAGCATTTCATCATCTTCACTGATTTTTTCAGCAAGCTGTTCATCATACGAGTGTTTGCCTTCTTCGCTCCCTTCAGCAAACCCTTCATTGTAAGCACGTTTACGCTCATCTTGTGCATCTTTTTTTGCTTGTTCTATTATCTCTGCTGCTTTTTCTCGTGCTTCATCGACTACTTCTTGTGCTTGTGCATTCATTTCCATTTCTGCAGCATAAAGATACTCATTTAACCGCTTTTCTGATAAAGCCGCCGCGTCTGGTAAATCACCCTCTGCGTCGGCCTCAGATTTTTCATCGTTATTGCGCTTGCTTATTTTTGTACCTGCAAGCTTTACAAACCTTCTGTCTATTCTAAACAATCAGGTCTTCTCCTTCTCCACGTGCCACAATAATCTCACCCTCATCTTCGAGTTTACGTATAACATTAACAATTCTTTGCTGTGCTTCTTCAACGTCACGCACACGCACAGGACCCATAACTTCCATATCGTCTTTTATCATATCTTGCAGACGTTTTGAGATGTTGGAGAATATGGTTCTCGTAACATCTTCACCTGCCATTTTAAGAGCCACTGCAAGGTCTGCATTGTTGATTTCTCTGAGTACACGTTGAACTGTTGTATTGTTGAGTTTTGCAATGTCTTCGAAGACAAAGAGGCGTTTTCTAATTTCATCAGCAAGTTCACTGTCGTTTACGTCTAAGCTTTCTAAGATATTTTTCTCTGATGAACGGTCAAGTGAGTTTATAAGTTCAACAATTGTGTCAATACCACCAACAACAATGTTTTCTGTGAAGCCCATTGATGTGATTTTTCGCTCTAAAATACGCTCGGCTTCTTTGACATACTCGGGTGATGTGCTGCCCATGTTTGCGATACGGCTTATAATTTCTGTTTGCTTTTCAGGTGGAAGTGATGCGATTATTTGTGCTGATTGTTTTGACTCTATGTACGAGAGAACGAGTGCAATTATCTGCGGATGTTCGTTGTGAATTACGTTGAGTATTTGGTTTGAATCAACACGTCTTATAAAGTCAAAGGGTCGTACTTGTAATGAAGATGATAACTTTCGTATCATTTCTTCTGCTTTATCAGAACCGATTGCTTGCTCTAGTATATCACGGGCATAGTCTATGCCACCCTCTGTGATAAACTTTTGCGTAAGGCACATTTCGTAGAAATCGTTGATAATATCATCTCTAATATCAGGGTCAACACGACGAGTTGTAGTAATACTAAGCGTCATATCACTGATTTCTTCATCAGTTAAATACTTATATAGCTCGGCTGAATACTCCTTGCCAAGACTTATAAGCAAGATTGCCGCTTTTTCTTTTGGTGAAAGATCATCCTTTGCCATTTCGCCCTCTTATTATATATTTTATCACACTTAACCAAAGTAAAGGGTCTTTATGGATATACTCATAAGGTTCATCGCTTCCTCGTTGTGCGGATTGAGATCAGAATGACAAGCTTCTTTGTTAAGCATCTGTTAACCAGTTTCTTAAGAGTTGTGCAACTGAAGCTGCATCTTTATCAATAAATCTTTCTATCTGCTCTAAACCTGCCGATTTTCCACCGACTTCAATTTCTTCAAGATCTGTTTTTTCCGGAGTATCATCATCTATGATATAATCAACTCCCTCAGGTCCTGCTGCAACTAAGGCAACCTCCGGTTCCGGTGGTGGTTTAACAGTTCTTACGATAATTCTAACCATTAGCATAACCATAATGCCTAGTAGAAGAATTGTGCCATACATTAGTACTTGACTTATAATCCATTGGGTTCTTGCTGCGGCTTCTGCTGCTTCCCATGCTGCTTGTGCATCCGCAAGTGTTGTATCTACTACAAATGGCACTAGTTGTATTGATATTGCATCGGGTGACACTCCTATACCTTTTGAAACTAAATCAGTAAGTTGTGGAATAATGCTCTCGTCTATTTCAAGATCTTCTGCTGCATTATTTATTGATACACCAACGCTTACTCTTTCAATTGTCCCTTGTTCATGTTCTATAAATATATTTGTTTGATTTAATTCAAAGTTTTTACCTAAAATTCTTTCTCTAAATAAATCAAGATCATCAAGAGTTCCATAAGGATACTCAGGTGCACCCATGTTTGAGTCAGTTCCCGGTATACCTTCTGCATCACCGATTCTTCTGGAAATTCTCCATATTTCTTCAAAACTGCGGACTAGACCATCTAATTCTCCCGCTACCGGAGGAGCAAACAATACTTCCTCTGTTATTTGTCTGTCAAAATTAAGTACGATATTAGGTTGAACTCGTATATTTCTCATGCCAAAGACTGGTGAAATTAATTGCTCAACTGCAGCTCGAATTTGTTCGGTAATTCTCTCTTGCAAATGTAAACGCTGACCTATTATTACGTCAATTTCTTGGCTATTGTCACCAACTCTATATGTGTTAAACTCTGTGTCTGTTATATGAATATTCGTATATTCTAAACCCGGTACGCCACCTTTGACTATCTCTGCTATAGCGTTTGCTTCTGATTGGTTTAATCGTCCACCACCTGCGAGAGTTAGTTGCACAGAAGCTGTTGCAGGTCTAACGTTTGTTTGTGTACGAAATGGTGAAGTTTCACCCGAGTTAACAATAACAAGAGCATTGTGTATTCTGTTGTTTTGTAGCAGTTGCGTTCTAATTTGTGCTGCGCGGTCGAGGTCATACATTCTGTTTTGATGTTCTCTGGTAACACCAAAACCAGACGCACTATCTAAAAATGGATGGTCAAAATCTGATGAACCGAGAAAACCTCGATTTCGTAGTTGCATTAATGCATCGTCAAGTCTATTTTCAGGAACAAGTATACGTCCGCCATCCGGTTTGGTTGGGACTCCCATTTCTTCGAGTGCTATATATATATGGCTTGTCGTTGTCGGATCGCCGGTACCGGGTACAATTACCCAATTGGTTCGTGTTAAAAAGTGTACCATTATTGATGCAAGAGTAATAACGAGCAATGCAACCACAGCCAATTGAATCTTATTTTTTCTTGGCATTTTTGCAAGATACTCTCTTATTTGCGTCAGCATTCTTTCAACAGTTTCTCTCATATAGAATCTCTCCACTATATATTGTGTTTAATATTTTAACATACCACATTTGATAATAGCACCTTTTTTTATCGTTTGCAAGCAATTTTTACAACAAAACACAATATAGAACACCTGACATAGTCAGATGTTCCAATATGTAGTAATTATTAGTATTTGCGTCATTCCGTGCTTGACACGGAATCCCCTGAACAAAGAGCATCATTTAAGGGGATTGCGGGTCTAATCTGCACGGCAGGGAAAGCCCGCAATGACGTCAGTACGAATGTACTCTATTTTCTATTTATTCTTTTTAATTTTTGATAAATCGAAGGAGACAATCGGTGCACCAAGAGCTTGTACGTTTGTGCTCTTAGTTGCTTCGAGCAGCTCTTCTCTAAAAACCTTGACATCTCGGGGAGCATCTACTCCAAGCTTGATTTTGTCACCATCTATACCGAGAAGAGTTACACGGATGTTGTCGCCAATGATAATTGTCTCGTTAAGCTTCCTAGACAGTACCAGCATCGTCATCACTCTCCTCTCTTGCGACAGTGTCGCAAATTTCTTGGAAGACGGGAGCGCGAACATTGT
>JAITFR010000004.1 GCA_031281255.1 Oscillospiraceae bacterium
CGCGCCATCTTTTGCGGAATTTTTTTATAGCTTTGCTATCCAAATCATCAATCGTAGCTTCCGGACAAATATCGCTTGAAAAATCATGTCCACCCTCGGCGTAAATAGCACGACGCACATCCTCCGGCATAGGTACAAGGCTGTCACCGTCACGCCACCACGCAATACCTTCAAACTGAACAGGCAAACCTATAGGACGACTTGCAACTTCAAATACAAGAACACGATTGCCTTTCTCGTCATGATATATTTCAAAATCAACTCGCACATGTATTTTATCCATAAAATAGCGTACAGTGTTCTCCGGTTGCGGACAAGCCTTGCTACCCACAACATTGCGTGGTCGCTCATCAGTAACACCAAGTACAAGCCGACCACCACCGTGATTCGACATTGCACTAAGGTACTTTGCACCCTCGTCTATGTCGTAACGATTTTCGGCTTTCTTGAACTCAAAATGATCGCCTTCTTTGGAGGTAATTATTTCTTGTAGTGTCATTTGCACTGCTCCTATTATCAGCTTTCTTAAAAATGTATATACTTATTCGATTTTGACAATGATAAGCCATATATACTCAACATTCCGGTGTTCACTCAGATTTCTATTCCTCAGCCAACGGTAGCGTCAAGTTTTCTAATGCTTTATACCATTTTTCGTCTGCTATATTTCTCCTGTTTTCATGGTGTTGATTTGGATTGTCAGAAAATATTTGCACATATATTCTGTCTTTGAGTTCCTCTAAGTCAGTATCATTCAGACCAGCTTGATTTGCGAAACGCTTACGGACGTTATCAGCGGCTTTCAATCGTAAATTCTGATGAAGCTGTGGTTCACTGTCTTTTGAATACCAAAAGATAACTATGTTTCTATATGAATGAGCTTTTAGCCATTCACCAATCTTTTTCCACCACGAAATATCTGAATCGCCAAGTGAAACGCCAAAAAAGCAAATTAAACCTGTAGTATCAATGAGTTTCGTAACCTCATCCGGCACAGCTTCTTCTAGTTCGTAATTTACCTGTGTCTTTATCATCGTTCGCCGTACATCCGGATTATTTCTGAATGTTTCATTAACAATCTGAGATTCATTATCTACACCCATCAAAAAATTATCAACAGGTCCATGAATCTGTACTATATTTCCTATAGTATCGTAACGAGTGATGTTTGCTGGCATCCTTGTTCTTAGTGTTTTATCTTTTGTATCTAAGAAAAACTCAAGAGTATTTGTATAGTTAAGGTTCACAAAACTATAAGTAACATCGCTATTTATATCAAATATCAACTTTTTTAACCGTTGTTGTGGCTGAACAGGAAAAAAATCATATATTTCGGTAAAAAAGTTTCTAACACTCTTTGATGCGTCAGCTTCTACTTCACCGTTAGTAATTGTTTTAACTTGTTCTTTTAGGTATTCATTCAGTTTTTCTTTAATATCGCTGTACACAAGAATGAACTCGTCAACCTCATCATCACTAAACTCAGATGTATACTCGCCTAATCTGATTTCAAGATCAGCCCATGATTTTACTGTGCTATTATTGCTATCAATGTCATTTTTAATGGTGGCTTTCAACTTCTTGATACTTTCTGTATCCTTTTTATCGCTTGTCGAAATATACCACTGAAGAAAATCTCGATACGATGTCTTCAAACCAAGTGCTATATCAAATCCATTTCCTATAATAAAAAGCATCTACACATCCTCCTTCCTACTCCATCTCCTGCACTTTCTCCTCAATAGAGGCAATCTCATTCTTATAAAGACCATACTTGGCATAAAGCTGTTTGTCAATACCATAGATTGATTTTGTCCAGTCTATGTCGCTTTGAATAGTGAAGTCTTGAAGAGGTACTTTTAATTGTTTTTCAAGAGTATTATGCTGTGTTTCTTTCAAAATCCACGCGGATATTTAATCTGTCCATTAATCCTTCGCGAGTCCGCTCCGGTTGTGTAAAAGCCTCACTTCCAACAATCTTACGCGGTCTATCGTTTGTGATACCCAGAACAAGCTTGCCACCACCACAATTAGCATTAGCACAGCAATACTTCACTGCCTCTTCAAAATCGTAACGATTTTTTGCTTCTTTGAACTCAAAGTGGTCGCTCTCTTTAGCGTTTAGTATTTCGTTTAATGTCATTTGCATTTGTTCCTCTTATGTTTTTCATTATGCATTTATTCAATGCCTTCAAAATCGAAGACAGTATCATTATTTTTAATTTGCTTTCTTCCTTTTATTTAATAAATCTGCAATCTGTACTGATACAAATGGCTCTTCTACATCTTCGGAAATTGCAAGTCTTACTAAATTCACAAGTACATTTTTACCATATTCCTTTACAAATATCTTACTGTTAAAATATCCTTTTGCTAAAACTGCACATATACCTTTTGTATTTATCAGAGAGTCTTTAGTATTTTCTATGTACTTCTGCTACTCTCCTGCTTCTGATTATGAAAAAACTTTTGTTAGTACAATAATTACCAGAACACCTGTATCTGCCAGTTGATTTATGAATTTTTCTTCAACAGGCTCAATCATTGAAGAATTAACACTTATGCAATAACATATACAATGATATTTTTTGCTCGTCTGAGGATTCTGAATCTTTTATTAGTTTATTTATTTCAGATTACAGCTAAACACTACTACTTTTTAACTGCTTTGGTTCTTTTAAAGCTCTTTCCACGATGCTTTCATTTCCAATTTCTTTGTAATGTCCTGTTAGTTGCTCCCTTAAATTGAATAGTTTTTTGTTCGCAGTTTCTACTAACTGACCATATGTAACAACATGAATATCTCCACTATCAGTTTTTTTGTTGCAATCAACATCACCAATAGTAGCACCAACAACAAATGCAGTTATAGTAGAAACTTTATGTAATGTCTTAGATTTGCGAAGCTGACGGACATAATTTTCTGCTTGACTAACCTCGTCTGCTTTGATTGCATGCCCACCTCGTTTTAGTTCAATTACTAAAATTTGATCAGGCTTCATTATACCTCCTGCTTCATTATCAGGTCGATCTGTACATACGGCTCTTAGTGTAGATTGCATTAAGCAAACAATATCAGGACGTTTTCGAGGGTTTGCAATTTCTGTTAAATCAAAATCTTGTTCATTAAAGAGGGTTTTAATTACAGTAGTTAATGCAGAGTTTGACACAAACATGGGTGAATCAAATTCAGAACCAAAAAGCCATCGGGCACTTAATACCAAAGGATGTAATGTATGTAATTCGTCAGTTTTCTTATCGTTAAAAATACGATCAATCGCTTCAATGACAATGATTCTTTTATCAACTTCATTTATAACTGAAAGAATATCATCCACATCCCATTCTCCTAGTAAATCAGAAAGTTTATCAATATCGTCGTTTGACATTTGGCACAATTGAATTAGCAACTGTTCGCCTTTTTTCGCCTGTTCAATTTTTATTACTGCTTCAACCGCAATTTTCAGATAATCTTGACTAATCGTCGGTGTTTTGGTCGTAATCGTCTCAATAAACATTGAAACATCACGCTGTCCAGACATTGTTAATGTTTCAAGATCATCTCTAGTTTCTCTTATAATATCTCTTTGTAATTCTTCAACTTGCTCTGCCATAACAGATGAAACGAATTCGTCAGTATGTGCTTTTAGCTGTGAATACACCTCATTCATTTTTGGTGTGTCAATAAATCCTGTCCAATCAGGAAGCACATCGTCCATTAAATCGTCGGTTTGTACAATCAATGTATATTTCTTTGCAATTTTAAAGCGACCATCCAAAAATTGAAAACCACCATAAGTCCACGATGGTTTCCCAACCAATCTACCACTAATCCAAAACGCAATTCCGTGTTGTTGGGATTTAAGTGCAGTTTTTGTCGAATCTATGACGGTAAGATGCAATTTTATTCCATTTTCCAAAACAATATCTTTTTGTTCATAAACTCCTTTGTGATTTAACAAATCAATATGATCTCCATTTATTTTTACAATAAATTTCGGATCATAAAGAAAACGAGCTGAGATAATATCAGTCATATCCGCAGCATTTGGCAAACGCCTATTGACATAAGCGCTTACTTTAGTGCCATTTCCCTGTTTGCTATATGTGTCTTTGTGTGTAATTCTAAATGGTTCTCTTCCAGAAGATATTGCTACATCATATTTATTACAAACTCCATTTTGCCATGTTTCTACTGAATAATAATCCGCAAAGCAGAGCATTCCGTGCCGCCCAACACCATTACGACCATATGCAACTCTTTTATAAGATTCAACATTAGGTGGAAATGCAACAATTTTGCCTTGACGTTTTTGTCTGTCATAATTTAATGTCATCCACATTTGTGTAAAATCGGCATCACTCATTCCTGTGCCATCATCCTCGACTGATAACAAATCATTATCTTCTTCTGGGATGACAATACTAACATTATATGCACCCGCATCCCAGGCGTTTGCGACAAATTCAGTTATCGCTATATCAGGAGTAGATGTAATCGAACGATTGCTCCTGAATATATATCCGTCTTCAAATTGAATTGGAGGGTTCGAGACAACCATTTCACCGTGTTTAGTCATTGTTGCTGTTCTCCTTTGTTGATGATTATCATTTACTGATGTTGCTCCATCAGTGCCGTAATGCAATAGGTTTTAGTAAAGGTGGTATACTAAGAAATTCTTTGCTAATAAGAAATAATAAGACCATTTATTAAACAACAGTTGTTTATTTAATCTCCGTAATTTGTTTTTTTGAATTATAACTATTCATGCATTTTCATGCCCCCTCAACAATTGCTATTTCTTCCTGAGTTAGCCCATACAATTCATAAACCTTTTGGTCGATTTCTTTATCAAGAGTGATGATTTCCTCATTTAGAGCAGACAACTGTGGTTGATACTTATTCCAAAGTTCTAAGAGTTCGTCTTTTTGTACGAGAGTCAGTTTTATTTTAAGTGTTTTGACAAAATCTGGAAAATCGAGATGCCACCAATAATTAATTATTTTTACATCTTTAAAACTTGATGTAACAACAGAGTAAAATTTAAATGCAATAATATTTACTTTTTCAACTGTATCTAAAATGCCTCTAACATTCTCTGCAAGCTCAATATAATTGCTTGGTATAGGTAGTTTGGCAAGCTGGTTAGTGCGGACTTTTGTAAAAGCACCTTCAGTTAAATCAAGTGCAACTTTTTTAATATACCAAGTAGCAAATCTTGAATTAATAACTCCAAGAAAACCCAATATATCATGGATAGAAAACTTTTCTTTAGGATATATTGAATAAAGCGAGCTAAGCAAATAGTGATGGTTTTCATCTAATGTAGCTATAATCCTTGAACCAGTTTCTCTAACGATTATCTTTATTGTTTTATAAAAACTCAAGTTTTTCCAGTTCCTTGCCAGCCAATCACCATATTTCAGGTATAAATTCTTTTCAATAATGCCATAACGCGAAATACCACGACCCCGAAGCGCTGACACCCAAGGCTCTTGTGGTGTTGTGTTTGTAGTCATCACATATTGTTTATCATCACCAGTTTTAATCGTTTGTCTAATAAAGCACAGATTTCCCAATCTCTTAAGAATATTAACCCTTTTAATTAACACTCTGTCTTCTGGTGTCATAAAGATATCAAATGTGTTTCCGTCACCTATACTTAATTTTAATTGATCGATGATGTAATATTCTTTGTCCGTATTAAGTTCATGTGCTTCAACAATTGATTTTCTTACAATCGTTTTTCCACCACTCACTTGCTTTTTTACTCGAATAATGCAAGTATGAACTGTGGGATCCTGGAAGACATCCATATTAAAATTCACAATTTCTTGCAACCAATATTTTTGTATAAACTCCCTGAGTTTTGATGAGTATAAATTTGACAGCAATGTGCTCGGAACAATAAAAGAAAAATAGCCCATGTTTCTTAGTATAAAATCAACAGCTTTTTCAATGAAAAGCTCAAAATAATCGTACCGTCCTTCTATGCATTTATAGTTTAATCCATAAAATTCATTTGCGACTAAATCTCTTGACATACCATAAGGCGGATTGCCAACTACTACATCAAATCCACCGTTGGCAAAAATATCCGGAAACTCTTTTTGCCAATCAAATGCTTTGCTTCCAGCGACTTTTGGGTCATCAATTAGGCTGTTTCCACATTTAATATTGCTGTCCATTGTAGTTAGGTGCTTGCCTTTTTGTGCTGTTTTAAGCCAAAGCGATAGTTTGGTAATTTCGACACTTTCAGCATTAAGGTCAACACCGTAAATGTTGTTTTGCAATATACTCTTAACATTGTCTTCCGAACCGTAAATAGTACCAATTGTGTGGCTGTCAAGGATATCGTTTACACGCTTATTCTCTGTAAGAAGATAATCAAAAACATAAACAAGAAATGCACCTGAACCGCAGGCAGGGTCTACGACCTTGACCTCCTGTAGAAATGCCTGGTACTTCAAATATACTTCGTGTTCACGTTTGGCATAATTTTCATCAAGAATATCTTCTTTTAACCCGAATTCTTTTTTAAAATTCTCCTCGTGTTCACGAAGGTAAGTACCGAGAGAATTATCCACAATGTAACGAACTATATAGTCAGGAGTATAGAAGATTCCATCCTTTTTACGGCGCGATATAGCTAGTTCTTTAATATCCTCACCATCTTTTACTTTTGCTTTTATCTCCTCAAGATCAGTTATAGACTGTTCAAAGATATGCCCAAGAATTTCAACACTCAGATCTTCAACAAAGTCAAACTTACCGAGTTCGGCTACTTTAAGCAGTGCTTCATCACTGATTTTCAGATTGTTAAGTTCAGTATCTGATTTGAAAAGACCGCCGTTATAACCATCCGGAATCTCCAGCTTTTCCGAACCTGTATCTATAGCATCGAAGAAAGCTTTAAACACATTCCAAATACTGCCGCCAAAGGCAGATTTCTTAGCGGAATCGATAACTTCCATCAGGATATTATCGGGCAAAAGCCCGCGATCTTTGGCAAAGCAAACAAATACTAAACGGTCTATAATTTTTTGCGCTTTATTGATTCCAAAATCAATGTTTTTTCTGACTGCTTCGTTTTTCTTCCAGAGGTCTCTAAGCAGATCTAGCCTTGCTTCTTTATATTGCTGATAGAATTTATTGCAGATAACTTCTTGGTCAATACGTAACTCTGAAAGCATGCTTTCCGTCTTGGATATACCGGTTTTAGCAACGAAGTTGTCTGCCTTGAGTAAGATGTACCAGGATTTGAAAGATATATAGTCATCGTCCGGATTAATCAAATCGTCAAGTGTCCAGATCTCATAATCAAGTTGATTGTCTTGATAAAGGCGAAATTCATAAAAATTCGATACTATAACAAACGGACAACGGCGATATTGAGTTTTGTATTTGAATCCCTGTTGTACAGGACTCATGTTTCCTTCGCGTTGTTGTGGGCGATCGAGTGGAATGCTTGTACCTTTGAGTTCTACAACAGCCGAGATATTCTCACCATTATAGCTAATTACAGCATCAGGCAACTGGCCTTTCTCTGTCGTTGCTTTAGGCTCAAAGTTCCATGAATCAGTCGGCTTTTCGGCATAACCGAGTATAGTGATGAAAAAGTCACGATTATAGGCTTGTTCACGGCTGGTTTCTTTGTCTGTTTTCAATGAGCCATGCACATAATCCTCATGCCATGTTTTTACAATTTCTATAAACGGCATGACATCATCAGTCGCAATATTTTGTGCTATGCTTTTTAATTTATTTTTTCCGAAAAGTCCTGCCATCAAATCACCTTCTTATGTAAGCTGATATACTTGTCATTTTTTCAATGATTGTACTCACTCATTGTACAGGAAGAACGCTTTATCTACAACACCATATTTGGTGTTGTAAACTTGTTTCATAAATCCAAAGTAAGAACCCGAACGCATCGCTGATGATTTTCACATCTGGTGTAACGTTCGGATTATTTGATAATGCCTCACAAAGCGAGGCTTTTGGCACGCCGGAGAAGATTTGAACTCCCGACCTTCTGGTCCGTAGCCAGACGCTCTATCCAGCTGAGCTACCGGCGCTCGTCGTCGTTGCGGATTTCGCTGCTTCGTACGCTCGTGTTTGATTACGAGAGATGTACTACGGTATGTTAGCATAAATAATAAAGAAAAGCAAATATTAATGACACATTTTAATATACACGAAATAGCAAGTTGTCATTTTGACAACTTGCTCCAGTTTTATACTAACACATCAGAATCGCTCCTTATGTCAGACATTATAAACCATTGCAATTACAAGTATTCTCACTATTTCAAAAAATATTTTAAATATTTTTCAAAAAAAGCTTGACAACGTATTTACTATACTATACAATGCGGTTAGTACGAACTGGTCAATACGTTCTACATTATACGAAAGGGGTGATGATAAATATGGAAGACTTTTTTACACTACGAGCTGAGAAGCAAAACCACATCATAGACGCGGCACTTTCCGAGTTTGGACGTAACGGTTATAAAAAGACATCAATCGCCGATATCGCCAAACACGCAGGGATTGCCAAAGGAATGATAACCTACTACTTCGGAAGCAAAAAGAATCTTTATATGTATCTTGCAGAGCTTTGCTTCAACACTGTTAACAATACCATGGAGGAACGATTTGATCCATTTATTAATGACTTCTTCGACAAAATGAAAATGATGGCAGATATAAAAGTTACAGCAATGAAAAAACATCCCGCAGTTTACTCCTTCCTCGCAAGTGTATATTACGAAAAAGACCCGGAGGTAATAAACGAGTTAAACGCATTTTTTGAAGAAGGATTAAAAACACGCGAGAAGTGGATAACGCAAGAGACAGATACTTCCAAATTTAAAGACGATATTGACCCAAAGCTACTGGATAAGTTCTTTGTGTGGGCTGCCGAGGGGTTCGCAAGCAGCTTAGCAAATAGCAACAACTTAACAAATATCGAAGAGTTTATGAATGAGTTCTACACATGTATGGGATGGATGAAAAAATATTTTTATAACTAATAAGGAGGAGAACAATGAACTATAGTATCGAATTAAACAATGTTACAAAAAACTTTGGCAAAATCACCGCACTAAAAGATGTAAATCTTCAAGTAAAAGAAGGTGAAGTATTTGCATACATTGGTCCAAACGGAGCAGGTAAATCAACTACAATTCGCACGCTTTTAGGTATTCTCAAAGCAACAAAAGGAAATGCAAAGGTATTTGGATTAGATGCATGGAAGGATGCTGTAGAAATCCATAAAAAAATTGCTTATGTACCCGGCGATGTGAACTTGTGGCCAAACCTGACAGGTGGAGAGGTTATTGATTTGTTTGTTAATCTACGTGGCAGGCATGATAAAACCTTACGCGAAAAACTTATCAAAGATTTTGACCTTGACCCGACTAAAAAATGCCGCACATACTCAAAAGGTAACAGGCAAAAGGTTGCTCTAGTCGCTGCATTTGCATCAGAAGCAGATTTGTACATTCTCGATGAACCAACCAGTGGTTTAGATCCGCTAATGGAACAAATTTTCCAATCTTATGTACTGAAAGTAAAAAACAAAGGAAAAGGCGTATTCCTTTCGAGCCACATTATGTCTGAGGTTGAGCGACTTTGTGACAGAGTTGGAATCATCCGTGACGGTGAACTGATACAGGTTGGTACACTTGATGAACTACGTCACC
>JAITFR010000038.1 GCA_031281255.1 Oscillospiraceae bacterium
GTAGTGCTTGTACACGGCTCAGGGCCAAACGACATGGACGAAAAGATTGGAAACTGTTACTTCTTTAAGGATATGGCGAAAGACCTTGCAGAGCAAGGCATTGCAACAATACGTTATAACAAACGTACTAAAACTTATGGAAAACAAATGGTGACAGCACCTGACGCAAGCAGTCTTACTGTTTGGGATGAAACAATTGAAGATGCACTATTTGCTACAGAATTATTGCGTAAAGAACCTCGCATAAATCATGATAAAATCTTTATCGCAGGTCATAGCATGGGTGGTATGTTAGCTCCTCGAATTGATGCAGAAGGAGGAAATTACGCAGGCCTTATCCTTCTTGCAGGTTCACCTCGCAAGCTTGAGGAAATTCTTATAGAGCAACAGGACACTGCGGTAAAAGGTTTAAATCCTGTTTTAAAGTGGATTGCCAATAAGCAGCTTAAAGGTATCAGAGCAAAACTGGATATGATATACAATATTTCTGATGAAGAAGCAAAAGCAACTTCTTTTCTCGGTAAATATAATAAGCTTTATTATTTAAAAGAATGGGGCTTAAAACCTGCTGAAAATTACTTAAAAGTTTTAACAAAACCAATACTCATAATGCAAGGCGATGCAGATTTTCAAGTCTCTGTTGAAAATGATTTCGATAAATATAAAGAAATTATGGCAGGTAAACCAAACGCTACATTTAAGCTATATCACGGCTTAAACCATCTTTTTATGCCTTCGGTTTATGGAAGTATAAATAAAGCTATGAAAGAGTATAAAAAACCGCAACACATAGAAAAATGTGTAATTGATGACATTTCTGCATGGATTAAAGAGTGTTGATTAATGTGTTAAGGTTAAAGGATATGTAAGTTATGGAAAACGAATTAAATGATGAAATTATCATAAAACCAGTTGAAAAAGAAAATCAAAAGAAAGAAATTATCCTACCTATTATATCATTTTTACTTTCGTCATCAATAATAGTACTATTTTTTGGATCGTTATTGTTAGGTTATGTGATGCTTTTTATGGTATTATTACCGATAGCAGGACTCGTTACCGGGATTGAGTCACTACGTAGAGGTAAAAAAAGAATCGGTGTAGCTGGTATGATACTTTCAATTATTGCTGTTGCAATACCGGCAGCTATTGTATTTTTCATAATTGTTTTATTTGTGGGTGCATCCACAGGTTTAATATACTTAATGTAATGGTCATTTAATATGTCAAAAAAACTATTTGTAATAATACGCACTATAGTTACATTGCTTGTGTTATTCATAGGTGGGTATGTTCTTAATAGATATGAATACATTGCCAACTTTGCTGATGTTGACAATGTTGTAGGAGTTCTTCCTGTAGCAATGGTGATAACAAGTGCTATCGGGATAACTATTTTATTATGGATAAAATACTCGAAGCAAATACTACCATTTACGATTTCATTATCAGTTTTAGTTGTTTTATCTATTATACTTTTCCCAACAGCATTACGTGGAAACTGGTGGATAAGCACAACTACATCAAATGAAACTGAAGCCACGCCTGATTTGAGCCTTTATGCACCTTTTTCTGAAAACTCAAAAATTGCCAGACTTTCAGAAGAGTCAACTCTGCAATTTATCGACAATTTCCCTATACTAGACGGTGCTACTGCGCTTTATCCGGTTTATGCTGCTTTTGCAGAAGCCGTTTACGACGAAACTGTATTTTCGCACGATTATGTTCTTTGTACAAATACAAGAAGTGCATACGAAGCGATAATAGCAGGAGAAAGAGATGTTATTTTTGTTGCTACTGCATCCGAACAACAAGTTGCAATCGCAAAAACAGCAGGAGTTGACTTGCATTTTACTCCCATTGGTCGGGAAGCTTTTGTGTTTTTAGCAGGAGTGGAAAACCCTGTAGATAATATTACATATCAACAGTTACGTAATATATATTCCGGTAAAACCACATTTTGGAACACACTTGGTTGGAGTGAGGGTGGTAGAATAATTGCTTTTCAACGTCCCGAAGGTTCGGGAAGTCAGACAGGACTTCAACATATTATAATGAGAAACCTACCAATACAAGTACCTCAACCACTACCGGATGCAAGTTTGCTCGGTACAAACAGTTTGATGCAACAAGTGTCGGTTGAGTGGAATGGTGTTCAACCTGCTCTTGGTTATTCATATAGATTTTTTGCAACCACAATGTTTGCAAATCCTGATGTAAAATTACTAAAAATAAACGATGTAGATCCATCGATTGAAAACATTCAAAATGGCACCTATCCTTTTGTGGGTGACTTTTATGCAGTTACAAACGGAGAACCAAAGGAAAATACAAAACTCTTAATTGACTGGATTTTATCAAAACAGGGACAAGAATTAATAGAAAAAACTGGCTATATACCGTTGTTGTTGTTTCGTTAGAGCACAGAGTGGACGGTTCTCTTGAGTTCTTCTGTTTTTGGTGTATGAGGTGTATATGTGTTTTTTCGGTTTCGTAGAGCGAAACCATGGATGGTGTAGCGCCGAATGTCTGAACACGATGTGATGTCATTCGGATAGAAACCGCTAAAAAATACATATATACCGATTACACCAAAAGAAAAAGAAGTGTTCACTTATTCTACTCTTTACTTTAACCCAATAAAACTGGACATTAATCCGCATTTTCCTCCACTGTATCTATAAGAGAAAAATAAATCCGGATTACATTTTGTGCATAAATCTGACATTTCAATATTTCCTTCAAGAACACCGGATTCTATCAAAAATGCCTTACTCATTGATTTAATATCACAAAATGGTTTACTTTCCGGTTGTGCTGTGAAGTGCTTTTTAATATATTCGCCATACTCATTAACAAAACTTTCTTGTACCTCAAAACCTACTTCAAAACAACATATACCAATCGATGGACCTATTGCGGCTCTAATATCTTTAGGGTTAGTATTGTATTCTTTAATCATACATTTTATAGTTTTTTGGATTATTCCAGTGAGTGCTCCTCGCCATCCTGCATGTATTGCAGCAATGGCTTGATTTTTTGAATCATATAACAACACAGGCACACAATCCGCAGTCCTAACTGATAGTAAGAGACCTTTAATATTAGTGATGTGAGCGTCCGCTGCTTCGGATATTTGACAGAAACCCAATGGACTGTTGCGATACTTTTTAACAATATTATCATCAACTACAATGATATTACTCGTATGTTTTTGTTGTAGTGTTACCAAAGATTTCATATCAAATCCTTGTGAGGACATGATTATTTTATAATTTTCGATTATATTTTCGTAATCATCTTCACCAGGAGAAAAATTGTGTGCCAAATTCATACTGCACAAATGTTGAGTTTCGGATGTTTGTCCGCTGACTCCACCATTTCTAGTAGAAAATATAGCTATCACATCGCTTGAATGTATATTATCAGCAGTTATGTACTGCAAACCATTATAATTTGTATCATCAACAAACGTCATGTACAACCTCCGAAAATAGTTTTGAACTATTTAGTTATTGTACATCAAAAAATGCTAACCTTCAATGTTTAGCAAACGGAATCAACACAGCGAAATAAGCTTAATTGCCCTGTTCCGCTGTGTGTATAATCGCTTTAAATATGAGTACCGTAGATAATGCTCATAGGTGTAGTTTAGTTACCATATTGCTCGGGTACATAAGGTAAAATCGCCCATGTAACATCTTCTGCATATATAGTCTTTGTGTGTATTTCAGGTCGATAACCCGCATATGAATTATCGCATGGGTATAAATTACAATTTGTACATTTATCAACACCTTGTTTAGCAGCACACTTTCTCTGATGGCAATCAAAATCTTTGTCTAAACCACCTTTGCTACATCCGTCGCAAAATTCCATATCATCGCCCCAGTAGCCACCATCACCTTCTCCTCCTGCATATACATGTATCAATCGTTTCTTTATTTCCTCTCGCAACTCATCTTTGATAGTTCCACCGTTATAATGCACACAAAGGTCACAACGGTGTCCGCAATCAGCGTAAATTGCCTGTTCTTGTGGAAATGACTTACGGTTGGGTTTCTTTTTAATTAAAATCATCTGTTTGACTGCTTCAAGCGTATCCACATTAGCAACCGGAATCATCATCCATTTTCCATCGTGGTATGTCTTGCTGTTATCATATATTTCTTGTATTTGATGCGGAAACTCACTTCGACGATTCTCGAATTTCTCCCGCTCCGCCTTTCCAAAAATAACAAGAAAATCAAAACGATCGTCTCTTATGTAAATAGTCAAAATAGTTTTACCGCTGCGCCTGAATTTCAATTCGTCTTTACCGTCACCTATTTCATCTGCGATATATTTTCCACGTATAAATCGCATGGTCTCTTCGCTGACTTTTTGCAATTCTGTTTTTTTGTCCATAACTTTTTTCCTCCTTAATAATCTTCGTTATGTGCCGAATATCCTCAGAAATCGCACTATGCCTGTTGGGTTTTGTATTCCTTTAATCTTGTTTCGTTATCATAAACAAGGATATATTCGTTATACTCGTCCATATCAAAATCTTTTTTCTCTTCTTCTGAGAATGTTCCGCAGCGTTGGTAAAAAACGTTGCATGGGAAATCACCGCAATCCCCGCAATGGTTTAATCCTTTTTCAAGGACACATTTTCTGACAGGGCAATCATAGTCCAATGGGTTGTTTTTACAACCGTCGCAGCTACCCATTATGGTGGGGTCAAGACCATAATATTTATGCCACATTTTTGCCAGCGTTTTTCTCTGATCGTTTTTTTCGACATTTGGTGTATATGCTTTGCATAAATCACAGCGACAGCCGCACATCGATAATTCTTGATTTTCATTCATTATTCTTTGCCTCCTTTCCCGTTTTTTAATACCATCGGTATAAATATATCTTGTTGGTATTTATTAAACCTATTTGCAATATCCCACGGTAAAATTTCTTCAATCATTTCCGGGCGATTTTTATCTAAATCGAAATCTCCGTTATTATGTACCCATTCTCTCAAAAGTATAAAAGTATCATCCATGCTTTCAAAAAAAGTAGCGGCGACAGCGTATAAACCACCCGGTAAGGTTTCGTCCAAGTAAATTGTTTCGTTATTATAATCATTGGGAATTTTTATTAGTATAACCCATTCATCTCTCGACTCATTTCGCATGAAGCAGTCCCTCATACCGGGACTAGGTACAAAGCCATAAATTGAAAATAAGTTTTGCATATCAACCTCGCCTAAGTTTTCAACTTTCCCTGTTTTATGGCGGGAGGTTAAAACGCGCATTTCAGGTAACCTGATAATCCGAATATCATGTAATCTTAACGCTTCACGGCTGACTTCCGACAGTTTTTCAAATGTGATTGATTCATCTTTTTTAATTGTGGCAAGCCGTTTTTCAGTTTCTTCATACAATAAGGTTATAGCAGATATTTTTTTGATACCACTCATTTGGATTTTGTAAAGAAAGTCGTCTACAAGCTGCCTCAGTTCGGACAATGCCGATATTTCTGTGTCAAGAGATTCAAGCTTGTCCACAAAAGCTTGAATCAATGCCGCCATGCTTTCACTTTTGAAAATTGTGACTATATCCTTGACAGGAATTTGCAGCTTGCGTAAAACAATAATCTGCTTTAGTCGTTCAAGAGCGGCGGTATCGTAATAACGTTGTGCCTTATTATCAGGATGGTTGCTCCACAAAAGCCCCATTTCTTCATAATATCTGAGCGTCCGACTGGATATTCCAAAGCTGTCAACGACATCGTTTATTCTAATCAAGTCCAAGAAATTCACCTCCACACATATATTATACAAGTTGACGCAACGTCAATGTCAACAGGTTTTTCAAAAATTATTCAAAAATATTTTATGAACATCGAGAAACGCACTTAAAACGCACCTGTGTTATTGTGTTATCCCTCGTATTACTCTACTTGTATTTTAAGAGAAAGACTGTTAAACTAAGCAAATGAAAACAAAATGAGGTCAATCCATGAGCAAATTTTTAGCAGATAGATTTAACACACTTGACCCGTACATTCCGGGTGAGCAACCCCTTGATATGGAGTATATTAAGCTCAACACAAATGAATCACCATATCCGCCGCCCAAAGCTGTAATTGAAGCTATCACAGAAAAAGAATTAGAAAAACTCAATTTATATCCCGACCCGGAGGGTTTTCGTCTGATAAATAGAATAGCTGAGAAATATAATGTTAAATCTAGTAATGTTATTATTGGTAACGGCTCTGATGAATTGTTAGCATTTACATTTCTTGCATTTTTCACGAGAAAAGGCGTAATCTTCCCCGACATCACTTACGGATTTTATCCGATTTACGCAAAACTGTATGATGTTCCGTATAAACAAGTAGCTCTTGATGATAACCTTAACATCGCTATTAATGACTACATCAACACAGGAAAAGATGTAATACTAGCAAACCCAAACGCACCAACAGGTATATATTTAGATTTGTCACAAGTTGGAAAGTTATGTAGCAATAATCCCGAAAATATAATTGTAATTGACGAAGCATACATTGATTACGGTGGAGAAACAGCAATCCCATTGATTGGAAAATATGACAACCTGCTTGTTATACACACATATTCAAAAGGTCGCTCAATGGCCGGAGCACGCCTCGCTTATGCAATAGCACAAGAGCCAATTATTAACGACTTAAAGACTATAAAAAACTCATTTAATCCGTATAATGTAAACAGACTTACACTATTAATGGGCGAAGCTGCATTAAACGAGGAAAAATACTACAAAGAAAAACATCAAGAAATAATTGAAACTAGAGAATATGTGGCAAAAAGATTAAAAGAGATAGGTTTTGAACTAACCGACTCAAAAGCAAATTTTGTATTTGTAAAACATCCAAAAATTAAAGGATATGAACTGTATTTAGCACTAAAAGAAAAAGGTGTATTAGTAAGAAACTGGAGTTTACCAAGAATATCAAACTACATAAGAATCTCAATAGGAACAAAACCACAAATGGATAAATTATTAAATGAAACAAAGAGTATAGTTGGTAGTTTGTTATAATAATTGCGAATGATACTGTAGGGGCGACATTCTGCCGTCTGTGCAACTTTCCATTTAATCTGTAGGGGCGACCGTCCCCGGTCGCCCGCGATTTAAGAACATAAGCTAACTGACTACAAACACGAAAGGACACCACTACCATGAGAGAGAAAACAGTAACCAGGAAAACTACTGAAACTGATGTATCACTTACACTAAACCTTGATGGAACAGGAAAAAGTAACATCAACACAGGAGTTGGATTCTTAAACCACATGTTAGAACTTTTTGCACGACATGGCAAGTTTAACCTGGATATAACCTGCAAGGGTGACACACATATTGACGGACATCACTCTGTTGAAGACATTGGAATCTGCCTTGGTACAGCATTTGCAGAAGCAGTTGGTGATGCAAGAGGAATAAACAGATATGCAGATGTTACCCTGCCAATGGACGAAGCACTTGTGCTATGTGCGATAGACATTTCCGGCAGAGGATTTCTTAGTCTTAACTTACCATTACCTGACAGACAGGTTGGAGAGATGGACACAGAGCTTTTTGAAGAGTTTTTGCAAGCCTTTGTAAGAAAATCAGGAATCACAATCCATATTCGCATGTTAGACGGCAAAAATGCACATCATATACTCGAAGCATGTTT
>JAITFR010000039.1 GCA_031281255.1 Oscillospiraceae bacterium
GGTGCTTATGAAGCATTAGGACGACTGTACAGAGGAATAATCGTTAACAGCATGAAACAGTATGTTATGCTTGGAGACCCGGCAGTTCAAACAAAAAATATCCAAGGTGATGATGACGATCGCTGGGTATTTACTGAGGACAATCCAAGGCGTGAGCTTACAACAGCAGCACAGCTTGCCGCTGCTGCACGTGTATTGTATAGCTTTAACGAGGATTTATGCAGAAAAGCTCTAAAAGCTGCACAAGAACTGTTTGAAGTAACAGAGGTGCGTGAGAGCAAAAATGCGTATGATTTTGCAGGTAGCAGTGCAAAAGATGCTTTGCTTGCGAAAATACATGCCGCTGCAGAGTTGTTTTTAACAACCAGAGAGCAAAAATATTCAGATTTCTTATTGTCTGAAACAGAAACGATAATAAATAACATGGAAAAAGTTGGTTGGTTTATTTGTCGTGTTGAAAAATATATTGGAGATGAATACTTCACAAGAGCTATACATGCCGCATTACCCGAATTAAAAAGAGAACTGGATATACTAAAAGCCGAAACACCTTACGGAATCCCATACCGACCGCATGTTTGGGGTGCAGGTTGGATGATTCAACGTCAAGGGTATGAGTATTTCTTCCTACACAAAGCATATCCGGATATATTTACTCCGGAAATGGTGTTTGATGCTCTAAACTTTGTACTTGGTTGTCACCCGGGGTCAAATAATATGTCGTTTGCATCAGGTATTGGCACAAAATCTGCACTTGTAGCGTATGGTTGGAATCGTGCTGATTGGTCGTTTTGCCCGGGTGGAGTTATTTCAGGCACAGCTTTAATACGCCCGGATTTCCCTGAACTACTGGAGTTCCCGTACTTATGGCAACAAACAGAGTATGTACTTGGCGGTGGTTCATCACATTATATGTTCTTAGTTCTCGCTGCTCAGTGGATATTGGGTGAGGAGTAACATAAAACTATCTCTGTGTGTTATATTAAACTATTAAAACTAAAACGATTTATTATTGAACCATCCAGTGCATTAATTGTCATAAAACTTTGCGAACCATTAAATACAAAAGCTCCCGTAATATTTATAGAATCATCATTAGGAGCTACTAAAAAATCCCATACAGGAACATAAATATAAGTGTTGTTAGTGGTATAACGTGTCATACTCAAACGAATGGTTGAGATTTTAATGTTCATAGCTTCGTGATTTATAAATGTTTTAATTTCTTCTTCAAGGATAGAAATAATTTCATTAAATGGAAGCAAAAGTACATTTTTATCAGATATATCTATAATTTCTACAGGATTATACCATTGAAATCCTATAATACCGCTATTATCAATCATAAACATTACAAACTCTTCAGGCAATGATTGTGTATAAGAATTTGGTATTATCATACTATTATCTCTATCAAACTTACTAAAAAATGGCTCTGTCAATGACACCAATGCTCCGGAGATATTGCGTGTGAAATAAAACTTATAAAACTGGTTTTCATTCGATTCTGTAATTGGATTAAATAATGTACCTTTTAGAGATAGTTCAGTTTGAAGATAATCCAAGCCCATATCAGTAAGTGCATTTATTGCTATGTTTTTTGCTTCCTCATATGATGTTTCCATTCCACTTATTGAGTTATAATTTTCTGTATGTTGTTTTATTGCATAACCTCTATCGATGTTAGAAAAACTTACCTGTGCGACATTTCCGTCACCAATATTTTGAGCATGAAAAGTTGCCATGTTAATTTTACCGGTATCAGCTACTACATCTATGTAAATAGAGTCTGTTACTATTTTTTCTCCATTAATATCTTGACCTACCCGAATACCATATTTTCCATCATTAGGAGTAAGATCTTCTTTAGATGGAGCACTGTAAAGCTCTTCTTTTAGAAACTCGATATAGTTTTCGATCAAAGACATATTAAAGTCTTCTATTTCGTTTACTAAAGCTTCTTCCAGATAAGTTATTTGATGGATTATTTCTTCTCTAGTTCCATAATATGGTGGTGAAAATATCTGTGTATCCGGTAGTAAGACATTACGTATGATGTCGACTTTTTCTTGTGATATTGGTATTTGTTTAATTTCATAGGTATTGTTGTAAAACTCATGTTTTGCATCAATGCTAGCATCGATAGAAACTGATATAGAGCTGTTTTCAAAATCAAATATTTTAATGAAATGGTCAGGAACCTCAAAATCAGCACTAGGTTGTTGAGATGGTGTAACAGGTGAGTAATTTTGATCATTTCCATTGTCTGTATCAACATCATCAAATTCACGTTGACATGCTGATGTTAAAATCAATAAAATGGTACATAGTATAAAGATTTTTATTTTCATATAAATTACCAGAAATTATTTTGTTTCTATACAACCGTTTTATTTTTTATGATGAACCAATACAGTTCCTATGCTAAATTATACATCTTTTACAACGAATAATAAAGAAAAACTTAGTGTTGAAATTTCTTTATTATTAATTTCTTATCTTTATCCCTTTAACTACAAACAGATTTATAAGTGATATAAAACCTGCAAAGATAAAAACATACTCAGGTCCAAATTGATTCCAAATAAAACCACACACCATAGCACCTGCAATAGCCACCACATGGTCAATACTCATACCGAGAGAAAGCGATGGGGTAACATCCTCCGGCGTTAAAGCAATTGATCTCATGTAAATTGCTCTATCCATACTAAATTGAGCAGTCATTCTGTCGATTATATTCAGTAGATAAACAAGTAACAATAATATACCACCTGCCACAACATCTGTTGTGTTAAGCCATCTGCTTAAAAAACCATACGCTACATATATAAATATAAATGAGCAAGTCTCTATCATCATCACATTACGAACACCATAT
The DNA here is from genome assembly GCA_031281255.1 of Oscillospiraceae bacterium. Lineage (GTDB taxonomy): Bacteria > Bacillota > Clostridia > Oscillospirales > Oscillospiraceae > WRMH01. The sequence continues at coordinate 2,882 of JAITFR010000039.1, forward strand.
CTATCTATCCATTTACCAACAAGCCGTAAGAAAAATATTCCTATAAATGAACCGATAACAGCTAATATTGACATAGTATCTGCTCTAAAACCTAATAGTTCAATTAACACCCATGGGCTGTATACCAGCATTATTTGTTTTCTTCCGCCAAATAATGCACAAATTATATAATATCTGATGTACTCCTTTCTGAAAACAAACTTAGCATTTACAGGAGCATCTGTCTCAACAACGGGTTCTTTTTTTCTTAAAACCATTAGTAAAGTTGCGACTAAAAAATATGCAACCATAGCCATAATAAAAATTAATATAGGAGTTTCAAAACTAAAAATATTGCTTCGGAAGCCAAAAAAGACAATGAGACCGGCAACCATAAATGCTGCCATTCTGGCACTGCTAAACACACCCATAGTTTTGCCTATTTCGTTTGGCGTTCTTGCTTTTGCAATGGATAAACCAATACTGTCATTAAGTGGCATATACATGTGTACACCTAAAGAAAACACAAACAAAAATACAAGCATTACAGTAAATGACGGTTCCCAAAAACCTAATACAGCAATGCCTGTTACTGCTAATAATTGTGCTATTATTGCTGTTTTAATATTTTTAAGAAACGAAAGCCCGGCAATAATAAATAACGCTATTACACCGGGAAGTTCTCGCGGAAACTCGATAAACCCACGCTGAGCAGGAGTTACATCATAAGCTTCTTTAAAATAGTTTGATAACACCGAGTCGCTTAATCCCATAGCTAACCCGGAGAGAATCATGATTAAAATAAATATTTTAATGCCATCTAATGCGATTAGTCTTTTCATAAAATCCCGCTTGTAATAATGTTAGGTTTAAGGATTATATCATATAATACATATAAACTATATAAAAAGCCTACAATTCTTTGTGATTGCAGGCTTTATTTCATGGTCGGAGTGCAATTATGGGAACTGGGAGGAATCGCTGGAAATTGATGGTTATAAATTATCAAGCGAGTAGTATCGAATAATATCATATATCAAATGATCTAAAATGTCCACATCAATATGTTTGAATTTGAGCTATATTTGCTCTGTAATTGCAATGGTCTCAGGACTCTCTTTTTGATAGGTCAAGAGCATTACATATCCCCCTCAAAAAAGGGGTTTTGTGCGTTCTGAGGCATTTTACGAGCCTTCTTTTTTTGTAATGTAGGGTTTATAATGAAAGGCATATACTGTATTATTTGCTTCTTGATGACCACAATATATTGTGCTATAATTAATTGCATAACTAGTATAAGTTATAATTATTAACTGTTTTATAATATGCAGTAATATTTAACTCAGTTATATTTAAAGTCACATAAAGTCACACCTTTTGTGAGTCCGTAAAATTGGACACCTTAAAATATAGACTATAAATAGCAAAAATGCTAATTCTTTCGTTGGAAACGCATAATATAAATGCAGGAGATTAAAGATTATGACACAAATAAACAATATTCAGTTAATTTGTCCGATTAGAGGACAACTAAAAGTACACAAGCGTAGTATTGATGGACTTACACCCACAGAAGAATTTTTTAGAGTAGAAGCAATAAAGTATTTATTGAGTAAAGGTTACCCTAAAGACAACTTTCGAATTGAACCATTAATAAAACGTTTTGGTAGTGGTGGTAGAAACAGTTTTAGGAGTGACTTTGCGATTTTGGATGTACCAGTTCGTTCTCTAGCCTCATTTGATCCAGAAGAACTATTGAAACATACCATTATAATTTGTGAGGTAAAACGTGATAACAGTAAAAGTGAATATGTAAAGCAAACCCAAGTTAAACCGTTATTGGATTTTGCAAGAAAAGAAAACACATTAGCTCTATACTGGGATAACATTGATAAAAGAGTATTTTGGACTGAGTTAATAGATGGAGTTAAAGAAGTAAAAGAAGGTCCATTATCATTTATCCCAATGTACGGTCATGCTATTAAAACTGTTCCTCTAACATTTGAGAATATATCACCTGCGGATTCTTTAGTGGATGTATTTGACAGAATAAATGACATCTTGCATCAAGCATCATTTTCGCCAGAAAAACGGTATGAGATATTACTTCAGTTATTACTGGCAAAAATATTTGACGAGCATTCTAATGAAAGTAAACCTAGGCAGCCAGTAGAGATTCAAGACTATGCCTCACTTGGCACAACAACAGATGCTACTCAAAAAAAGATTTCTGACGTTGTAGGGAGAGCTATTTCTTTTTATGGAAAATACTTGCCAAATGAGCTTTCCAAAACAATACCATTAACAGGAGATACGCTATTTGAGGTGCTTCGTATTTTAGCTCCTGTTAAGATAATCCACTCAAAACGAGATGTTATTCAAACTTTCTATATGAAGTTTGCTAAAGATATGTATAAATGGGATATGGCTCAGTATTTTACTCCAACAACTATTACAGACTTTATAGTTGAAATAGCTAATCCACAGTTTGGTGAACATATTGCTGATCCTGCTTGTGGTAGTGCAGATTTTTTGGTTGCTGCGTTTAGGGTGGGCAGAAAGTTTAATCCAAGTTTTGCTGACTGTGTGTGGGGCGTCGACAACTCGTCAAATGCAGTTCAAATTGCTGTGTTGAATATGGTGCTCAATGGAGATGGAAAAACAAATATAGTAAAGGATGATTCACTTGAAAATATAAATAATTATTTAAATAAATATGAAATTGTTATCTGCAACCCTCCGTTTGGCACAAAAATTGTTGAAAAAAGAAGTAATGTTTTGCGTCAGTACGATTTGGGATATGAATGGACAGTTGATGAAAACGATAGCTTAATTAAAACTGATAAATTATTGAAAAGCCAAGAGACTGGAATATTATTTATAGAAGTATGTATGAAGGAGTGTCGTCCTGGAGGCAGAATAGCAATCATTCTACCAAATGGATATTTAGGAAATCGATCGGCAAAGTATCGTGTAGTCCGTGATTGGATGCTTAAACATGCCAGAGTCGTAGCTATTATAGCACTACCTCGTTTTGCATTTAAGTCAAGTGATGCAGATGTAAGCGCAAGTGTTGTTTATCTCGAAAAAAGAGAAGCTGCATTAAAAGAACTTAATGATGAGTACAGTTTTGCAGTCGAGATGGTTGAAAAAATCGGATGGGACGCAGGAAACAAGAACGCATTACCAACTTACATGAAAAATCAGGAAGATGGTAGCTTTATAGTCAACGAAGACGGTGAGTTATCAATTGATTGTGATTTTGATGATATTCTAAATCGGATATCGAATAGTAATGCAGCCACTTACTTTAAATGGTTAAATTTAGGTCGAAATAATATTTCAACAAGTGAAGGATGGACTATAAGAATCAATGACATATATAATGATACAGACCTAACACTTGATCCAAAAAGATACATTCGCAAAATATCAGAATTACGAAGCAGTTTATCAAGTAAGCCTAACTATAACTTAGGTGATCTTGTAGATTTCATACCTGAAAGGCATAATTCTAAAGGTGACAAAATATGCATAGACTCTAAAGAAACCTACCAGTATGTTGAATTAAGAGATATTGGATATGGTGACTATTACTCAAAAGATTTGCGAGGATGGGAGTTACCGCAACGTGCAAGACATTTTGCAGAACCGGACGATATCTTTTTTGGTTCGATTTGGGGTAGTGCTATTAAGTGGTGTTATATTTCACATGAAAGCAACAATGTTGTTGTAACAAACGGATGTTTCCGTTGTAGGATAAAAGAAGATAAAACAGAATTTTTACCTGATTTACTATTTTATCTTAATAGTGAGGGGTGGGGCGTGCAAATGCGAGCATTTGCACGCGGTTCTGATGGTTTAGCTGAGATTAGTGTTGAGGATGCAAAAAAGGTTATTATTCCAATATTGGATAATAACATAAGAGATGGATTAACAGGATATATATCTGCTCTTAAAGAAGGAAAAAACACATTAAATTCACTTGTTAAAGGCATGCTTAAAAATGGAACAGTGAAATATATGGAACCAGAAAAACGCCCCAGTCATATTGTATTGGTATAAATATCTAAATGAAGCTTAATAGTACCTTAAAATATGAGATATAATCGTAATTATACGCTCAGAATAATAAAGTATTAAGTAATCATAAAATCGGAGGTGAAATATGAAAAAAGAAAAAAGAAAGATGAATAATGTACCAAAAACACAAAAAACAGTTCATCTATCACATTTATTAGCAAAAGATCTAGGCGGATCTGTAAATCAAGAGTTAATAATTAATGCCCTCTTTGATATATCATCGACTGTTGGTATTGATGACTTACAAACAAGAGTTAAGAGATTATTTGGTGTTGATATACCGAATAATATAATGGAGTCTGAGTTAAGAGCACTTCAAGATTCGGGTATAGTAAACAAAGATGGTGTTAATAATGTTTTATTATCAGATTTAACAAAAGCGGAGATAAGTAAACTTAGTTCTGAGGAAACATCTATTTCAGAAGCTGCTTTTAATGTTTGGATTTCATCAGAATATTTTGAAGAAGTGATGGATAATGAACGTGATGCTCTAAAAAATACTATTGAACCATTTTTGGATAAGATTTTTGTAACACACGGAGCTTCATGCATAAAACTTCTAATTCAAGATGCGGATATTACCGAGTTCGATATAAATATCATTGCAGGTGAAGTGGCGGAAATGTGTACTAATGAGCAAAGTTTTTTGAAAGCTAAGTTGCCTACAATATTCACAATGTCAAAATCCGTTGAAGTATTAAGATATCTTGAGCAAAGAATGTCAAAAGCTATAAAATATTTATCTACAGTGATGCCGGCAAACATACGCGATAGCTTACGTTTACGTCTTAAAGGAGTAATAATTTATCTTGATACTAGTTTTTTATACCGCTTACTTGATTTACAAGGCGAATCGAGATATCTATCCGCAAAGGAAACGATAGAATTTTGCATTAATGCTGGTGTTACATTACGTGTAACTGCTGAAACATACAAAGAGTTATTAAGAAGCATTGAAAATGATGCAAAGATTCTTAATAAATATCCTGTAAAAACAAATCTTTTTCGGCTTGGTTATAACTTCCGGTCTGATGACAATTATATAAGCACTTTCTGGCGGAAAGCAGAAAGTAGTAATATAACAACAAAAATATTTAATGAAACTTATGCAAATCCATCAATCATACTAAACCAACAGTATGGAATTAATATTGAAGAAAATATTGAAGAATCAAAAGCGTTTATTTACATAGCAGGAGAATTTTACTCAAAAATCAACTCACAAAGAGGTCGTTATGATAAAACTGATTTAGCTGCTTGGCACGATGCTTATTGCCTAGCAACCGTTCGTAGGTTGCAGTTACCTAATGCAAAAAATGCTATTGACTCAAAATGTTTGCTTCTTACAACAGATCAACAAATTATTACATTACAAGAAGAAGATAATTCATTAAAAAATCAAATTCCTATTGCATTAACTCCATCTCAATTACTTCAAATATTCTCTTTTTCTACATCGGTTGGTGACTATGTTGAAACATTCGTTAAGCTATTTTCCACAGCAACTATTAAGAAGAGTGACTTGGGTTTTAGCAACGCAGAAATACATGAAATACTTGGTCGTTTGTCACATTACGAATACCTAAAACCAGAAGTAGTAGAGAGTATTTTAGAGGATCAGTTATTTCGAGAAGGTTATAACCCACAAGCAAATGAAACTGAAAAAGAAGAAATTATATATAATGCAATTTCTCAAGAACTGTTAAGCAACTTAGAAAGTGAGAAAGACGAAAATATAAAACTCTGGAAAAGTAAAAAAGAACTTGAAGATACCATTTCCCGGAATAATGAAGAAACATTCAAAATCTTAAATGAAAAGAATAGAATTGAGGGAATTGTTGATAACCAACGCAAGGATATCGATACTTTAATATCAAAAAGCGCGAATCGAAAATATTCTTGGTGGCGCTTCGGCCATATCATATGTTTGATACTTGGTGGAGTGTTTACTATATTAGGAATTATTGTAATAATTATAATTATGGTTCGTCATTTAATAGATCAAGCTGATATGATACCGATAGTACAGACTCTTGGCTCAATTTCAGTGGCAGGATTAGGTATACCACTTTTTAAGTTTGGATTCAAAATAGTATCACCAAATCAACGATCGATTATAATTGAGAAATATGAAGCCGCTATACGCAATGAACTAAGCGGAAAATTTAACAGTTGAATGGAATGACTAAACTCGAAAGAATCCCATATTATCAGTAATTATAAGCATTAAGCGAATAATATCAACAATCAATAATAAAGAAACAGCTTTGAGAAAGCTAATATCATAATAGATGGAGATAAAGGTGTTGACTACCGGTGTAAAGTTAAATCTTTCTTAAGAACCTTCCTGATTTTTCTGTTAACAAGATTTCATTCTGCGATTCCCTAAAAGACAGTTTGATACAGCTTGCAGATATGATTGTTGGCGCAGCAATGTATTCATTGGAAGAGCGAAATGACGCTAATGATTACATTTCATTGATAAAAAAATGGATAGAAAAATTATAACAAAATCATAATACGAAAAACGCCCCGAAGTTCGGGGTGTTTTACACTCGATTCACCATCTATCCGGCAGATTGCTCACCCGGAAAGTATCGCCATACGACGCCAATTTGAGTGGCGAATCTTTTTATCAATATTGTATTGAAAAAACTACAAAATGTCAAGATGTTTTCATTTTAACAAATGCAGGGCTATATGCTAGAACTTAGCCTGCTTTAATCCGCATGAATACAGGGTTTTTCACCCTCAAATCCGTATGGGAATATGAAGATGCTGCCCATGCTTGTTTTGAGGGGATAAACTCTTACATTCTTCACAATTTTAATGTGGAGATTTGTTCGAAAATAAACCGCATGATTACGGGGTTTGCAGTCCTCGAAATCGGGTAAGCGGTATGATTACATTCCTACCTTGTTTTTAAGGCATTAAATATCCACATTTACAGATTATTGAGGACAAAAAGTAATGGAAAAGAATCGTATGCAAAATATCAGACTTCACATAGTGGTTTAAGCAGAGGAATATAATCAGATAAAAGAACGTATGAGCGAAATCGGAATTAACAATACGAGCGCATTTATCCGTCTAATGAATTTTGGTTATGCAATAAATGTTAACGCATCACCGATAAGAGAGCTAGTATCTTTACAATGACGGCTTGTAAAAAGTGTCAAGCAAATTGCGAAACACATAGTTTCAATAGAGATCTTTGAGTTGCAGGAAAACTACAGTGCTTTATGGGGAAGTAAAAAAAATAATAAGATTCAGTGTAATAATTGAATAATCAATACCGATCAAAACAAGGAACAGGATGCAATAGCATACGTTGCGCAACAAATCACTTCTGGATACTTTGTCCAGAGGTGAAAGCGGGTTTGGGGAGCATCCCCGACAAGCGATTTTCAATTGAAAATCGGTCTGTGGCTAGCCATAGACACTGCTTGCCTTTTTTGAAACTGTAAAAATGACGGGAAAATGAGAAATACTAAGATTGAGTTTTCATTATTACCTCTGGACATAATGTCCAGAGGTCTTTCCTGGAAGACGGTCGGTTTTGCTGTTTTCATAAATAAACATTATTGTAAATATTTTGAAAACAGGGTTGCGAAATGCCGTTTGAATCTCATGGTATATGAGGGGATATTTTTACACACAGAATTATTCATTTTGAAAAACCGTAATCCTTATGAGAGGGAATGTAAAAGGTCAACGCTTTTCTGTGTTGGCTTTTTACATTTCCTAACTGGACAACTAGGAAATGAACCGATAAACATGAAAAGGAACAATGTCCAATGTCAGCCACAGTAAATCAATCGCACACCTACAAGGTCGGAAACATCAACTTTATTGTCACTCCTGTGTATAAGACAGACGGGGGTGAACAAATGCACGAACTGCTTTTGAAACTCATGAAAGCGGAAATTGATTTCAAAAACTGACCAATCGCAACATTTACAGGTACAGTCAGGCGAGGTATAATGTATGCATAGATACTACTCGCTTGACTGTCGG
>JAITFR010000075.1 GCA_031281255.1 Oscillospiraceae bacterium
ATAAATCATAATTCGTCGTATAGCTGTGTATGGGTATATCCATATACAGCGTTTTTGTTTTGCGGACAAGCTGAGAGCGGTTTATCCCGCTCTCGGTTATAACCGTAAAATATGAAAAAACACCTCAATCTAGTGTTTTTCATATAGTTCAAATAATGAGGTATTGATAAACATGAACGAACAAGGATACAAGGATTTTGTAGAAAGATTAACTAACGTCTGCGAGAAATATATAGAAAGTGCAGTACAAAAAATATGAAAAACAAACAATATCCATATTATCAAGTTGTGCAAGTTAATAATCTGAAAGAAATGGTAAATTACGCAGCAGAAAAATACAGCGACAATCCTGCTTTCTCTTTTAAACGAAATAATAAGAAAATTAAAATTAGTTATCGTCAGTTTAAATCGGATGTTGATGCACTTGGCACTTATTTCTATAACAAAGGTTTTAGCAATACAAATTTTGCTGTCATAGGTGAAAACTCATACGAGTGGATATTGACATATTTCTCTGCTGTTAATAGTGGCAATGTGATTGTTCCACTCGACAAGGAACTTCCTGTTGTAGACATTAGAAACCTAATAGAGGATTCTAGAGCAGAGGTACTGGTGTATTCCGATAACAATTCCACTGTTGCAGACTTTATGAAAAGCAGTAATACATCTATTAAGTACTTTATAAACATGAATGATATAATGGATTTATTAAAGCTAGGTTATGAGTCAATAAAAAATGGTGAGAAAAGTATTGTTAACTATATAGTTAATGATAAATCAACAGCAGCTATTATGTACACATCAGGTACAACAGGGATTGCTAAAGGTGTTGTTCTTTCACACATAGGAATCGCTAATGGAGCAACAGCTTGTTTGATGAACGCTAAAATTGTAGGTACTAACATTCTTGTGTTGCCTCTTCATCACGTTTTTGGCTCAATCGCCGTGACTTGCACTATGCTTCATAACGGAAACGAGGTTTTCATAAACTCTAATTTACAAAACTTTTTAGCAGACTTACAGGAATTTAAACCGCACAATCTATTTTTGGTACCCTTATTCATCGAAACATTCTATAAAAAGATATGGGATGGTATAGATAAAAAAGGTAAGACAACAGCAGTAAATAAACTGATAAGAGTCAGTAATATGTTACTAAAAATAGGCATTGATGTTCGCCGTGTTTTCTTTAAGTCTATTCATAAAGCGTTTGGTGGAAATTTAAGGCTAATCCTCAGCGGTGGTGCACCAATTGACAAAAAATATATGCAGGGATTCCGTGACTTTGGAATTAATGTATTAAACGGATATGGACTTACAGAGTGTTCTGGAGTTGTTTCGGTAACTCGTAATTACCATTATCTTGATGGTAGTGTCGGATTAGTTTTGCCTTGCTGTGAGGTGAGAATATTTGAACCAAACGAAAGCGGACATGGAGAAATTTTTGTTAAGGGTAACAATATCATGCTCGGTTATCATAACAGCAAAGAAGCTACAGAAGAAGTTTTTGATGGAGAATGGTTCAAGACTGGTGATATTGGATATCTTGATAAAGATAACTTCCTGCATTTATCTGGTAGGAAGAAAAACGTGATTGTACTAAATAATGGAAAAAACGTATATCCCGAAGAAGTAGAATTTGCGTTACTTAAGTACATTGACTATATAAAAGAAGTAGTTATATTTGCTGATAACAACATCATTATCGCAGAGGTGTTCTTAGATATTGAAAACTACCCCGATTGTGTTTCTCTTATAAATAATGATGTTATTAAGTTGAATAAAAACTTACCGCCATATATGAATATCGGTAAAATTATAACTCGCGATACAGAATTCACGAAAACTACAACTAAGAAAATAAAACGGAGTTACAATGATTAAAGAACATCAACCATACACGCCAAGGAAAGCGGGTAGTAGGATCGAAGATATTCTTATTGACATTATTACGAATAACGCAGAAACAGAAAATGTCAGCCTAGACAGCCACTTGAAATATGATTTAGGTATAGATTCACTTACTATGATGGTGATATGCAACGATATAGAAAACGAATTGAATCTGAAAATTGCAGATGATTTGATAAATGTTGAAACTGTCTTAAATCTTATTGAGATAGTGAAAAACAACAATAAAAATGGTATTTTGTACGATATTAATAATTATCCTTTGCTAAAAACAGAACAACACGTAGAAAAGTTGAAAAAGTACATGAAACTGTCAAAAATTGTTTGGCGTTTTAATGTAACAGGAGTTGAAAACATACCAACGGGCAAGAACTATATCTTATGTCCCAATCACCAGAGTCATTTTGATAGTTTGTGGATATGGACAGCAATAGGTGAAAAGAATGTTGACTTATATAAAATTTGCTGTCTTGCAAAACAGGAACATTTGGACAGTAGCAGTTCACGCAAGGGATTGTTAATGCTCGGTGGCATCCCTGTTGACCGCAGAGGAAATACCGTTCCAGCAATGCAACGAGCACTTGCTTGCATAAAAGATGGCTACACAATGTTAATACATCCTGAAGGCACACGCACTCTTGACGGCAAAATACACGAATTCAAAGGCGGTGCAGCAAAGCTTGCGATTGATGCAAATGTTCCGCTTATACCTGTTCGTATCGAAGGAGCATGGAACGTCTTTCCACCACACAGAAAACGACCAAAAATCTTTAGCTGGAAAGGTAGCTATCCGCTTAGCATATCATTTGGCAAACCAATCAAACCTGATGGTAAAAGTGTTGAAGAGCTGACAGTGCAGTTGCAGAGTGAGGTGGAGAAGCTTGGGTGTTAGGGTGAGTATTGGAATGGAATGTAATATAAGATTTGAGTGTGTAAAAATCTGACTATACTAACATAGCTTCATTTACAGAGCTTTGTAAACACATTGACAGGAGTAAGAAATGAAAAACAGTAATGGTCAGAAAAAGTGGAATCTAAAGAAAATTATTGCAATTTGCGCAACTTTAGCCGTTTTCGTAGGTTTATTCGTTTTTATAACGGGTATTGACAGTATTCCAGAAATCTTCAGGTTAATAAAAGGCGATTCTATATATAATCCCACATTCAACACAACACCAAATCCAACTGACTCTACTACACCTATACAAACTCCAACAGAATCTACAACAGTGGATTCGCATGAAGACAGTATTAATCCATCGCCATCTTTAATAGAAAATAATTACCGTTTTGATTTATATGACGATAGTGCAGTGCTAGAGAAAATAAATGCAATTAACAACGAGTTAGCTATAAACGATAATTTATCCATAGATGCTGTACACTTGAAAAATTTCATATATCTTATGAATGGAGATTATTCACTAGCAAACGATGATGAGAGAGACTTTTATTCTATAATTGACATGCTCTGTAATTTAAATTTCTCAATAATAAGCAACCTGCCATCATTCGATTCTCCATATGAACCTCCAAAATCTACTAACGATGTACGTACGTTATTAACAAGAACACCCGATATTTTTCGAAGGCAAGCAGACTATGATTTTATTAGAACGTTCACTGATGCCCAAAACAAGGCGATAGATACAGCATATGAAACTCTTTGTTTAGAAGAAACTAGACCTTTTGTTGATAATCTGTTTTATATGTTTGTTGAGGTATTCATTAACAAAAATGCAATACGAACAGAGAAAGATTTGTTGATAAATCCTGGTAATTTAAGCACAGAAGCTCTATGCTATATTTTATTAATTATTATGCCTCAGAACATGCAAATGGCTATAAATTATGGTGATGATTATAAAGTGTTTTTAGGAGATTCATACTATACTTATCAATCAGTTTTCAATCACTTAACCGAAAGAAGCGCTTACTATTCCAGTCTCGTATTATCACGCATTCATCACATAAACGAGGATTAGCAACTTGTATAATTTCTTTTTTGAATATTTAAAAAGCAACGACCCTGACAAAGTTGTCGGCAGAAAAGGCGTTAAGGCAAGGATGTTTATTTATCCATTTATGCGAGTTCTATTAAAAGCAGCAAATCCTTATAAGTATCATATGGTGAAAAGAGCAAAAATACCAGAGGGAAGAGCAATAATCTACGCACCAACACATGGATTTAAAGATGATATGTTAAACTCATACATAATAATAAATGACCCTGTTTATGCTCTGTTTGGTAGTCTTCTTCAATTTTTTAATCACCACGAAGGTATATTGGCATGGTTATTTGGTGTCATCCTTGTTGATAGAACTGACAAGGAAAGCAAGAGAACTGCTTTGTTAAAAATGCAAAGAGCAATGAGTTTTGGTATCAATGGACTCATTTTTCCCGAAGGGACATGGAATCTCACAGACTCGTTATTAGTATTAAAGTTATTCAACGGAATCTATAAATTAGCAGTGTCTACAAGTGCTTTAATCACTCCAGTTATTACACATACAGATGGAAATAATTGTTATGTTGTTTTAGATGAACCCTTTGATATTACTGCCTATGAATGTGACGAAGGTCTACAAGTTCTGCGAGACAAAATGGCTACAGTGAAATTTGAATTAATGGAGAAATTTTCCAGCTATTCAAGAAAAGAATTAGAAACGAATGGTGTTTCTCTTAAGGCTGCTTGGGAAAACTATAAAGAAGAATTGATAAACAAAGTGAAATATTACCCACCAATGGATCATGATGTTTACCAATTTAAAGATAAAACCGTAGTTGATTACTCCGAAGCATTTGCTCATTTGAAAAGGGTGAAACTTACAAACAACAATGCTTTTCTGTTACGTTCGATTAGAACAGAAAACTTTACTGAATTATTAATATACGATAATTAATATGTAGGAGTAACAACAATGAACATAGGAATTGACGTAGACGGTGTACTCACCGATATACAAGGTTTTAACCGCAAACATGCACCATCGTTTTTTAAGAAAAAGTTTAACCGTGATGTTGTTGACGAAAACCCTTATGATATCCGAGATATTTTCAAATGCATCGAAGATGAATACAAGGCATACTGGAAAAAATATTTACTCCGCTATGTTATCACAGAACCAGCACGAAAAGGTGCAAAAAAGTTTATACGCAAATTACACAAAGACGGACATCAAATTTTCATAATCTCAAAAAGAGTGTTTACATGCCAAGACAATTTTCTCGGAAAGCTTATGCGTTTTCTTATGAAAAACTGGCTATGGCGAAATGGGATTCGGTATGATGAAATAGTGTTTTGCGATAATGATGTCGCACATAGCAAGCGCACCGCATGTCTGGAAAAAAGCATCGACATAATGATTGATGATGAGCCAGTGAATATAGAAGTAATCGCACCGATAGCGAAAGTTATCTGCTGGGATGCTAGTTATAATCGTGATTGTGAAGGTGAGAATATTGTGAGAGTAAGGGATTGGGGCGAGGTCGAGCGGTTGGTGTTGGGGTAGAGAAAAAAGTAATCAACAATTCACTTGATATATCGCAATAGTTGCACTAAGTATTTCCCACTGAATAATCCTTCTTCATTGGAAACTAAACTCCGTCT
>JAITFR010000042.1 GCA_031281255.1 Oscillospiraceae bacterium
ATCAAATATAAACCTGTCATATAAAGAATTATACTAAACCCCACATTTTTCCAAAGAAATATAATAACTACAAGAAATAAAGTGTAGTCGGTATTTAACCAATCGTTTGGTGTTCCAAAAAATAAACCGTTTATGAAGCCGTTAATTCCAAACAAACTACGCCAAAAGTGGACAACAGCACCGGAAGGTACTACAAGTGGTAAAACAAAAAATGTACCCAACACAGCTTTTCCAATACCACCCACACGACGGAGCATCATAGCTACTAATAATGCAAAAATCATGTTTAGTGGTACTGACATTGAAATAAAATCAAACGTATTTCGCATTGCGAGCCTAAACGCAGTATTTTCTAATGTAGCTTCAAAATGAAAAAGACCAACAAAATTATTTCCTACAGGATTATCAATCATCGTCATTCGAGCAGAAACAATAAATGGCACAACGAAAAACACTAATACACCTATTAAACTCGGAAACACCAGTGTCGCAAAAACTAATTCACGACGAGTGGTATATTTAAGTCGCATTTTACGTTACTCCTTTAGCAACTTTTCCAATTCCTTGTCAAATAAAAGTATATCATAGATATAATTTTACACAACAATAAATGAAAATCAAGAGTTTTGAGTTTCTAACTTAAAAACTATGGATATATCAGAAGTTTTTCAATTTGAAACTCAAAAATTAAAACAGTTATCACTCCTCGTTTTATCTAAGGGCAGTTTTTTCTACTATCCAACTAACACCCTATGATGCAAAAGGTAATATTCTGTGTGATTTTGTACCATCTTTACTTATTAGCCAATAATCAGAATCGTCTATAACAAACAAATAATCGGATTTATATATAGCATACATAGTTATCCAACTGTTTTTTGTTTGATAGATAAGCTCCGGTTCTGAGCTGAAATCGTTTTTTATCCTGTAAATATGTTTGTTATTCTCGTAAGTGATGTCTAACATATTACTAATATGATAGTATATATAATCATCATCAAAAGCCATTCTATAAGTATGCATTATTGGTATTTCAGTAAGATTATCACCTGCCATGTCAGTTCTATATAATTGACCATGTTCATGCTCTCGGCTGCTAAATGTTAGATAGATGTATTTTCCATCAGTTCTGTACGTACGAATATTTGGTATTATTGTTTCAATTTCGTGAATTGAATCTAATAGATTAATTCGGGACAAAGCATATCCTAAATCAATATCAGCTTCTAGTCCATAATAATAACCGCCATACACCCAAGACATACTAATAGGTACTTCTGTGGCAATTATACGATGGTCGTTTCCTGAAAGATTAAAGCTCATCAGTGTTCCATCAGTTGTTATTGCATACAAAACAGAGTCCCAACTAAAAAACATTTGTACTCCGTCTGTGTTTTCAACATCAACAAATCTGCCGTCAACCAACTTTGCTATGTTACCTCCATAACCAATTTCTCTTAGAGCATATATTTCACCATCAACAGTAATCAAATTACCAACTATACTATAAGCAACACAGCTTCTGGTATTATGTTGACAAACGGCATCCTTACAAAAAGTGTCGGTTATTCCAGTTTCTTTATAATATTCATATAATACGATTCTTTGATCAAATACAGCAAATAATAGTGAAGATCCAGTATCACAAAATGTCCCACCTGGTATTCCCGTCATAGTATGAGGTAAAATATACATTAATGGGATATCCTCAACATTAGTTACTTGCATAGTAATATTAATGTCGATATCATCAAATATACCATCATCAATATAAATAGTACAAGAAAGAAGTAGCAAGAAAGAAGCTGTTAAGAGTACAAAGCACACCAAAGCTTTCATTTGAATAAAATCCCCTTTACAAAACAACAATATTTGCATATAATATATATTGTTTTAAGTGTATATTCATTGTTTTTATTTGTCAACAGTTATTTTTTTGATACCACCGATATTTATGTTTTTATACATTATGTTAGAAACCAAGCAATTTTAACATTTTAAACAAAACTTATTTTGAACATTATGAGAAGGGAGCTTTATAATATGAAATACTATACATTTACATTATTATTCATATTAATATTATTAACATCATGTAAACATACAGATGCTGAAAACTCACCAACTTCAAATCCTATGCATGATTTATTTCCGAATGCTAATATGACATGGATGGCAAGGTTAGATGTTCAAATGCCCACACAAGACTTGTATATACACGAAGTTTATAATATATGGGAATTTGAGTATGAAGGCGGTGAGATTGCAGCTAATGTAATCTTTGAGAATGGATTAGATGGAACAGCCACTATGGGTTTAATGATTTTCTCTGACGGTGTACCCATCCAATTTACCGTTGACGGTTATAATGAACAGACTATGTTTTATACACTAAGTGTTGAAGGGCTTGTCATTATTCCTGTCAGATTTACACCAGAATTCTCTTTTACAACAGGAACCCTCGATTTTATACAATTTCACAATATTTATAATAATGGAGTTCAACATCATTCAGGTTCCATGAGAATTATTGCAGATGTGCAAGAAGCACTCCTACACGAACGGTATATGCCTACTTTTGCTACTACACCTG
This sequence comes from Oscillospiraceae bacterium, assembly GCA_031281255.1. GTDB lineage: Bacteria > Bacillota > Clostridia > Oscillospirales > Oscillospiraceae > WRMH01. Next base: position 2,594 of record JAITFR010000042.1, read on the forward strand.
CGAGAAATTCTTTAGGACTTGCAAGTGATACAAGTTATGACAGTTGGTTATGGCAACCTGACTTTGACTTTTCTATGCATGGAACACCGGGTTGGACTACAATTACTATTGGTGATACGAACAGTCTGCTCTTTGAAGCTATTACTGGATTAGAAGGCATTTATCGTACAACGATTTTCATCGATTATAAAGCTATTCCTGTTGACGATGATTATTACACTTTTGAATGGATAACAGATGGAGAAAATGTACTAACTTTTTTACTGAATATTGATGACTCTTTAATATACGACAAACATACAATATTTTCGGTGAGCTTTAGAATAGGTGGTTATGAAGATGTGCCACCGTGGGTTCAAAATGTTGCATTTGTTTCACGTAAAATGGAACTAGTAGATTAAATTATGAAAGCTTCTATAAGTTTAATAATATAAATTAAATAAACAAATTCGTTTGGGGATAAAAATGCAACTAGAAACTATAAATCTAACAAAAAAATATAGTAATGTAACTGCTCTTGATTCTTTTACGCAATGTTTTAACACAGGTATATGGGGATTACTTGGACCAAATGGTTCAGGAAAGACTACTTTACTGAACCTAATAACGAGTAATATCCAAAAAAATGACGGTAGTATTTGTTGGAATGGTGTTGATATTGATTCTTTAGGTGCTAAGTATAGAGAAATACTTGGTTATTTGCCACAAACTCATGGTTTTTATAAAAACTTTACAGCGAGAATGTTTATGCAATATATGTCCGTTCTCAAAGATGTCTATCCAAGCCGCTCGGAGAGAAAACAGAGAAATGAACACATTGATAAGCTGCTGGATACAGTAAACCTATTAGATGTTGCTAATAAGAGAGTTGGAACATTCTCAGCCGGAATGAAGCAAAGATTGGGTATAGCTCAAGCCATGCTAAATAATCCCTCACTATTAACTCTTGACGAACCAACAGCCGGACTGGATCCACAAGAACGTATAAATTTGAAAAAAACTATATCCTTGATAGCTAAAGATTCGGTTGTAATATGGGCGACTCATATTATCACCGACCTTGAGTTTATAGCAAAAGAAATTATCCTATTAAAAAAAGGAAAATGTATTAAAAAAGGCACCGCAAAAGAATTGATAAACAGCGTAACAAAAAAGGTCTGGACACTTACGCTTTCTTTAGAAAATGCAAAAGAACATATCGAAGAGTTTACTGTCTCCGGCACAATAAGCATAAGCAATATATTTGAAGATAATGAAAGCGTAACAATACGGATGCTAAGCGAATCTTCTCCTCATGAAAATGCTGCATTATGCAAACCTAACCTTGAGGAAATGTATCTTTATTATCATGATGAAGGTACAGCTATATGATTAAACTGATTTATTATGAAATGACAAAAGTTTTGTCTAATAAGTTTTACATCGGTTTGATAGTTGCCCTATTGCTAATTACTGCTGTTGATGTAGTTCGACCTTGGGAAGGATTGACTATCAGAGATCAAATACAACGTAATGAAATTGTTGATGCCTTATATAGAGCTAACACACTGGACGACGATGACCTTAATAATCTCATATATGAACTAAAAACACTGCATTGGCACCATCCACAATACGACCCTACAGCACCAAATGATCTTCCTGTGCTAGAACCCCCTCCACAATACGACTATAATGCACCTGGCATATTTTCTAAGACTATAATGGGTGATTCTTTTTTGATGTACAAACTTGACAGCCTAATAAGACAGCATAATGAAACGCTTGAAGTTAGAGCTAATATTGTTAATACCGCAAAGCGTTTCGGAGCATTAGCCGTACAAAACAATGATAATTTCAATATTAGAATGAACGCAACAATAATACAACTTTATTCAAATAATATTGATAGGAATCTATTACCAACAGAAAACTTTGATACTCATTATTTTTCTTACCAAACGCATAGTGTTTTTATTGTAATAGTAGTGTCAGTTTTATTTAGTACCATATTTTCAAACGAGTACGCTATCAAACTTGTAACTATTCAAAATACAACAAAAAGAGGGTTTAATCATACTGTCTTGGCAAAGTTTATAGCAGGAGCGTTAATGGCTTTTTTCATAGCTTTGTTATTTTCACTGTTGGTGCTCTTTGCTGTTACAGCACGATATGGTTTATGGGGCTGGCTTGCTAATGTTTCTCTAATAAAGAGCATGATGATATCACATCTTGACATCAATATTCTGTCTTATATGATACTCGATATTATTTTTAAAACTCTTGGTGCTGTTTTTCTTGCAATTATTTGTGTTACAATATCATTTTTCACAAAAAACAACTTACGCTCTTATGCACTATCTACATTGATTTTACTTATATTTTACGCTTCTTCGATATTTCTAAATACAAACCCAACTTTATTGTCAAGTTTATTTAATGTCATTTACTGGTTTGATTCACAATTTTGGTTTTACAGATATCAAGCCGTAAATATTTTATCTTTTCCTGTTGAGTGGGTGGCAGTTTATATTACATTCTGGATTTTAGTGAGTTTTATTTTAGTTGCAATCTGTGTATATTTCAAAGAACGTGTAAAACCAAAAGCTATGTAATTTACTAAATGTAAGATTTGTGGTCTTTGATATGGAGCTATATTTATTTGAGATTAGAAAAATGCTAATTACCCATAAAGGGTGGTTAATTTTGTTGATTGGTTTGATCCTTAAAACAATTTTATTGTATTCAATCCCTGAAATTACCGACCCTCGCCTTGGAATATCTCACATACAATATGATAATCTATTACAACAGATCCATGGCGAAACAACTCATGAAAAAGAAAGATTCATTGTAGATAGTTTTAATTATTATTCTGACATTATACGTTCTTACGATCAGATGTTGACATCATATCTAAATGAAGATATTTCCGACCAGGAGTGGAGAAACTTTATAGTTGTTTATGAAAGGGCTAATATTATTATATTGGCTTTAACTATTTTTTATGATAAGGTTGGCGAATTTGCAATTTTGTCTGAATCTCCCGGTTTGAGTCCTCCACATTTTTTCTACGAGTATGGTTGGTCAACAGTTTTTAATTATAATCGATATCCGGATGTGATATTTCTTTTTATTGTAGCTGTTCTTGCTGTGAATATGTTTACGTATGACGTAACGAGCGGTACAATTTCAATACTAAATTCAAGCAAAAACGGTTGTAGAAAACTATTTGTAAAAAAACTTTTTGTTTATACAGGGTTTATTATAATTGTAGCTTTTATATCCGGTATCCATGAATATTTTATATTTTCCGGTAGATTTCAATTAGATGATACTATACCACCGATTTATTCGTTAACTCTTTTTCATGATTTAGCAATTCAACTATCTGTGCTGGAAAGTTTAATTCTTGTATCAGCATTTCGAGTACTCGGATTGATATTATTTGGTATATTATGTGTTGTACTGGCTAACTCCACGAAAAATGCTGTTTATTCATTATGTTTAGCACTGTTGCTTATGGTCGCATCTTTTCTGCTTGTTTTTCTATCACCATTAACTACTATTTTGTTTCCATTAGGTTTATTAATGGGTACTCAATTATTATACACGCCTTACATTATAGGAATACCTGCGTATTTTACTTTTTCTGTTTTAAGTTTTATAGTGTTTACAGTTACCATACTTTTAATCACAATTTCTAAAGAAAAAGAATAACTTTACTATGATAAAGGTTCTATTATTTGTATTGTTACTTGACTTATCTCTACCCTCTCGCCATTATTAACAATTAATTTAATTATGAATTATGCATTATGCATTTACCTACCAATTTCGTAAACTGATCTGACTTTTAGGTTTTTGGGATTGCCTCGAACTATATTTACGGTTGTGCTACCTGCGTTTATGTCGAAAAAGTTGTCTGATAGTACAAAGTCTTCATCGTCGGAGTAGATTTCAACACTTTTTGCATAAGCTGCTGCTGAGACTGTGATTTGTTCTCCTTCTCTTGTTACGGTTAGTTTTGGGTCGATGAAGTTAAAGTGTTTTGGCATACAAAACAGCACAGTTCCTGATGAGTGTGTCAAATGGACGGGGGTTTGACTCACTTCCAGCTCATAGCTGAAATATGTGGAGAGTTCGTCGTAGCCTGAGAAGTCCAACTCGTACAGCCATAGTGAACTTTGTGGTTTTACTTTCACTTTTTCTTCACCGTTGATTATAATGTTTGCACTTGCATCTCGTAATGCCCACTTTATTGTACCTGTGATTTCATTCAGACTTTCGTTAGAGACTGCCAATTTGGCAGCTTTTTTTATTGGTGACGGTTCTGCTACGCAAAATGGGCGTTCTGTCATTTCTCCGGTTTCCATACAGGAAATTAATACCGGTGCGTAGAATCTTTTTGCGTAGTAATGAAGAGCTTTCCAGCGTCCAAAGTAGTCAAGTGATGCCCACGATGCAACAGGCCATATATCGTTGATTTGCCAATATATTGTTCCCATGCATCTTCCGCGATTACGCCGCCAGTGTTCCACTCCGTAGCGGATTGCTTCTGCTTGCAGGAGTTGCGATGCGTAAAGCAAATGCTCAAACTCTGTCGGGTATCTGTATGTGCTTGATAAATAGTACATTATCCTACCGTTTGCCGCACAATTTCTTTGGTGCATTTCCATGATTCTTGAGAAGATATTTCTGTCTTCCGGTTCTGTAAATGATTTTATTGTTTTTAAGCATGGAAAGCTTTGGAATCCAAACTCGGAGATATATCTTGATAAACGATTGCGGTACTCGCTAAATGGTTTAAGTCCATGCCATACTTCCCAATTGTGGACATTTCCTCTGTCGTCGCTGTTTGGTTCGTCAAATCCACCACCACTTGATGGTGAGGAGTACCAATAAAATCTGTTGGGGTCGTGTGCTTTGGCTTCTTGCGGTATGATGTATTCAAACATGCGGATATAGTCCGCTTTTTGTTTTGGTGTTGCTGTGTATGATTCCATGCCTTGCTGCCACTCTATTTCATTGTTACCACACCACAAGGCAAGTGATGCGTGGTGTCGTAAGCGTTTGACATTGTCAACAACTTCTGCTCTGATATTTGCTTCAAACTCTGGTGTCAGCTCATAAATTGCACACGCAAACATAAAGTCCTGCCATACCATGATCCCAAGTTCATCACATATATCATAAAAATCATCACCGGGATAATATCCTCCGCCCCATATCCGCACAATGTTAAAGTTTGCTGCTATGCAGTCTTCGAGTAATGCTCGTTTTCGCTCTGTGGTGATACGTGAGAGTATGTTGTCCTCCGGTATGTAGTCTGCTCCCATTGCAAATATATCAATGCCGTTTACTCTATGCTTAAAGGATTCGCCCCACTCGTCTTTTTCACGTATCACTTCTAATGTTCGCAGTCCGATACGTCGTTCCCAGCGGTCGAGTTCATTTTTGTTTTCGTCATATAAGGTAACTTCGACTGTGTATAATGGTTGCTCGCCGTATCCATTAGGCCACCAGAGCTGCGGGTTTTCTATAATAATTAGTTCACCGTTTGAGGTGTGGGTGGTGTTATTGAGGTCAGTGATTCTGATTGTATATGGGAGATTTTTTTGCGGTATTTTTTCTTCTTGCGGGACGCGCAGGGGCACGTCTCCTACATGGACTAACTCAACATCAAAAGTTAATTCAACATTGCCGTCGGGTTTGTGGTTTTGGGTAATGTAGACACTGTCAATAACGGCTTTGTCTATGTTTACAATTGAAATATCCCGCCATATTCCGGCATCGGGTAGACGTGGTCCCCAATCCCATCCGAACATACAGTGTGCCTTGCGTATGTGCGGGAATCCTCGCATGGCATCACCACTGCCTTCAACATACACCTCATCGAATTTTTCTGCGATATATTTTGTTGGTGAGTGGAATAATAGCTTTAATTTATTTGGTTTGTTTTTGTTTAAATGTTTTGATAAATCAAACTCCCAACGTCTGTGCATATTGTTAGCATAGCCGATTTTGTGTCCATTTAACTCAATATCACAAATTGTGTCCAATCCGTCACAGACAAGTAATGGTGCCGGATAATCACAGTTAAACTCTGTCGTAAATGCAAAGTCATATTGCATTAGCTTTAAGGCTTCCAGTTCGTTATCTCGCCAGTACGGGTCAGGCATTTTACCCGCTTCCAGTAGTGCTGAATACACAGAGCCGGGAATTGTTACGGGTATTTGTTCGCCTTTGTATGGTGAGTCGCCGAGTATTTCCAGTGTCCATTTTCCATTAAGTGTTTGTTGTTGTTTCATGGTTTTCTCCATTTCTTATGTTTCTTACAGGTTTTTCTAAATACTATCAGGTATGATGTGAACAGTAGTATCAATGCGAATGGCCATGCGATTGGGTCAGAGAGCATAACACCCAAGTCTCCGAGAAATCTTGTTAATATCACTACTGATACTATTCTTAGTCCAAGCTCTACGAATCCTGAAAGCATTGGTATAAATGTATTTCCTAGTCCTTGTAGTGCCGCACGGTACATAAATAGTAAGTATAAAAATGGCAATCCTGCGGTCATTAAAAATAATTGTTTTGTTCCAACATCTAACACTTCGTTAATTTGTGTGGCATCTCCGTCTATGAGTAACCATAAAATATGCCGTCCAAACGGAAATGCAATTGCCATAATAACTGCTGACGCAAATAGTGCAAGCTTTAAGCCGTCCTTCATGCCTTGTTTTATACGGTCAATTTGTCCTGCTCCAAAGTTTTGTGCTACAAAAGTTCCAATCGAGGCTTCGATTGCTCCCCCTGCTATCATAAGCAGGCTGTACATTCTTTTTGCCGCACCAATTCCTGCGACAAACTCTGTGCCATAATTATTTACATATCGCTGTACGACAAGCCCCCCTACTTCTATAACTGCATTTCTAAATCCTAATGGTAAGGCTAGTCTTAATAACGGCCATGCCGAGGGTTTGTCAAACTTTATTCCTGCTCCTTGAAATAGTCCTGTTTTTCGAAGCACAATTATGCAGAAAATCATAGCTGTACCTTGTGCTATAAGTGATGCGGCTGCTACTCCTGCGATTCCAAACGGTATGACTAGTGCAAAGTCGAGTGCGATGTTTACAATGGTTGCTATTATCATAGCCCGTAGTGGTGTTTTGCTGTCTCCGAGTGCAAATAGTGTCATCGCACATAGGTTGTAGCCTGTAATCAACGGCATTCCTACCCAAATCCAGCTTAAATATGTAACCGAACCGTCAATTAATTCTGCCGGTGTGTGTAATATTTGTAGTAATCCCCGCACTCCAAGCAGTCCGCTTATACCAATGGTGATTCCCAGTAACATTGTTAAGTAGATTGCGGTGACTAAGGCTTTTCGTAAGCCTTCCATGTTTTTTGCTCCGAAGCGTTGAGCAAATAGTGTACTAAATCCTTGGTTAAAGCCTATAACCAAGCTTAGTACGAGCCAAAACGGGCTCGCTATCGCCATAAGGGATGCAAAGGCACTAACGCCTAACATTCGTCCTACTATTGCACTGTCAACCACTGCAAATAATAGTTGCAATGCATTTGAGATTAATAGTGGTATCGAGAAGTTTATCATGAGACGGAGAGGTTTACCCTC
>JAITFR010000109.1 GCA_031281255.1 Oscillospiraceae bacterium
GCTAACGATGAAGCGTGGCGTCACTATGACAGTACAATGGATGAAGCATTTAGAGAGTATGACAGAACTGCTGACGCACTTTATCGTTATTTTGACAACTTCAATGATGAACAACATAAAAATAATGAAATTAGTTCAGATATTTGGTTAGATCGTTATTCGACGGTTAATACACTATGGATAAACTCATATTCTGAAATACAAGGTCTCTGGATTGATTCATATTCCGAACTGCAACAAATATGGATTGACGCATATTCAAGAGGATTAGAAGCATACATCAACAGTTAGAAGTTAAATGGATAATTTTTAGATTAAGAAAAACTGCGTGAGATGAAATTAGAAAGGAAATAAAGTAATGAAAAATAAAGGGAATATGTTTAAATGGATAACTGTTGCAATTCTTGGTTTTAGTGTGGTTCTGTTCTTTTTGCCATATATAAAAATCGCAGGAGAGTTTAAAAATCCTATTCAGTTGTTGGAAATAATAAACGACAATAGAGGTGCAATTCGTAGTGATGCTACGTTTGAGTTTGTATTTAGTTTTATAGTACCTGTGGCTTTAACAGTATTATCAGCACTTTTTATGTTACTGAAAACCAGTATACCAAAAAGTGTGATTAGTTCTGTTTTGAATCTTATTGCAGCGAGTATTTACCTACTATTCTTCAACCAAACATTTTTTGACACAAGCTCAGGAAACGTAGGTTTCGGCTTAACAGGTAACGTGATAATCGCTTGCGTAGGTATCGTTTTACCAATAGTAACTGTGGTCGCTCATAAGAAAACGAGCAAGAGCAACAGTGCGGAGCTTGTATAAAGAGAGTGTGAGGAAATCTCTGTAAATTGACTTCCCATGATAATTTTGATTTGTATGCCCGGCTCTGATAAGAGTTCGGGCATCGTATCGCCCATTATGAAGCACTATTTTTAGGATTATTGGATCATTCGTTCCTCGTATATAATCTCAAACCCCTCTAATGGGTGAGGGGTGATATTGCAAGCCTGCGTCTTATACCCCGCCCGCAGGCATGCGGCGAATATTAGCTAGTCGTACTCTTATACCCCGCTGACGACATGCGGCATAATGCTATTAAGCAAGTTAATTATATCACAGTATGTCAGAATGTCAATAAAAACCCATCCACCTACACCCCAAGCTTCCCTCTTACGAACACATCCACCGCTTCGAGGGTATCTTTTAGTTTACTGATGTGGAACTTTATCTAAATTATCATATCCAACATCGATTTTGTCATTATACAAAGTGCAAGCTGTGATTGTTAATATAAATAAAATCACAAAAATCAGAAATATTAGTTTTTTACAGATACCCCTCCTGGTTTCGTTCATATACAAACGTCTTAATTTACCAACGACTGCGTGTCAGGCTCGTTATTCGGCAACAACGCCCGCTCATGCAAGATTATCTTCTTGAGATTTTTATACCATGCAGTTATTTTCTTCGACCATTCATCAACGTATTGGGGTGTACAGGTCGCATGAAAACGCATTTTGAAGTCATCATACCGTGCTTCGATGTTGAAACTGGTTATAATCTGAAGCTCCTCACGCTGGTTGAAAGTAAGTGTTGCATCCAAACCACATTCTTTAGCCAGTTTTATCAGTTTGTGTTCGCGCTGTATGTCAAAACCGCGTACTGCACACAAACCTTTCAGCATTTTTTCCACAGCCAAATGACCGCAGAACATTGCGTTAGTCCTACGCTTACTTTTGATAGCAGCCCTCATATCTTTTATGCTTTCAGATGCTCCATGAAGCCAGTAATCAACGTGCTGTTTCCTTGTCATCATCTTACTAACACCCCCTGCCTTTGGACTGTAGCTGTGAAAGGTGTTTGGTTAATCCAGTCGTCATAAATAATCGCTTGAGCATCTATATTATCGTCTATATCGTATGCCAACATATTCACCCGTGCATAATTCTTGCAAACATCATTTGTAAACACACGCGACACAACGGCGACGTCAATATCGCTTTTAGAATGGTTTTTTGCTGTGACAACAGAACCGAACAAATATATTTCGGCTTGCGAATCCAACTCGGCATGAATTTTTTGAGCGAATAGTGCTACTATTTCCATTGCTCTTTCGTATGAAACTCTGTTATCCATATAATCTAATCCTCTGTTATCTGCGTTTCTGCATTTCTCTAACGAAAATCTATATAAGTTATAATCCGGAAGTTATACAGACTATGAAACAATCGAACAAAAACGATAGACAGCCATATCTCAGAATCACTCCATCGCTCTAAACTGTAATTAATATAGCACATAACTTATCGAAAATCAATTTGTTATTTACCCATCCACCTACACCCCGAGCTTGCCCCTCACGAACACATCCACCGCTTCAAGGGTAGCTTTTAGTTTGCTGATGTCTTTTCCACCACCCATTGCGTATTCTGCTTTTCCACCGCCTGAGCCGTCGCAAACCTTTGTGATTTCCTTGATAAGCTCGCCTGCTTTTATGCCACGCTCGATTGCGGCTTTTCCACAAGCAGCGATAATTGTCAGCTTGTCATCTTTTATAGTTGCAAGTACAGCGACCAAACCAAGCTCCAAGTTTCGGAGGGTTTCTTCGATATGGCGTAGCTTGCTTACGTCAATAGTTACATCATCTATGACAGTGGTTAGCACCTTTAACCCACCAATATCTCTGGTTTGTGTCAGCAAACGGCGAGCTTCTCCGGCATATTCTTTGGAGAGTGCCGAGTCCAGTTTTGAGCGGAGTTCTTTTAGTGCTGATAGATTTACCTCCAGTTTGTCAGCGATTTCTTCGGGAGTGTTGGCTTTTAGTATTTCAGCGAGAACTGCAAGATGTCGCTTGGCTTGTTTTAGTGCGTTTAGCGTTTCAATACCTGTGATAGCTTCGATACGTCGCACGCCCGAAGCTATTGAAGACTCTGAAACTATAGAAAACGCTCCGATTTTTGCGGTGTTGTTAAGATGTGTGCCACCGCAAAGCTCGATGGATTCTGCCATCTTCACAACTCGTACAACATTGCCGTATTTTTCACCAAAAAGAGCAGTTGCTCCCTGTGCTTTTGCTTCGTCTATACTCATGTCTTTTATATCAACAGAAAAACCTTCGAGAATATCGTTGTTTACAGAGTCCTCAACTCTTGCTATTTCCTCTTTTGTCAGAGCGGAAAAGTGCGTAAAGTCAAATCTGATTTTATCAGGTTCAACCAATGAGCCTGCTTGATTAACGTGGTCTCCAAGTAAAGAGCTTAAAGCTTTGTGCAAAAGGTGAGTTGCTGTGTGTGCGCGCATAATTGCAGAACGCCTTGGTAAATCAACAGTTGCAATAACAGAATCATCAACAGACAAAACCCCTGTTCGCATTTTTCCGTGATGCATGTACTTATCACCTTTGCTAACCTGAACGTTTGTTACGTCAAAAGTATTATCACCATATACGATTGTGCCAAAGTCAGCAGATTGCCCGCCCATTTCTGCGTAAAACGGCGTTTTGTCAAGCACAATAACCCCTTCATCACCTGCAAGAAGTGATGCTCCAAGTTCATCTTGTGTTACTATTGCTAAAATATCTGCCGGTGTAGATAAATGTTCATACCCGACGAAGCTTGTTGGCGTATTATCCAATCCAAAATCGTTGCCTGCCCAAGCGAGGTCACCAAGTGTCTCCCGTGCTTTTCTTGCACGGGCACGTTGCTCGTCCATCAGCTTGTCAAAGGCTTTATAATCAACAGTCATTTCATGCTCTGCAAGTAGTTCAAATGTTAAATCAAGCGGAAATCCATAAGTATCACCGAGCTTAAAGGCATCTTCACCGGATAAAACGGTTTCGCCTTTTTCTTTTAAATTATCAATAAGTTTGTTTAATAAAGCTGTTCCGGAGTCGATAGTTCTTGCAAAGCTTTCTTCCTCTGCTTTGATAACACGGAGTATAAAGTCGTATTTTTCAACAAGCTCAGGGTATGCACCTTTGTTCTCGTTAATAACAGTTTTGCATACCTCGTGCAAAAACAACTCGTCTATACCAAGCAGTCTACCTTGCCTTGCTGCACGACGAAGTAAACGGCGAAGCACATAACCCCGACCTTCGTTCGATGGCAAGATTCCATCGCATATCATCATCGTTATAGCTCTGGAATGGTCGGTAATAATACGGATAGAAACGTCTGTTCGTGCGAGCTTCCCATATGGAGTACCACTGATTTCAGAGACCTTATTAACAATCGGAAGAATTGTATCAATATCAAAAACACTCTCCACACCTTGACAGATACACGCAAGACGCTCAAGCCCCATTCCGGTATCAATGTTTTTTTGACTAAGCTCTGTGTAGTTTCCTGCTCCATCATTGTCAAACTGTGTAAAAACATTGTTCCAAATCTCAACAAATCTATCACAATCGCAGCCGGGAACACAAGCTTCACTATTGCATTTGTAAGCTTCGCCACGGTCAAAATAAACCTCTGAGCAAGGCCCGCAAGGACCGGAGCCATGATCCCAGTAATTATCTTCTCTGCCAAGCTTTGAAACTCGCTCGGGAGCTAGACCGACATCATTTACCCAAATATCAAAGGCTTCATCATCTTCGTCATAAACAGACGGATAAAGCAGGTTTTTATCCAAACCAAGGCGTTTTGTTAAAAACTCCCAACACCAAAGAATAGCCTCTCGTTTAAAGTAATCACCAAACGAGAAGTTTCCGAGCATTTCAAAATATGTGCCATGCCGTGAGGTTTTACCAACTCTGTCAATATCTCCCGTGCGAAGACATTTTTGACATGTGCAAATACGCTTACCAGGTGGCTCTTGCTCACCTGTAAACCACGTTTTCAT
>JAITFR010000163.1 GCA_031281255.1 Oscillospiraceae bacterium
AAATTGAGTTATTCGTAAACTATAACGGACAAAGTGCCAGATGGTACACAGGTGCCGGTATTTTTCGTGATGTTTGGCTTGTGACCCGTAGTGCTAACTGTTTTGCCCCGGATGGTATTTATATAACCACCGCTTTAAAAGACGGGAAGTGGTCATGGGAAGCTACAGCAGAGGTTCTCACTGACGATAGTGAGCCAAGGTATGAAGTAAAACACACTTTACTGGACGATAATAAAGATGCGACAGAAATCGAAGCATGGGATATAGATAATCCTAAGCTTTATACTCTACGTTCTGAGTTAATTATTGCGGGCAAAACTGTTGACACAGTTGATAATCGAATCGGCTTTAGAACAACAGAGTTCACAACAGACAAAGGGTTTTTCCTAAACGGCAGAAATATTAAACTAAATGGTGTATGTATGCACCACGATTTATGTTCACTTGGAGCTGCTTTTTATAAGGATGCGGCAAGAAGACAACTGGACATCATGCGAGGAATGGGAGTTAATGCAATTCGCACAGCCCACAACCCTCCGGCAGCAGGACTTATGGATTTATGCGATGAAATGGGTTTTGTAGTTATGAGTGAGCTGACCGATATTTGGATGCGTTCAAAAACACCGGGCGATTATGCAAGATTTTTTGATGAGTGGGTAGAGCGTGATGCCGCCTCGTGGATTCGTCGTGATAGAAACCGCCCGTGTATAATTTTATGGAGTGTCGGAAATGAAATCCACGACACACATATAGATTTGGAAGGTGGCACGGAAACACTGAAACGTTTGCTCAACTTAGTGAAGCTACATGACCCGAATAAACATGCACCACCAACACTTTGCTCAAATTATATGACATGGGAAAATACGCAAAAATGTGTAGAATTATTCAAAATAATCGGCTATAACTATACAGAAAATCTATATTTTGGACATCATAAGGAGCATCCTGATTGGGTGATTTATGGCGGTGAAACAAGCTCAACCCTGCAAAGCCGCGGGATTTACCATTTCCCGCTGTCTCGTGCTGTTCTTGCAGATGATGATTTACAATGCTCATCTCTTGGAAATACAACAACAAGCTGGGGTGCAAAAAATGTTCAATCCTGTATTCATGATGATTTGATTGCGCCATTTTCACTTGGTCAGTTTGTATGGTCGGGGATTGATTATCTTGGCGAACCAACACCATATCACACAAAAAACTGTTATTTTGGACAAGCAGATACGGCAGGTTTTGAAAAAGATTCGTATTATTTGTTTAAATCGGCATGGACAGACTACAAAAAAGATCCATTTGTACATGTATTTCCATATTGGGATTTTTCACCTGGGCAAATCATTGATGTGCGTGTATGCTCAAATGCTCCAAAAGTTGCACTGTTCTTTAATGATAAAAAGATTGGTGAAACTGTCTTAAAAAGAGAAAAGGATGTTTTAAGCAAATGGATAGAAAGCTGGCAGATTCCATATTCACCGGGTACACTTCGGGCAGAGGCTTATGATGATGCAGGGAATATTATTGCATTAATGGAGCGTACATCTTTTGGTGATGCGGTTGAGTTAAAAACAGAAACAAAAACCTACGGTATACTCGATATGGTTACTATCACAGCGGTTGATGCCGAAGGTCGTTTAGTAGAAAACGCTAACAGCCGTATTAATGTAACAGTTGAAAACGGTGAATTACTCACATTAGATAATGGTGATTCAACGGACTATGACTCGTATCATGCAAATAATAGACGTATGTTCAGCGGAAAATTACTCGCAATCATCAAACGTAATGGAGATAATCGTCATTGCGGACTTGATCCGCAATCCCCTGATGAGGACATAAACGTTGAGGGGATTCCGTGTCAAGCACGGAATGACGTTAAAGTAAATGTCTCGTTTGATACTAAGGATATTCCAATTAGAAAAATTGAGCTTTTTGCAGATGGTTTTAATATCACAGCAAAAATTCATCCGGCAAATGCAACTTACAAGGATTTAACATGGCGACTGACTGATGCCGGTGGAATAAACAGTCCAATTGGTGAGTTAAAAATCGCTGACGATAATATGTCTGCAACTATTATCCCTAAAGGTGACGGTAGTGGATATATCAGATGCTCTACAACCAACGGTTTACCACACGCAGCAATAATCAGTGCTCGTGAGGTTGAAGTCACAGGAATGGGTCAACCATACTTAAATCCGTATGAGTTTTTATCAGCAGGATTATACAATGCCTGCAACTATGAGCCGGGTAGTGGAATTGACCGTGGTGTTGCTACAAGAAGGCTTGACGAAACACATGTTGGTTTTAAGGGTATCGATTTCGGCAAATATGGTTCTGATAAGATAACACTGTGGTTATTCCCGATGGGTGGTGATCCGTTTAATTTCGATATTTGGGAAGGTATGCCAAATGAAGGCGGAGAGCTTGTCTACTCGGCACACTACGACAAAGGTTCGATTTGGAACACTTACATAGAAACATCATACACTCTTCCGCGCAAGTTTAAGGGTATCACAACACTTTCTCTTGTTTTCCAAGACAAGGTGCATATAAAAGGGTTTGTTTTTGATAAACCTAACAAGGCGTTTTCAAAGCTTTCTGCTGCCGAAAACGATGGTTTATATGGTGATGCATTTAAGGTGGTTGATGATACAGTGGAGGGTATTGGTAACAATGTGTCAATCACGTATGAGGATATGGATTTTGCAGAAAACGGTACAAACGAAGTTACAATCAACTGGCGTTCAAAGCTTTCTGAAAACTCCATCCGTATAGACTTCATAGGTGAGTCAGATACAATTACGCAGATGATAACTCTTCCAACCGCAAAGGCATATACAGAAAAAACATTCTCGTTATCAGAGCGTATAAAAGGTAATCGCAAAGTTGTTCTTGTGTTCTTACCCGGCTGCGATTTAGACCTAAAATCGGTACAATTTTTAGAAAGGTGATAAATATATGAGTACGGTTTACGATCATACACAACCGCTTGACATTCGTGTCAAAGAGCTGGTATCACAAATGAAGCTTGATGAGAAGCTTGGGTTGTTACCTGCAAAACAAGAAGCGATTCCAAGACTGAATATCAAGGCATATAATGTATGTGCAGAAGGAGCGCACGGTTTGCTGGTGCGTAGTTTTTACGACCAGTGGCCTCATGGTAATTCAACAGTATTTCCGCAACCGATTGGTTTATCTAATACATGGGACAAGGATTTGCTCCATAGAGTAGGTGACGTTATCGGCACAGAAGCGCGTGTCTGGTACGAAAAAGAAGACCGTTTGCGTTGGTTAACCTTGTGGTTTCCAACCATTGATATGGAGCGTGACCCTCGCTGGGGGCGTAACGAGGAGGCTTACGGCGAAGACCCGCATCTGGCAGGTAAGCTTGCTGCAGCTTTAATACGTGGAGTGCAGGGTGATCACCCGTTTTATTTAAAAGCCGCATGTGCACCCAAACATTTTTACGGAAATAATGTAGAAAAAGACCGTTTATCAACCTCAACAAACATCAGTGAGCGGATTAAACATGAATATTATCTGCGTGTGTTTAAATATGCATTTTTAGAGGGAAAAGCTGTGTCGATAATGACCGCTTATAATGAAAGAAACGGTGTACCATGCATTGCAAATCCTGAAAACATCTCAATACTTAGAGACGAGTGGGGTTTATCGGGATATATTGTCAGTGATGGTGATGATTTATTGCAGACTATAACACATCATAAATATTGTGAAACACCCGGTGAGGCTATTGCACTTGCTATCAAAGCAGGAGTTGACTGTAAACAAAAAAAAAAAGCAGAAAATGTCATAGATGCAGCAAAACAAGCCTTAGAAAAAGGACTTCTTACGGAAGATGACATTGATAAAGCAGTATCGAACACATTAAAAACACGCTTCCGTCTTGGGCAGTTTGACCCCGACAAGGAGTGTCCATATACATCTATTACAGAAGACAGACTCTGCTGTGACGAGTTCTCAGCGGTAGCACTGGAGGCTTCGCACAAAAGTGTTGTTTTACTTGAAAATGACGGCATTTTGCCACTTGATCCGGAAACCTGTGGAAAGGTTCTTGTTATTGGAAATCTTGCTGAGAAAAATCTACCGGACTGGTATTCGGGTAAACCACCGCATAAGGTATCTCCACTTGATGCAATAAGTAAAGCTCTCCCGAAAAACAAGGTCAGTTATGTAAACACAAATGATTTGTGCGTAATATTTAACAAAAACTCCAGTGGTTGGTTGCGTGAAGATAATGGTATGATTTATTTTGACGGAACAGAAGAATCACGCACAGTTTTTGAAGAAATCGACTGGGGTTTTAATAGTGTATCTTATCGTAATCCAAAAACAGGGAAATACTTAAATCTGGTTGATGACTTTACACTTGGTTGCACATCAGACCATGTTTGGGGTTGGTTCACAATGGAATTATTCTATCGTGATGAAAACACTGGTCAGTTTTTACCGCATAGTGATGCATTTGGTAATCGTTATAGAGAAGAGGATAGAGCAAAGGTTGATACTCTAGCCACTCACCTCAGATGTGAAAGAATAACTAATGGAATGGCTCTTGCAGTCGGTGAAGCAAAAAAATGTGACACAGTTGTTGTAGTACTTGGTAATCACCCGCTTATCAATGGACGTGAGTGTTTTGACCGCCCTGCTATTACATTCCCGACCAGATGGATAGAGATGATAAAAAAAGTTTCAGAAGCAAACCCAAATGTTGTTTTATCTCTGATTGCTGGTTATCCTTTTGCGTTTCCAAATGAAGCAAAATACGTACGTGCGACAATGTTTACTTCTCATGGTGAGCAAGATGTAGGTACTGCTGTAGCTGATGTAATATTTGGTAAATACAATCCGGGCGGACGTCTTTCTATGACTTGGTATTTATCAGAAAAGGATTTACCAAACATTAACAACTACGATATTATCAACAGTCCACGTACATATATGTATTTTAAAAAACCTGTACAGTTTCCTTTTGGTCATGGTCTTAGTTATACTACCTTTGAGTACTCAAACCTTGAGGTTGATAAACAAGATGATGGTTATGAGGTTTTTTGCACAGTAAAAAATGCCGGTGATTTTGATGGTGACGAGGTTGTGCAGCTTTATGCAACATTAAACGGTGTTCCTGTTAAAGCTCCGATTAAAACTCTTTGTGGTTTTGAGCGTATAAACCTAGCAAAAGGCGAAGACAGAACTGTTGCGTTTTTTGTTCCTCATGAGGAGTTAAAGCTTTATGATGAAAAGAAAAGCGAGTTTGCAATCGAGCCAATGTCTGTAACATTCCACATCGGTGCTTCAAGCAATGATATTAGATTAAAAACAGTGTAGAGAGTTTCCGTCATTCCGTGCTAGACACGGAATCCCCCCTAAAAGAACGCAAATGTTAAGGGGATTGCGGATCGAGTCCGTAATGACAGAAAACTAGAAAGAAGGAGTATTTTTATGAAATTTACTGATGGGTATTGGATGCCGAAGCCGGGTGTAACCGTATATGGTTGCGCAGAGATTCGTGATGTTATTTTTTCGGAATACAAGGTTGAACTATTTATTGCACCTTTTGAGGTGACACACCGTGGGCAAACACTCGCTGGACCGCTGTTAACACTTGAAATTACCGCACCACGCCCTGATATTATGGGAATAAAGTATTATCATTATAAAAACGCAATGCCAAAAGACCCGTCGTTTGAGCTTTACCTTGAGCCGCAAAAATTAACTCTTGAAGAAACCGATGAAGAGTATATTATCTGTGCAGGAAAGATGAAGGCCACACTTAGAAGAAAAGGCAATTATTCACTCACGGTAACCTATGAAGATAAACAGCTTATAAAATCAGGATATAGACAAGCTGCTTATCTTACCACAAACAACGGGGTATTCTTCCGTGATAGGCTTGACCTTGGTGTTGACGAGTACATTTATGGGCTTGGTGAGCGGTTTACACCATTTGTAAAAAATGGACAAAGTGTTGATATTTGGAACGAAGACGGTGGCACATCATCGGATATTGCGTATAAAAACGTACCGTTTTATGTGTCGAGCAAAGGGTATGGTGTGTTTGTAAATCATCCGGAGCTTGTTAGCTATGAGATTGCTTGCGAATCAGCAACAAGAGCACAGTTTTCTGTACCGGG
>JAITFR010000192.1 GCA_031281255.1 Oscillospiraceae bacterium
TTACATATATGTATTTCACCATTTTCTTCTACGACAGGTATTATTGATTTAGACTTAAACCTGTTTTTTATCCTTTTTACAAAGCTGTTTGCAAAATGAATAATATTGGACTTGCTTCGGTAATTTTCAATAAGTTCATATTTTTTTGAATCCGATTCATCTAAAAGCGATTTAAAGAACTTAGAATCCGAGCCTCGAAACTCAAATATATTCTGATCATCGTCTCCGACAGCAATGATTCTTAACCCATCGTTTAGTTCCATCAATGTTTTTACAAGCGAGTATTCTGCTTCACTCATATCCTGCGCTTCGTCAATTACTAATACCGTTTTTGTAATACGCGATTCATCTACCTCTCCTGCTAGAATCTTTTCAACTGTCTGCTTAATAATTACATCAGATTTTTCTAAATCGCCAACCTTACCCAGAAGATCAAAGCAAAATGAGTGGAATGTCATAATTTGAATATAATGTGCAGCATTTCCTATAAGACCCATTAGTCGCTTTTTAAATTCAGTTGTCGCAGCTCGTGAAAATGTTAGCATGAGCATTTGTTCGTGCTTTACATCTTCCATCATATATAATGATGCCAGCTTATGTGTAAGTAACTTTGTTTTACCACTTCCGGGACCGGCAGCAACAGCGATATATTTGGAATCTTGATCATTAATTATTTCAACCTGTGCTGCAGAAAGTTCACCAAACAACTGTTGATATTTTGCTTGTGTAATATTTTGATTTATTTCATTTCGCCGTCCCCGAAAGTATTTGTTTAAAAACAAATCGTAATCCATTGTAAAATAATCATCGACAAATAACTGTGCTGTATCATAGTCATCGATTAATCTTTTTGCATATTCGCCGATAATATGTATTTGTTGTCGTTTATTCTGGTAATGATTTTTCAGGTTTGTGTAATGCTCATTGAGATATTGATTTTTATTGTTCATTTCTAATCGTTCAATGCGCATAGCATTGTAAATAACCAAAAAGCCGCCTTCAATTTTTAATGCACCAATTCTTAATAAATAGTATAATGCATCTTCGATTTCATCAGTTTCTGCTTTCTCAATAAATAAGTTGTGATTAAACTCATCTTTTATTTCTAGGACAGAAAACTCAACCGGGAAAATATCACTTGTTCCTGTACTTTTATCATTTATACTTTTTGTAAATAAGTAGCTTAAAATAAATTCGGAAATTTTGAATCGTTTGTTACTTTTATTATGGATTTCATGTATCGGAAAGTATGGCTTAAGTGTAGTGTAATTTTTGCTGTCATCATGTGTTCGCATTACTAAACGTTTAATATCGTAGTAATTTAAAATCAAATTCAACTGTTTTACTGAAGATTCCGGATATCTTATATGTAATGCTTCGTTCATTTCTTTAATATTGTATTTTCTTTCATCATCATTTAGATATTCAAATAAAAATCTTTCAATGCCGATGAATTTAGACAATATAGCTTCAGAATGATTCCCTTTATCGCTCTTTCCGATGAATGCAACCAAGTCTTTTGCATCTGCTAGTATTTTTTCTTCACGTAAGAGCCCAATCACCCTTATAACGTCTTCTTTTACAATACCTAGAATATCAGAAATGTAATCAATACGAGCTTCTCCCTCTTCATTTGCACTTATGGCTTTACTTTTTGCAGAAAAGAGCCTGCTCATAATTCGAATAGCATTTTGACGCGATGCGTCATCGAATCTTGCTGATGCATCTATCCTAGCTCGCGCTTCTATCATACTCTTTTCTAAAATACTATCAGCAAATATTCTAGGCATATTTTGTCCACGTTTTATAAAACCGGATTGCTCCAATGCACTAACAGCAGTACTAACTCTTGTTTCAATGTCTGATACAGAATCATCCCACCCTGCAGACCTTGCAATTTCAAGTGCGGATTGTGATACTGCAGACCTTTTAACGGTTAGCTTTTTAATTCCCATCCAGACTTGTTGTATTTCGTTTCTTGATAATTTTGTTTGATTTAACAATGCAAAATGTTTATTTAAATCTTCATCGGAATACAGTACAAAACAATCGGCACTAATATTTTCGTCACGACCGGCTCGACCGGCTTCTTGTACATAATCTTCAAGAGAGCTTGATATATCATAGTGAATGACCATTCTTATATCTTTTTTATCTACACCCATCCCAAATGCCGATGTCGCAACAATTATCTTTATTTTACCGGACATGAAATCGTCTTGGCTTATTCTTCTTTCTTGTCTATCCATACCTGCATGGTAGGGTTTTGCGTGAAATCCGTCAGAAGTCAATTTACCGGCAAGCAGTCCTGCACGTCTTCTTCTTGATACATATACGACAGTTGGACAGTCAAAATCTTGCAACAACTGACGTAATTTTATATCTTTGTCATTTTCATTCTCTTCAGTAAATATATGGAAAGTTAGATTTTTGCGTGCGGAGTTTGCTTGAAATAGTTCAAGATTAAGCGACAATTTTTGTTTAAAGTATTCAATAATATCAGCTACTACATTGTGCTTTGCAGTAGCTGTAAAGCATGAAACAGCAATACTTCCATTCCTACCTTTGATTGATTGTAAACTATTTATATAATCACCAATATAAAGATAATCAACTCTAAAATCCTGACCCCATGCTGACAAACAGTGTGCTTCATCAATAACAAATCTTACAACATTTCGTTTTAGTAAAAGGAGCTCTATCGATCTTAAACGTAATGATTCCGGAGAAATATATAATATACTAGCAGTCCCATCTGCTACCCTCTCGAATGCATTAGCACGTTCAAGTGGATCCAACGAACCATGAATTGCAACTGCATTAATTATATTGTAATTATTTTCCAAATTGTCTGTTTGGTCTTTCATCAAAGACTGCAGTGGTGAAATAATAACAGTCAATCCTTTTTCATTTGCTCCCGCCATTAGTGCCGGCAACTGGAAAGTAATTGATTTTCCTCCACCAGTCGGGAAAATAACAATAACAGATTTACCATCAACAGCGGCTCTAACTGCATCTTGTTGAAGTGGTACTCCATCATAGCTCCGAAAATCATCAAAATTAAAATACCGTTTTAATGCTTTAGATTCATTAAGTGCTTCATTACAATATGGGCATAATCGGCAGCTTTTATTCCTAAGAAAGTTAAGAATATTTTCTACCCGAGAATAATTCCTTAACACCCAAGGTGGTGTTATTGATTTTTCTGCAATTACATTGATTTGTGCAAGTGCATATGCGAGTTCTACAGGATACTTTTCCACTATTTTCTCAATTGGAGCATTAATACATATCTTTCCTAAAAATGTTTCGTGAATTAATCCAACTGTATTACCTAATTTAACAGCAATATTAAAGTATCTGAAAAAATCTTTAAATTCCTTGCTCTTGCATAATAAATTGAAGTATATTTGTTTTAATTTTCTATCAAGAGCATTAAATGCTGTATATTCATCATATAGTAAGTCGCGTGCTTTCTTTGCATCATTAAGCGGATTGTTCAATTCGTCAGCAGATAGCTTATCATCTTTAATTAGTTTATGATAAGGCTCCTTAGGGAAAAGTAACGGTGATAAATACAATGTATCAATAATAAACTCTATATTACTTTTAAATATCTCATTTTTAAGAAATAATAAATCGTGGTTAAATATATTATGACCACAGGCATATCTGTGGTCACGAATAAAATTGGAAAAACCTTTAAGTGAGTTGGAGTGAAACTCCTGCCCATCTCCTGTTATTGCACCGACATCTAAGATTTTTTCACCTTCTTTATCTACCTCAATGTCAATATAAACTATGCTTTTATTTTCCATTTTTAAATCCAGTCATTTGTTTTAAGAAACACTTCTTTTACAATTTCAAAGGCTTTAGATGGATCATATTCGATTCCCGGACGAATTATACCATCCATGTCTTTTGAAAATTGCGGGACTTTCATTTTGTCTTCAAGATTACGGATATATACTTCCTTTGATGGAACTTTTCCACCAGAGAAAGTTATATAACGACGAAAACATTCTATAGCTACATCAGAGTTTAACAACGGCGATGATGTTGCAAGAAACGAATCAAATAAATCTCTGCCTTTCCGTCTTTGATATAGTGCTCTGAGCTTAGTTCCTAAAAGTTCATTAAAATCAAACGTAACCAATTCACATTTCCCGGAAAACCATGTATTCGCAACTTCATACGGCAATTTATTATATCCCAGTACAGAAAAATGTTCTTTGCAGTTAATCTCAATTTTTAATTTTAATGGTGTTTCCGGTGGAAATGTTGATTGAATCCTATAAATCATTGTGTTGTTACTTGCTTTTCTTTGTGTTACCGGTGTTCCAAGAAATGATTAAACTTCGCGTAGTTTATCAAGAGTCGGTCCTATAGGTTCGGCAACCATTTGAACTAAATCAATATCTTCTGAATCTCTTGCTTGCTGAGTTAAAAA
>JAITFR010000206.1 GCA_031281255.1 Oscillospiraceae bacterium
TGCACTAAACCCTTATTACCGGATGCAGATAATGCTGCCGTCGGGAGTAAGAAAAGGCTGTAAAGCACCTCTAATTATAAGAAAGAGGTGTTTTATTATGAAAAAAGAAAAAAAGGAAAGAAATTACAAAATCTGGGCTTATGTTATGTTTTATGTTGGACTGATTGGTTCAATATTTGCATTGATATCAATAAGCGCATCAGAAAGCACATTCCAAGTTGCAGATCAAGTTTTTCGAATTATGAGAGATTTTCTTAGAGAAACTGATCCGGATGCAGTTGGAGCATTAGTTCGTCCCACACGCGAATATATCTCACCAATGTCAACAATGGCGATAGTTACATTATCTGTTCTTGTAACGTCAGTATTTCTGTTTTTTATTGGTGGTGGTATATTAATCACACGCTTTATAAGTAAAAACAAATTGGAGCGTATACAAAAAAGTGATATATCACTTCTGACTTTTACGTCCTTATGTATCGCTCTTGCTGTAGTTCTTTCACAAATCCGCTTATTTCAAATGCCTCAAGGTGGTTCAATCACTGCTTTTAGTATGTTGCCAATTGTTTTAGTAGGTTACTGGTACGGTGCAAAATCCGGTATTTCAGCAGGTATTGTATATGGGCTATTACGATTAATGTTAGGCTCAACAGTATATCATCCTATACAATTTATCTTAGATTATCCAATGGCTTATGCTGCACTCGGTGCATTTTGTATGTTCAGAAGTAAGCGTTTTGGTCTGCAAGCAAGTTATATCGCAGGTGTTGCAGGACGCTTTTTGTGCAGTTTTATAGCAGGTATGGTGTTTTTTGGAGAGTTTGCACCTGTGGGACAACCTGTGTGGATTTACTCTGCTGTGTATCAGTTGACTTATATAGGTCCTGAAGCTGTAGTAACCTTAATAGTTTTATCCATGCCTCCCGTAATGAACGCCATCGAGCAATTAAGACGTTTAAGGGTTAAAGGTAATTCCTAATCTCTAGCTACAAATCACCCGCCGTCTGCGGACGGCACCCTCTTTACTAAAGAGGGCATGGAGTCCCAATCTCCATATTTCTCGTCATTATTAATTATTAACTATTAATTATTAATTCATATAGTTCCTAGCCACTCTTTTGCTTTCATTATGCCGACGATTGTTTTTGCATCTTTGAGTTCGTTTCGCATTATCATAGCGATAACTTCGTCGAAGTCATATTGCTCAAGGCTGAGGAGTTCGCCTTCGTCGGGGTGCATTTCACCCTTTTGCAAATCTAATGCTAGATATAAGTACAAAATCTCGCCATTACCACCCGGTGATGGGTACATCGGACCAAAATCTATGTATCTCCCTGCAATATAACCGGTTTCTTCTGATAACTCTCTAACAGCACATAAGTATGGGTCCTCACCATACTCTAACTTCCCTGCCGGTATTTCAAGAGTTTCCTCCTGCATGGGATAACGAAATTGCCGTACTAATAGAACTTTTTGCTCATCAGTTATTGCAACAATTCCCACACCACCTGGATGCTCAACTATCTCACGTTCAGATTTTTTACCATTTGAGAGTTCTACTATATCTCGTCTGATGTTTACAATAATCCCTTCGTAAACAGTCTTTGATTCTAACTGCTTTTCAAAAAACTTCATTCTTCGCAAAATCCTCTCAATATGTATTAATTTTTACGGGCGACCGAGGACGGTCGCCCCTACACAAGATTTTTACTTTATTGTCAACATTTAATTACTTTTTATCGCCAAAGCGTTTTATCATCTCAATAATATTATCAATATCAATTGGTTTAGCTAAGTGTCCATTCATACCACTTTCGAGACATCTTTCTATATCTTCTTTAAATACATTAGCTGTTATAGCGATTATCGGTATAGTTTTTGCTCTTTCAAAATCAAAAGCACGGATTGTCCTTGTGGCTTCATATCCATCCATAACAGGCATTTGAACGTCCATCACAATGATATTGTACCGATCGGGATTATCCTTAAATAACTGCACAGCATCAAAACCGTTTTCTGCAATATCTATGTTTATTTTTGTATCTTCTAGTAACGATATTAGGATAGTTCTGTTGATATCAACATCTTCAGCGAGTAATAAGTAATAATCTGAGAAATCAGGTGTGCTACTTTCTTTACCGGATTGCTCTTCTTCAAGAAGATGCTCTATATCGTCCGCTTGAGCATGTTCAAGTCTTACCTTAAATGTAAAAGTGGTACCTTTATTAATTTCAGATTTTACGGAAATATTTCCATCCATCATTTCAACAATATTTTTTGAAATTGCAAGACCAAGTCCTGTTCCACCAAATATTCTTGCCGTGTCACTTTGAGCTTGCTCAAACGCAGTAAACAGTCTTTTTATTTGCTCATCATTCATACCGATGCCGGTATCACTAACTGAAATACTAATTACACTATGATTCTCATCAATATGTGTTTCCTCCGCTGTAAGCTCAATTTTTCCACCTTCCGGCGTGAACTTTGCAGCATTAGAAAGCAGATTTGCAATAACTTGTGAAAGTCTAAGCTCATCACTTATATAGTGTTTTCTCATTCCTGACTTAAAGTCAACAACAAAATCTATATCGCCTTCTCTTACTTTTTCGACAATAAGAGCACTTGTTAGAGAGAATATTCTTTCTAAGTTAATTGGAGCATACTCAAGCTCAAGCTTCCCGGCTTCTATTTTGGAAAGGTCGAGTATATCGTTTATAAGTCTTAACAAATGAGTTGATGAGTTTTCGATGTTTGTTAAACAGTCTCTGATTTTTTCGATATCGTCTGATTTTTCTGCAATTTTTGACATACCAATAATTGCATTCATCGGGGTGCGTATCTCGTGACTCATGTTAGCAAGGAAGTTACTTTTTGCATTTGTAGCTTCCTCAGCTCGTGCCAAAGCATCCCCAAGTTTTTCATTACTCTCTTTTAAAAGATTTGCATGATGAGCAAACAATATTTGGTTTTCAATTCGTTTTAATAACAAGGGTGCAGAAAATGGCTTAAACATATAGTCTGATGCTCCAAGGCTTAAACCATGAATTTCACTGTTATCATCACTTCTTGCTGTTAAAAATATGACCGGTATTTCTTTATAACGAGGGTCTTCTTTTAATTTTGTTATTACCTCATAACCATTCATTTCAGGCATTTCTATATCTAACAAGATTAAATCCGGTATTACATTTTTTTCTAAATATGAAAATAGCTTAGCACCTGATGAAGCAGGATAAACCTGGTAATAGGGTTTTAAAATACTCCTGCCTTGATCTAAGTTGGCTTTCACATCATCAACTAGTATAATTATTTTTCTTTCGTTTTCCACTGTTTTTCTCCATAATAAGTTGGTTGGTTAATTATTAACTGTAATCCTCGATGATAGATTGTAGTTTTTCATTAATTTCATCAAAATTACCATCAGCCACATTATCTCTAAGCCACGTAACTAAACCTGTGTCGTTTCTATAAACACATTTGTCTAACTCATGCATAGCAGCATCCAAGTCGTCCATATCGTACTTTTCACATGAAGCCATCATCTTTAATAACACATCTTTATCAGGTCTGTCTTTAATTTCTTTTGGATCTCTGTCTTTGATTTCATAAAGCATACTTCCAATATCATCTATTAATGAATAAGCTGCTTTAAGGAATAAAACATTGTTAGTTGCTACATACTCATAATTATTATCTGCGGCTTCTGATTCTAGTTTATCTGCCATATCACCAACAGCATTAGCATATATTCCACGACTGGAACTTTTTAATCCATGGATATCAATAGCATACTCTATTAATTTACTGTTGCTTACTTTTTCAATTCTTTTGAGAATTGGTATTGTGTTTGATACATATGAACGTAAAATCCCTAAATATGTAGTTTCGTCACCATATCGGGAAATACCTCTTTGAATATCTAAACCATCGATTTTCATAGTGGCTAACATTGCACTTATCGCCTCTTGATCATCAGAAGATTCCACACTATACACTTCTTCTTCATCATCTTTTTTCACCCATTTATGGATTACTTCATCTAGGCGTACAATATCTATCGGTTTTGTAAGAAACGCCTGGAAACCTTCATCTAAGAACATTTGTTCACTGCCTACAACTGCATTTGCAGTTAGTGCAACAATGGGTACATTCTTAGTGTATTCTGTGTTTAGCTCACGAATACGCATTGCTGCTTCTATACCATCCATTTCCGGCATCATATAATCCATAAATATTGTGTCATACGTTATTTTTTCATTTAACATAGCTTTTATTGCCTCAGCACCACTCTCTACACAGTCAACTTGCATACTGTATAATCTTAACAATCCCTTTGCAATATCAAGGTTTGTTAGGTTATCATCAACAACAAGAACACGTGCTTTAGGTAGTTGAATTCTTGAGAATCTAACATTATGGTTTCTCTTTAGATCAGAATAACTAAATTGCTGTAAGCTGCTTACAACTTCCGGACCTATCTTTGTATTAGATAAATATCCTTGTAAAATCTTAACTGTGAATGTGCTACCCTTACCATACTCACTTTTTACATTTATTGTACCATTCATTAATTCCACGAGATTTTTTGTAATTGAAAGACCAAGACCCGTACCTTCAATTTTTGCATTTGACCTGAGGTCCAGTTGAGAGTAGTCTGTAAACAGTTTGTCAATATCCTCTTTTTGTATACCTCTGCCTGTATCTTTTACTTGGATTATTAACCAAACTGAATTCTTTTCTTTTGCACAGTTTACGTTAAACTCAACAGTTCCCTCTTTTGTGTACTTTATAGCATTTGACAGGAGATTGTTCATTATTTGCTTGATTCTTAACTCGTCACCATAAAGAATAGAGTATAAATCTTCACTAATGTTTAGCTTAAAATTGATTGGTTTTTCGTTAATGCGTATTATGTTTTGCATGATTGTATCATTTATTAAGCTCGGTACATCATAACAAGCCGGTACAAGCTCCAACTTGCCTGCTTCAATTTTTGAAATATCAAGAATATCGTTAACCAGATTTAGTAGAATAGTACCGGCTGTGTGAATCTTTTCGATGTTAATTCGATCTTCACGGCTGATACCATCACCTTCGAGTGACAAATCAGACATTCCAATAACTGCATTTAGAGGCGTGCGCATATCGTGGCTCATTCTTGCAAGGAAGTCACTTTTTGCACGGTTTGCTACTTGTGCTTCTATAAGTGATGATTCTACTTCTTCTTTAAGTCTGATTTGATCTCGCATATCATAAATATATCCGAGCATAATGAACTTATTGTCCCTGTACATACGTGTCATAGTAAGCTCAACAGGTAATGGTTTTCCATCAGGTGTTAAGTGAATCCACTCAACTTTTATTGTTTCGCCTCTTATAACTCTTTTCATGATTTTTTTAGCTTTATCAATTGAGTTTTTTCCATCAGGTTGAAGTTCCGGGAAATGTGCTTGTGTACCAAAGAACTTACTATAATATTCTTTTGAAACACCATACATATCCAATACAACATCATTACAATCAATGAATGTTAAGTTTTCATCAAATAATGTTAGACCAACAGGAGCATTTTCGAGCATTATTTCAACTTCACGTTTTAGAAGTTTTTCTTCACGTAAATCACGTGAATATGCTGCAACAACATAATCATCTTTATACAATACACGGACAAGAGTAGATTCAACAGGAACAATAGTTCCGTCAGAAAGCATATGCGACCATTCAAATACTACACGACCATCTTCAAATGCTTTTTGTAACATTCTGCTGGCTTTTTCCTCTGAGTTTTGTCCATCTGCCTGATATTCCGGTGTAAACTCAAAAACCCTGTCGATGTATTCTTGTTTGTTTTTTAGTCCAAAAAACTCTACTGTTGCCTGGTTGCAATCAATAATGTTTTGGTTAGCATCCCAAAGCTCGCAACATAATGGAGTTGAGTCGAGCATAATTCTCATATGGTCTTCTGCAATTTGGAGTTCTTTTTTGAGTCTTAATTCCTCACGTAAATCTTGTGTATACGATGCGATAACATAATCATTACCGTATTTTAGTTTTATTAAAGAAACTTTTGCCGGCATCAAAGTGCCATCCATTAATTTATATGTCCAATCGCAATCACATCTACCATTTTTTAATGCTTCTTTAAGATAAACTTTTACTTGATCAACTGATTTTGTTCCGTCAGGTTGGTATTCCGGATACAGGTCTTCATATTTCTCAAAGAACTCTTGTTTATCCTTAAATCCTAACAGTCTAAGTGCTTCTTTATTACAATCGATTTTTTCAAAGGTTTTTGCATCAAATAACTGGCATGACATTGGGTTTGAGTCGAGCATCAATGCTGTTCGTTCGTTAGCTTCGTTGATTTTGTTTTCCATTTCGTTACGAATGACTGCACTGGCGTATAAAAAAGCACCGGAACGCATTATCTCAACACAATTTTCATCAAAATACCGTTCATCTTCGTGGTCTTCTAAGAGTGCAAATCCCCAAAACTCATCACCAATAAATATTGGCGTTACAAAAACTGACACAATACCGGCTGCTTTTAATACTTTAGTTTCTTCTCCAACAATTAAACTAACCGGACTGTTAACAATTTCATTGTTGGCTAATTTTTCTCCCCAGTTTGGCGCTACCACAGAGTATGGTATATTCACATATTTTGGATTAGGCTCTGTAGTCCCACCGGCTTCTCTTTCCCAGCGGTATATTTGTGCAGCTCCTAAACCTCCGTCAGGTAGAGTAAAGTTGCGAAATAGTGAGAACCTATCGATGGCGAATAAATCAGCAACCTGCCAAATACCATCAGATAGTGTTTTCTCAAATGTTCCGCTGCTTTTTGATATGAGCATAATAGCAGTTTTATTTAAAGCGTTAAGCATGGTTTCACGGTCATTTTTATCCGTAACATCCATAACAGCACCTGCAACTCTAAGAGGTATACCATCATCATCACGTTGTGTTGTTCCTAAAGCTCGAAAATGTCTATAATTACCATTTTTATGCATCAATCTGTATTCAATATCATACGGTGTGTTTCCGGTATGGTCGGATATATGAGCTTCAAATGCATCTAAGACTGTTTTACTTTCGTCCGGATGCATACGGCTGCTCCAACTATGAAGAACATCCGGAAAATCATTTTCATCCTTAAAGCCTAACATTTCACGAAACTCATTTGACCACGTAAACTTATTTTCAGGATTAATAGGGTCGCCACTGACAACATCCATATCCCACAAAGCGATGTTAAGAGCATCGTTTGCAAGCTTGTATTTCATTAAGTCATATTCATATTTTGATTGTAAATTATCCATCTTAAACTCCTGTTTCTCGTCTAACCTAATATTATACTAAAAACCAGCTTTAATTGCTACCAGTATATCTCTTGCAGCTTCACAGTTAAACTCTGCAAGCTCTTTTGCGGTATTTTCCAGTTTATCATTAATATCATCACCAAAATCAAATCCTAATAACGGTTTTATTAATTCCGCTCCTTCGTCACTGTCGTAATCGATAACAGCACTTAGTGCTTTTCCAACAGCTTCCTGTAGTTCCTCAATGCTTCCCTTTTCTCTTTTAGAAGTAATTTTATCCGGGAAAATTATTGATAACTTTTTGTGCAATTCCATTAATTTATTGTAAAAATCCGGGAATAGTTCCTGGCAAATTGTTATATTATTATCTTTTGCTTCTGATTCAAGATTATACGCTGTTTCGGATAATTCTTTAGCACCTATTGTTGCCAGCATTGATTTCATAGCATGTACAGAAATTGCAAAGGATTCAATGTTTCCATTACTCAGATTATCTTTTAATTTTTCACATTCTTCAGGTATTTTTTTGCAACAAAGCTCAACAGATTCAAAATAAAGCTCTTCAAGGTTAGCAACATTATTCATACCAACACTTACATTTATTTCAGAGATTTTTTTAATTTCATCAAGAGTTCTGGGCTTTATCATTAATTCTTCAATAACTGTTTCAGTAGATTTTACTTTCACTTCATCTGCAAACCAACGCATTAAAGTAGCTGTCATATCACGCATATCAATTGGTTTAGAAACAAAGTCATTAAAACCATTTGCCATAAAAAACTCTCTGGCACCTTGTACCGCATTAGCAGTTAGAGCAATAATTGTTAATTCTTTATATTTACCACCTAACTTACGTATTGCTGCAGTAGCTTCAACGCCATCCATCTCCGGCATCATATGGTCCATAAATATTAAATCATAATCAATTCTTTTTATCATTTCAATTGCAGCTCTGCCTGATAAAGCAGTATCTGCATCTATGTCTGCTAATCCAAGCAGACCCACAGCAACTCTTAAATTAAACTCATTATCGTCTACAACCAGAACTTTAGCATTTGGTAAAGATAGTTTTTTGTTAGACGGCATGGCGGCAGCTTTTACTTTTTCTGCACTTCCTCTAATCAGTGGTATTGTTACTGTAAAAATACTACCCTTACCATAATTACTTTTGACATTAATCGAACCGTTCATCATCTCAATAAAAGATTGGCAGATTGATAAACCAAGACCTGTACCAACTATTTTTCGATTAATCATTGCGTCAACTTGTGAAAATGCATTAAATAAGTTTTGAAGATCCTCTTGTTTAATTCCTTTTCCTGTATCAGAAATCTCAAATACCAGATTATCTTTGTCACAAAATACTTTTAAGTGAACACTACCTTTTTCTGTAAACTTTACTGCATTACCAAGTACATTTATAATTATTTGCCTAAGTCGTACATCATCTCCAAATAAATAGTGAGGTATGTTTTCATCAATATCTAAAATAAACTCAAGCCCTTTTTCTTTTGCAACATAGGTAAACATGGAGTAAACATGGTCAGTAAAAACAAGAAAATCATAATCCACTGGGATTAGTTCCATTTTTCCGGCTTCAATCTTTGACATATCAAGTAAATCGTTTATGATTGTTAAAAGTGATGTAGCTGAGTGAGTTATGGCATTAACATAGTTAGCCTGCCGCTCATTTAGACCCTCGTGTGTTAATAATTCCAACATACCTATGATAGCGTTCATAGGTGTTCGTATTTCGTGAGACATACTTGCAAGAAATGATGATTTTGAACGATTTGCTGATTCCGCAGTTGCTATTGCTTCCTCTTTGTATTGTATCTGCGTAGTTCTTTCACTTAAAAGTTCTGCAATATCTAAATGTATTTTGATCCGGTTTTGAAGAACCGGCACAGAAAAAGGTTTTGCGATAAAATCAACAGCACCAAGCTGGAGTCCACGTGCTTCGGTGGCAGAGTCAGATATAGCTGTTAAGAATACAACCGGTATATCTGCACGATCTTTATCCGCTTTTAATAATTGTAATGCTTCAAACCCGTTCATTCCGGGCATTTCAATGTCTAACAGAATTAAATCAGGTTTAGCCTTATCAATCAGCATAAACATTTTTGCGGCTGAAGGTAGAGTTTTTATTCGATACTTTTCTTGAAGTGCTGCTTTTGCCATAGCAAGATTTGTATCATTATCATCTACAACAAAAATCGTTTTCATAGTTATCCCCTTGTTGTTTTAATTATGACTATAAACAACTATTTAGTCATAATCGTAATAAGTGAAGTCCGGCTCTAAATATCTGCCTATACGTTCCAGAAGTTGTGCTTTGTTAACAGGTTTAATGATAAAGTCATTTGCTCCAACTTTTATAGCTCTTTGTACTGCATCGGTTTTTGAGTTACCTGTTAAGAATATTATCGGTTTTGTTATACCCATGCTTCTTATATTTTCTGCAAGTTCAAAACCGTCCATTTCAGGCATTTCAATATCTAAAATAAATAAATCCGGTGTATTGTTTTTTAAGAAGTTAAGGGCTTGTCTCCCACCATTTATGCAGGTTACTCTATATCCTGAATCTGATAAAAATGATTTGATAGTTGCCAGGAAAAAGCTTGTATCATCAACAGCTAAAACACTATTTCCACCTGTGTTTTCTTCTTTTATTGAGCTTGCCGTTGCAGATGTTGCTTTTGTTGTTACAGGTGCCGGTTTTGGTTGCTCTGCAACAGGTTTTTCTTCGGCTGCCGGTGCTTCTGTTGTCACTGCTCCAACCATTTCTTCTAAAGATTTCTCAGGAGGATTTTCATAAGCTTTTTCTTCTGCATATTCTTTATCACCGGGTTTGTTTTTGTACTCAAGCATTTGCAAATCTATGGAGAGCATAGAAATTGATTTTATGATATCAATTGCAAGTGATTGTAATTCATCATGAGCTGCTTCCTCAATCTTAGTAAGTAACGCTGATGTCTTCTCAGCTAACTCTTTGGCATGTATTTTTTTCATCATGCCATTTATTGTTGTAACTGAACTTTTTAAAGCTCCATGATCCTTTGCTTTAAGTGCATCCTTTACTTTAGTTTCCTGCTCGGGAAACTTTTCAGTAAAACTGTGGACATCATCACAGTATGAGTCAAAATGAGCATCCTCTAATTGGCAAATTAATACAGTATCCAGCACTTGAATTTCCATAAATTGATCTTTACTAAACATAATCTTACCCTACATTTCTTTATATTTTTGTTAGTTAGTTTTATAGTGTTGGTAATCTGTTATAACAGTTTGGTTTTCTATGGTTTTAATGCTACAAGTAATTGAATTGCTTTTTCATATTCGTAATTATCTATCAAATCTGCCAGTTTATTTAATCCTTCGATTTTGTGCAGCTCTTTGACAAAAGTATTTGCACCAAAATCTCCATCTCTAAGTAATGGCTCAATTTTTTCAAGTAATGCAGATAAATCGTCAGTACCTATAGCTTTCCCTTTTGGTCTTAGTGCTTCTTCTTCAATCAGTAAGTATTCGAACTCTCTAAGTGCTAACCTTAACTCTCTTTCAAAAGTACTCAGTTGTTTTTTTGTATAATCATACGGTTCTTTCATTAATGCTTGCTCTAAAGAATACGCAGCAGCTCGTAATTCTTTTTTACCCAGGTAACCGGCACTGCCTTTTATTGAATGTGCAATCCTACGGGCTGTTAGCATATCATTGTCGTATATTGCGGCACAAAGCTTATCCCATGTATCTTTGTTTTCTTTTACAAATGTAATAGTAGTTTTCTTAAGCATTTCGTCAATTTTGTCAGAGCGTACTTGTGCACTTTCTGTTCCACCGATTAAGGTTACTTTATTCTTTGGTAAATATTTCTTCATGACACCGCGTAAAATATCGGTATCAATAGGTTTTGCGACAAAATCATTAAAACCATTAGCAAGGAACATATCTTGTGCACTTTTTAATGTGTTTGCAGTTAATGCAATAATTGCCAGATTCTGGTATTTATCACCTTCAAGATTTCGTATCTTATGAACAGTTTCAACACCATCCATTTCAGGCATCATATGATCCATAAATACCATGTCATAGTCGTTTTGTTGAATGAGTTTTATGGCTTCAAAACCGCTACTGGCAGTATCTGCAACAATGTTCATCAGCTTTAACAAACCAATTGCTACCTTTAAGTTAAAATCGTTATCGTCAGTTACTAATACTTTGGCTTCCGGCGCACTTAAAGTTTGTTCTGTAGCATTTTTCTGCATAATTCTTGAGTCTCCCAGTTTTATAGGAATCGTAACAGTAAATGTAGTTCCGTACCCATAGTCACTGTCAACTGTAATTGTACCATCCATAAGTTCAACATAAGATTTGCTAATTGATAAACCAAGACCCATTCCGACTAAGTTTCTATTTTTAACTTTATCGACCTGTTCAAACGGGTTAAATACAATTGCGAGTGATTCTTTTGTAATACCAATGCCTGTGTCTTCTATTTTAAATGTTATATTTTCTTCATCACATGTAACAGTAAGACGTATATATCCCTCATCTGTAAACTTCACAGCATTTGAACAAATATTTGTTAAAATCTGTCTTAGTCTTACATCGTCGCCAAAAATACAATCGGGTACATCACTAGCCATTTCAAGTTTAAATAATAAGTTTTTATCAAATGCAATATATGTAAATACTGAAGAAATATTGTCAATTAGTTGATGTAAACTAAAATCTACAAGAGTTAACTCTGTACTTCTGGTTTCAATTTTTGACATATCCAAAACATTGTTAATGATTTCAAGTAAAGAGTTTGCAGATATGCTTATGTCTTCAACAAATCTCATTTGTTGTGTCGAAAGGTTTTCATGCTCCAATAGTTCAAGCATACCAATGATTGCGTTCATCGGGGTTTTGATTTCGTGTGACATACTGGCTAAAAACTCGGATTTTGTACGATTTGTTTCGCTGGCCACATTAATTGCAGCTTTTAATCGTTCATTTGCTATTATGAAGTTATCATGCTCTATTTTTACATCCTCAACAGATTTTACTATACAGTTTACCGGAATATTTACATTTAGAGCAATTTTTCTAGCCATGTCATAACAGGTTTCTGAGCCGCAAGCATAACAATCAACACGTCTTGATTCGAAATCCAGTTTACCAAGTTGAATAAAAGCATTTTCTATATCTTCATCAGATATTTCAGGTATTGTAATATCTATCGGTTCATATTTTCTTATAAAATCTGATAGATCAAACTTTTTATCATAATCTTTATAAAGGTTTTCAAAATAAGCTTTAGGTTGTTTTTCATCGGCTGCCATTCGCTTATCATACATTGCTTTGTCTATTTCGAATATATTTAGCCCTTCAGAGCAAGCGGTTCCTATATTACAACCATCAACACAGTTAAGCACATCATATATTATCGGTTTTTTATCGTCCGGTAAACTTTTATAATTATTTAGTTTTTCATAAACACTATAACCTTCACCTGTTGTTACATGTATTTTTTTATCAATAATGTATTCTATGTTTTCTTTTAACCCGCCGGGCATTGGGAATAGTGAACCTAAGCTGCTTTCCTCAAGGTCATACGGTGTTTCTTTTTCAGGTAGGTTAATATTATTGTCTTCTAAATATTTATTAAGCTTTGCAAATGTAACATTATACTCTGCCATTTCAGTGTTAGTATATTCATCAATTTTGGAAATACATGGAGAAAGTAACGCAAACTTATCAGTCGAGTTATTATACTTTCTTTGATATAATGATGTACATGCCATCGGGCTTTGTATTGGAGATAAATATTTCAATAAATCATGTTGATATATTTCGCAGTATAGTACTATAGTAGGACATGGTTGTGTTATCAAAGGTTTAAAGTTTGTTTCGGTTAAATATCTTATATGAGCCCAGATGCAAATATCTGCTCCGACAGAAACATCATATATCATATTTACACCCAGTTCTTTTAAGTATGTAAATAGTCTTTGGTACTCCGGTATATTAGTACGAATAGCAGGAGCAACTATTAAAGATATTGGTTCTCCTTTAGATAAATCTTCAAAGAAACGCTCTGTATCGTCTTTATAGTATCTTGCATCATGATGACAAGCAAATATACATCTGCCACACAATATACATTTTTCTTGATCGATTTCAACTTTTATATCATCAAAATCATCTTGAAATGTGATATTTGCAAGCTCCATAGGACATTCTCTGACGCATCGATTGCAACCGGTACACAGATTATTATTCGATTTGATTATTTCTGTCATAAGCTAATAGTCCATTCATATATGTATTTATAAATCTTCTGCTTTTACAATTCTATTTCTGCCTAATTCTTTGGCTTTGTATAGTGCAAGGTCTGCTTTTTCGAAGAACTCTTTCATAGGTGTATCTAACTCGGGAACAACACAGTTAATTCCAATACTAACAGTAACACTTGTTTGTGTGTCTTCATCAATAGGAATTGTCATCTCTTCTATATTAACTCGTATTCTCTCAGCTATTTCCATTGCACCTTCAATTCCTGTATCGGGAAGAAGTACAACAAACTCTTCACCACCCCAACGTGCAACAAAATCCGCAGCACGGTGAAGTGAATCTATTGTTGTATCTGCAAATGCCTGTAGAGCTACATCACCTTGTTGGTGTCCGTATGTGTCATTATAGATTTTGAAAAGGTCTATGTCCATTATTAAGAAGCTAATGGGAATATTTTCACGTATTGCTCTACCCCACTCAGCCTCAAATCTATCTTCAAAACCACGTCTGTTGGCAATCTTTGTAAGTGGGTCAATCAGACCTATTCTCTCTATTGTACGCATTTGATCAACAATTCTCATATGCGTTTTTACTCTGGCTTTAACAATAGCATTGTTAAATGGTTTGGTAATGTAATCAACAGCACCTAAGAAGAAACCTCTTTGCTCATCTTCTGTACTGGACAAGCCTGTGATAAATATTACCGGTATATTTGCCGTATCATTACTTGCTTTAAGAGCAGTAATAACTTCAAATCCTGTCATTTCAGGCATCATAACATCAAGGAGTATAAGGTCCGGCTTTTTTTCTTTCGCCAGTTCCAGAGTTCTTGCTCCGCTTTTTGCAACAAGTATGTTGTAATAAGGAGATAATATACCTGCCAGTATATCTAAGTTCGACTTTTCATCATCAGTTGTTAGTACCGTAAACTCTTTCTTTTCACTCATAATATTGATTTCCTTCTCTTACTTTATAATTTAGATGTTTTCTTTGTATTCATCAATAATTTCTGCTGCTTCCATAAAATCACTATGCAATAATTTTTCTGTAATTTTACGGATAAGTTCATTTACAGATTTTGATTTAATTTTTGATTTTAATTCTTCCATAACAATCTCTGCTTCTCTCTCATCAAAATCTTCACAATAATTTTTTATCTTTGTTAACAATTCTTTAAGTAAATCTTTATCTATCTCTGTACTATCTGAATCGTCTCCAACCTCTCCTTCTTTTGGAGTGATTTTATCGACATATTCTTGTAATAATCTTAAGAAGTTTGGTGTTTCTGTTTCAATAATTTCTTCGTTTTTCTCACGTCCTGTGTGTTCTAATTTTTTTGCAAATGCTGATAGTTCCTTATTTCCAACATTTGCTAATGCACTTTTTAACCCATGTGTATGTATAACATAGTTTTGCATAGCTGTTTCACTAAGTGGGAAACCTGCTGCCATTACTTCATTAAGTACACCAAGTGATTTGTTTGCATCTCTTAAAAATGACTCAAGAATTAATGGATTAGTCGCCGGACTTAAATCCTCTTCTTGAAGTTCTTCTGCCATTTTTCCTGAAACTTTTCTGGCTTCGGCTAATACTTCATCAGTTTGTTTATCACGTATAAACTTGTTTAATATTGTATTCATACGGTGCATATCTATTGGTTTTGAGATAAAGTCATCAAATCCATTACTAAGAAATACTTCAGCCTGACCGGCTACTGCATTTGCAGTGAGTGCTACAACCGGTTCATTATATCCTGATTCACGTATGATTTTAGTAGCTTCCATACCATCCATTTCAGGCATCATATGGTCCATAAATACAATGTCAAAAACATTTCCGCTTTTAATTCTGTCAATTGCGGCAAATCCACTGCTTGCTGACTCGATTGTTAGACCATATGGTCTTAAAAGACCTCTTGCAACATATATATTTGTTTCTACGTCGTCAACAATAAGCACTTTTCCATATGGCATATACTCACGGACTACTTGAGCACGTTTAAGGTGAGCTCTGCTTGATGTCCGGAAGTTATGAAGATTTTCTGCCATTTCTTCACCAAGTAATTCATCTCCAATTTTCTCTTGTGGTATACGTACTGTAAATACAGAACCTTTTCCCATTTCGCTAGATACTTCAATTACACCGTTCATCATATGTATAAGATTACGGGTAATACTTAATCCAAGTCCTGTTCCTTCAGTTGTACGATTTGCTGCGGTGTTAAAACGTGAGTATTCATCAAAGAGTTTTTCTACTTGTTGTTTACTCATTCCTTGCCCTGTATCAGTTACACTAAGAACAAGTATTATCTCATTGTCCTTATCAGAACTCTCACAAGAAACTGACAGTGTTACAGTCCCTTCTGATGTATACT
The DNA here is from genome assembly GCA_031281255.1 of Oscillospiraceae bacterium. Classification (GTDB taxonomy): domain Bacteria; phylum Bacillota; class Clostridia; order Oscillospirales; family Oscillospiraceae; genus WRMH01. Next base: position 15,973 of record JAITFR010000206.1, read on the forward strand.
TAAAACCATTTGATAATAAATTGTTTAAAATCTGCTTAACACGCAGTTCATCACCGTTTAGCATTGTAGGTAGTTTTTCATCGACTGTCAGTTCAAAGTTGATAGGTTTGCTGCCAATGCGCATCATGTTAAGCTGTACAGTATCACTTAACGTACTTGCAACTTCATAATTAGATATAATTAGTTCAAACTTACCTGCTTCGATTTTTGATAAATCAAGAATATCATTTATAATACTAAGCAACATATTTCCGGATGAGTATATTCGTTCCAGTCCGGTGCGGACATCTTCTGTAATTCTTTCATCTTGTAAATAAATCTCTGTTATACCCAGTATTGCATTCATTGGTGTGCGAATCTCATGACTCATTGTACTTAGGAATGCACTTTTTGCCTGATTGGCAACTGTTGCCTGGTTAAGTGCTTCTTCAACTTCGTTTTTCATACGGATTTGTTCACGCAAGTCATATATATAACCAAGACCAACATATCCATTTTTGGTTTTCATACGTACCATTGTGACCTCAACAGGCATTGGGCTTCCGTCGGGTAAGCTGTGAAGCCAGTCAGTTGTAATTTTTTCACCTTTCATTACACGTCCAATGATATTTAAACATTTTTCTTGAGTTCTTTCACCATCCGGTTGAAACTCCGGTGAGTGTGCCTCGCTTCCAAAGAAAGTTTCGTAGAACTCTCTTGTAACACCAAACATATCCAGAACCTTATCATTACAATCTATATATTTAAAGTTTTCATCAAAGATAGTAAGTCCAACCGGAGCATTATCAAACATGGTTTCAATTTCTTCTTGCATCTGTTTTTGTTCGCGTAAATCTCGTGTATATCCGGCAACAATATATTTATCATGATATTTAACACGTACCAACGTGATTTCACATGGGATTGGTTCACCATTAAGCAAACAGTGCATCCATTGCTCCCGAACATATCCATCATCAAATGCCTTCTGAATAATTCTTTTTGCCATTAAATATGAATCCTCACCATCAGGTTGTCTTTTTGGCGATAATTCATGAAACAATTCAAGAAACTCCTGCTTACTGGATAACTGGAACATAGATATACATTCTTCACTGACAGATACACATTTTAAACTTTCATCCCACATGGTTATTACATACGGACTGGCATCAAATATCTGCTGAATACGTTCATCTTCTTCTCTTTGTATCTCCATAGTTTTAAGATAAAGATTTTGTTCTTGATTAGCATTATCAGCTTTTATTTTTGCAAACTCAATACGAATCAAAACAATCATTAGCATAACTGCAAGAGTTGCACCTATGCTACTGATGATTATTACCATCTCATACAGTTCTCTAAAATATTCATGCTCAGGTATTATTATGATTAAGTGCCAACCGTTTTCTAGCTGTCTGCTAAATAAAAATGACCTGACACCTAAATGATTGTTTACTATCTGGTATGTTTCATCTGATTCCTCTGATGTAACACCATAAAATAGTTCTTCCTGGAACTCATTTCGTTCATCAGTGTCAACAATATTTTCACCGCGAATTGAATCATCGGGGTGTATTAGTATATTAAACTCATTATCAACTAAAAATCCGTATCCATTTTGAGTTATACTTCTATTTACTACTAAATCTCTCAAATATCTAATTTGAAAGTTAATACATATTATTGCAGATGGTTCACCATCAGTGTCAAAAAGTAATCGTGCATACGCAATTTCAAGAACTCGTGTATCTGTTGCAACATAAGGGGTAGTAATTACTATTTCACCGTTTGCTTCCATTGCGGCATAATACCAGGGACGTCTTGTTGGTCTGTAACCGGGACCGGGTTCCCACCCGGCACCATCATGAAACACACTGTCTTTAATAAAATATCCATATACACTATGGTAGTTAAGAACATTTATACTTTCTCTAAACTCAAGTGAAGATGCTGTGGACATAAATCCTGTCATTTCTTCGATACTTGCACCATGGTTATACATATATTCTATTTCATTAGAAATAAAGCTTAAAACAATTTTTGGTTGATTAAGCAGGTTAGTAACAATAACTGCAGTATCATTCATTGTATTGTTGGTATTGTCAAGATTTTTTTCAGTTAGAATACTGTAAACAAAAAAGCTACTCGCTACAACCATTACTACAAATGAAATCAATACAAGTAATAATTTCGAGATTAACGATTTTCTAAATAAGCCATTACGTGAAAAAAACTTAGTCACACCTACACCTTCATTTCATAAGTGGTCGAATAGTCTAAATATATATTTATTATTTTATCGTTTTATATTAAGCTATTTGTTTTCTTATTTCAGCAAACTTATCTTTTGCTTTGAAGAAAACCTCTGCAATATTTGGATCGAATTGTGTTCCTGCATTTTCCATAATAATACCTACAGCAACTTCTTCAGAAAATGCTTTTTTGTATGGGCGTTCTGATACGAGTGCATCATATACGTCTACTATAGCCATTAGTCTGCCATGTAAAGGAATATCTGTTCCTGCAAGACCTCGCGGATAACCTTTGCCATCCCAACGCTCATGATGTGACCCTGCAAACAGTCTTGCACTTTCAAGAAACTCAACATCATCTGTGCGTAATGCTATTTGGTCGATTGCATCTTCACCTGCTAATGTATGGTTTTTCATAATAGTGAACTCATCGTCTGTTAGTTTTCCGGGTTTGTTTAGAATAACATCAGAAATAGCAATCTTACCAACATCGTGTAGTCTGGCTGATGATATAACTAAGTCATTGTTAAGTGTACTAAGCTCATCAACATATATTGAGTTTTCTTCCATTTTATCCATTAGTACTTTTAGATATGTGGATGTACGTTCGATGTGTCCGCCTGTTCCTTCGTCTCTATTTTCTACCAGGTCTGCAAATCCGAATATAACAGCGTTTTGAAGTTTTTCCAGTTTTTCTGTTTTTTGATGTAATTGCTCAGTACGTTCACGTATTATTTCGTCAATATCCAGGTGTGTTTTGATACGGTTTAGCATAACCGGCTCAGAGAATGGTTTTGTTATAAAGTCTACAACGCCCATTTGGAAACCGTTAACTTCTGTTTCAATGTCAGACAGTCCTGTAAGGAATATAACAGGTATATCTACATACTCTTTTGTCTCTTTAAGTCTTTTTAGAGCAGCAAATCCATCTATCTCAGGCATTACAATATCAAGTAGTATCAAATCGGGCTTAATGTTTGGTAACAATGAGAACATTTTTTCTGCTGATGGGAATGTCATTACTCGATAATCTTCTTGTAATGCTCTTTTCGCCATCATCAAATTAGTATCGCTGTCATCGACTACAAATATTATTTTCTTCACCTTCATAATTACACCTCATTATTAATACCGCATTCGTGATATTTCAACATCTATCAGAATATCACTTTATAACTATTTTGTAAAGTGTTTTTACATAATAATATGTGTAATACTTTGATATTATATTACAATTCTAGTATAAAATTAGAAATATGTACTTGCAATCAATTATTGCTATAATGAGCAACATCAAAAAAATCAACCTGTCCCTCTTTACTTCTCTCTATTTCTATTTTTTCAGCAATATGAGCAGAATTAATATATCGCTTTAACTCTTTTGTAACGTACTTAGCAACAAGTTCAGTCATTTTTGAAATATCTTTACAGTCACTATCACGGTAATGATTAAAAGCATCGTAATATTCTAATCTATCAGAAAACTTAACATTAATAGGTGGAAAGCCTTCTTTCATAAGATCAAAGTTCATTAACAAACGTCCGGTTCTACCATTACCATCAACAAATGGATGAATTGTTTCAAATATCAAATGGAACTCTGCAACTCTTTCTATAATGTGCATTTTGTGAAAATTATTATTGTATTTATGCATAAGGTCTTTCATTCTTGAAGACACTTCTTCTGGTGGACAAGGAGTAAAAAACCCAACATAGTTTTGTAGATTTCTATAATTTCCTCTATCTTCATCTATCCCACTTAAATAAGTTAAATAATGTATCTTTTTTATAACATTTTCGTCAAGTGACTTTTTACCCTTTATTATATCTTCAATATAATAATATGCGTCTTTGTGACCAACAGCATCCATGTGGAACTTCAAAGGCTTTCCATCAACAGTGAGTCCTTCTTTTATAACTAAATACGTTTCATCATGCGTAAGTGTACTGCCTTCAATAGCGTTAGAATGATAAGTATTATAAATCATAAAATCTTCAGATAACCTATGCAAAGCACCAGATGATAATGGTCTTAAACTTTTTAGTTCTGTATACAATTTATTAATATGATTAAAATCAGACATATTACCTACTTCCTCTTGTTATACATTTTAACAACAACAATCTTTTTAATAAAACCTCGTTTTTGATTTTAATGTAAATCACCTAACGGTTAGGTGGTGAATAATCACACTCCTTATGTAGTAAAAAGTACCACAAAAAATAATTAAAGTCAACAATTAGCCAACGTTCATAAGAACTTTAGCCCATTGACAACATTCTAAATAATTATGAGTAATTACAACAATGCTTCATTTTTTGCATAACATTAAGCAGATAATTCATAATATATGAAATTATCATTTGCAAAATAAGAAAAATGTGATAAGTTATCATAAACGACGTGAAAATATGATATTTGCTAAATGATGTGGTGGAGAGGGTGTAAAAGTATATGGAAGCAATTTATAATGCAATAAAACAAAATCTTTATGAAGAGCTACCTGTTGGAATTAAAGAGGTATGGTTATTTGGCTCTTATGCTAGAGGTGAGGAAAGAATTAACAGTGATATAGATATTATGATAGTACATAATGATGAAATAAGCTTATATAACGACATCTTACCAGTTACATCTGACATTACGTATAACCTATATAATAAGTATGATATATATTGTTCATTTATATCAACAGATGAAGAATCATTTTCTCAATACTGGCCATTATTTAATACAATAAGAAAAGAGGGTTTATTGTTATGAATTTTGAAGTTGCAATAGAGTATCTTAGAGAAGCTGAGGATAGATTAAACGATGCATATACACTATATAAAGCAAATAGTGCAAAAGGAGCAGTAGTAAACTCTTATTACACAGCATTTAACGCAATATCAGCTGTTTATTTACTTGATCATGATAATCTATTTACTGATCATAGTCAGTTAATTGGTGTATTTAATAAGAAGTATATTTACCAAGAAAAGGCATTTGAATATGAAATATCTAAAACAATAAATACTCTTTATTCAATAAGAATAAGTGCAGACTATTTAAACAAAAGAAAAAAACCAATAACTTTAGAGCAAGCATATGAATCAATATCTAATGCAGAAACAGTATTAAATGATGTAAAAGATTATATTACAGATAGAGCAAAAACACTTAGTATTAGCGACTATAAAAATAGGATTAACAATTGGAAAAATAGTATATCTGTTAATACTGTTACTCCAACAAATGAAAAAAGTGAAAAATCACGCTAAAGGTAATGTCATATATGCAGAGTTTAGTGGGTATAAGGGTACATGATGTGGTGGAGTGAGGAAAAAATGAGTAATATAATAGAAAAAGATAAAAAAACAGCAATGAGAAATAATGCGTTTACTGCTGCTAGAGAATTTGCAAAAAAGTGTAACGGTATTTTAGGCGATAATTGCATAAACGTAATTCTGTATGGCTCTTATGCTCGTGGAGATTTTCAAGAATATTCAGATGTTGATATAATGATACTAACTAAAGATGGCTTTAAGGTAACATTAAAAATGAAATCGGATATACATTCTTTAGCAAGCAGTTTATATTTTATATATTATGCAGATATATCTCCGAGAATAAGAGAAGCTAGTCAATACTATACCCGTAAAAATACATCAGGATATTATATGAACATTGATAAAGAGGGGATAATATTATATGAGCAGAAAGCAATTTTTGCAAAGATGATTATAAGAAAGAGATAGATACGCTAAAGAGCAATACAACTGCACCAAAAGTGACCACAACAGAAAAAGATAGTTTTCTATAAAAATTATTGAATATAATACTATAATATAAGAAGCAGTAGAGGTGTAAGTTATGGAAACAGAAAAGACACGTTTTAGATCAACATTTACTTATGAAGGTAAACGGCATGAGTGCACTGGAAGTTCTCAAAAAGAAGCAGACCAAAAAGCAGCAATAAAAGAGGATATGCTCAAACGTGGAGAAATTGGTATATCCGGTAATATGAAAGTCAGTAAGTGGGCTGATGAGTGGTTAGAGACATATAAGAGACCTGCTGTTGGCGAAGAGCAATACCGCACTTACATAAGTATAATAAACAATTGGATTAATCCGACAATAGGCAGTATGTCAGTAAAAAGTGTAAAAACTGTACACTTACAAAAAATAATGAATTCAACTGCTGGTTGTAGCGGATCACATATAAAGAAAATAAACTCGACATTATATAATATATTCAAAAAAGCTCAGAAATCTAATTTAATAGTACAGAATCCTGCAGAAGAACTTGAAAAACCTTCCTCAAAAGATGGAGTTCGAAGAAGCATAACTGATAATGAACGTGTAGAAATATTAAAACTTGCAGAAACACACCATGCCGGGTTATGGATTAAGACTTTGCTATACACTGGCATCAGACCCAACGAGAGCAGGGCTCTTGATTGGAAACACATTGATTTTAAAAAACGTATATTGCATGTAAAAGTAGCAATGAAAGCAGGCACAAAAGATATTGATACACCAAAAACAGAATCAGGCATTAGAGATATTCCTATATGTGATGCATTGTATGACGAATTATATAGTACTCAAGGTTCACCATTTCACCCGGTGTTTACCCACTATAAAACAGGATTAAGGCATACAAAAGCAACAATGGATAGTATGTGGCGTAATTTTAAAAGACAATTAGATATAAGCATGGGAGCAAAACTATATAGAAATAAAATTGTATTAACAGCACTTGCTGATGATTTAGTTCCATATTGTTTACGGCATACATTCTGTACAGATTTACAAGATGCAGGTATACCAATCAACATTGCAAAATATCTAATGGGTCATTCAAATATATCAATAACAGCAAAAATATATACAGATACAACAGAAAGAGCATTACAAATAGCAGCAAAAAAAATGAACTGTTTTACTATTGCACAATAATTAAAAGAAATATACACTTGATTTTAATTTATCATTGATGTATTATTCAATTTGCCAATAATTTCTATTATCGTGCAGGTGTAGTTTAGTGGTAGAACTCCACCCTTCCAAGGTGGTCGTACGAGTTCGATTCTCGTCACCTGCTCCACAACTAATAGAAATTATACAAGCACAAAGTGGAAAGCAATGTGGAAAAGAATGCACTAAGCATTGGAAACACGTAACATAAATGAGCCTTCCAAGCTAGATACGTGGGTTCGATTCCCATCACCTGCTCCAAACGTAAAATAACTCGTAGTCATTGAAGCTACGAGTTTCTTTGTTGTTGCTCAAAAACTACAAGATTAGCTACTAGTGTTTTGTAGCTGTTGTTTGTTTTCCTCGCTCTTTTTCTTACTAATATACTATCTTTTTACTGGACGTTTTTATTGTTACTTTAATTATAACACACTATGCTAAGCAAGCAATTTTTCAATTTTTGAAAAGTTAACTTTTAATTCATCTAATTCTTTTTTTGTAAACACAACACACTCATATCTGGCTCTTCGACTTTGATTGTAAAGATGATAATACTCATAACTTATTTTATTTAACGGATCTAAGCGAGCAATATATTTTAACCGCTCATTATGTGTTTTAACCTCAATAGCAGACTTTGATATTTCTTTTTCTGCTAAATGCAAAGCACTATAAAATAAAATTGTTACATACCAATCCCAATATACATCATTTGCTTCAAATACATCATGACTTAGTAATTTTATATTATGCTTATACTGTTTTTGATGCTCAGCGGTTAAAGGCATGCCATTCTTCCTTTGTTATAATAACATTGTAATGCTCTTCGTGTTTTTCACCTTCACCATTAACCATGAACGAAAAATCACAGTCTACTTTTGAAAGCAAATCCATATAGATTTTCCCATACATAAATATCATTTCACTAGTAGCAGGTTTTACTATAGCAATAATTTCATTATTTGATTTATCATATATAATTTTTTGAGTAGATGGCATTTCAAAAAGTGTATTTATAAAACTTTTTTCAATAGTAGAAAGGTTTTTAAAATAACTTAATGATGGTTGTATTATTTCTAACTGTTCAAGAAACCATTGTATCTTTAGTGCCTTAGATTGTTTTTCATTTATTCTACCTATCCATTCTTGAGCAATTCTTCGAGTTTGATATTGATATTTTGATTTTTCAACAACTTGATACATTGCATTTAACAAATTTTTAAAATCATCTGTCGTTGCATATTTAAGAGCAGATTCCCAATTATTATTAGAAATATTTTTATTTTGTTTTGACACATACAAATTAATAGTTTTCATATCTTTATTTTTCCTCATCTGTTAGTGACAATCCATATCCATTATTATATTCATTTTCGTATGCAACTAATGAATCTAATAAAGCACCAAACATCGGTAGTGCTAATTCTATAGGTATCCGAACTCTTGAGCGAATCTCAATTTCATCAACTTTATCTTCGTTGGTCTCTGCCGTAATTTTTGCAAACTCTATTAGCATGGTTTCTTTGTCACATTCAAAGCGTGTTAAATCAACAGCTAACTCATTTTTTGCCGTTTTGCTTTCTATTATTCTTAAATTCATAGTATAATACCTCTTAGTATGTATCGGTATTTTTTCAATTTTCTTGACTGCTACAAGTGCTAAGTAACAACATTATATCAGTACATAATATAAATGCAAGTAATATTCACAATATTCTTATATAGGAGGGCGTTATTATGAAATTACCAAAAGCAAAAAATCTAGAATCTGGGAGCCAGCACATACAACTACGGCTTGGTGGTGTGAGTTTAAGTATCACAAACAGTACGTACCGGCTGTAACTTTACCACAGGTAGTTATTAAAGATGGAAACTGGATAGAGTCGGACGATATCCATAAGTTTTTGACCGCAATTAACGGTGATACATGCGAAGTGCAAATCTTACTTGCACTCCATGGTCTACACAGATCTGAAATAACGACAACGTCATGGAAGGACTACGCGAAAGCCTAAGAAGTTAAACGTCTCACCTGTAACATCATTTGTAACAGGATTTTGGCTATCCCGATTAGCCGACCGGACATCTTTACCTAAGGAGTTCTGTGCTCCGCCGCGTACCACACGTTCTGATCCGTCGTCCGGGCCGGTCGGGTTATTATTTCCGCCTGCATTATCATATGAAGACACAAACCAATCCCAGCACCATTCCCATACATTACCATGCATTTGATATAAACCCCAGTTATTAGGGTTAAAGGAACCCACCGGCATTGTTTCTCCACGGAAGTATTGAGGAGGCGGGCTGTCATTGAATTCGGGTGGAGTCAAAAAATTCGCCTGATCACTTGTTATGGTGGCAGTTCCCCAGTTAAACGGTGTTGTTGTCCCTGCACGGCAGGCGTATTCCCACTGTGCCTCTGTAGGCAGACGATAACCGGTAGAGCCGGGAAGCATTATGACATCATCCCACTTAGCAGGATCGGGTACGGGTGTCGAAACCCCACCGGGTTGCTCGGTTGTTCTCGGAACATCTCCCCAATCATCGGGGTCTGTACTGTCCTCAATGCTGTATACCGGAGTTAACCCCCTTAAAATACTCAATCTGTTGCAAAATACAATAGCATCATACCAACTTACGTTCTCTACAGGGAAATTGCCTCCCATTTTAAATACTCCGCCCTGTATACCAACCATTTCAATAGACAATACTATGACCTCTATATTTCGCGTTACGGTATGGTACTGCACTGTGTTATCCGGCGTAAATCTCATCTCGAATACCTGAATCTCTTCAAATCCCACCGATTCTGAGGGCAAAACCCATGAGAATGTGCCTGGGATGCTGTTTGTATATGAAGCCAGAGAAATCTCCGAGAGTGTTTGTGCCTGCCAAAAATACACGGCTATTTCAGGCCATGCTACGACGGGGTTTGTACGACTGACTGTAACCGTACAGGCTGCGGTGAAATCACCATCTATTGTCGTAACCGTGATTATTGCCGTTCCTTCAGAAATACCGGTCACCGAGCTGTTTTGCTTTTCAAAAATAATAACATATGACAAGTTTCCTAAATTAAGATATATCGCTTTTGGGATTTTGCAGGGTATTGTTAAAGTTTTTGTTTAAGAGTTTTACTATATTTTGCGGTTTTTTTGCTATATTAAATCAATCATATCACTATTATTAAAATTATTCAATTGTTATAAACTTTTTTTAGTTTGGCTGTGACCCATGTGTGTGTTTAGTAAAATTATTACAAATATTTTACATAATAATGCAAAATACTAGTTGATTTTTACATAAACTTTTGATATATTGTATTAAGTTTCAATATTGGTAGTGTAAATACTGTGAAAATAAGATTTCTATCGCTACATATAACGATGAATCGAATAGGGATTTAATTATGAAAACTAATAATAATAAAGCAAAAAGCAAGTTCTCTTTTGTTTATGCGTTATTTTTTCTATCATCAACTGCAATGTTTATTGTAGCAGCAATATTTACTTTTTTAATCAGCGATATGGAAAGTAAAACAATTGCCAGTATTCAAAACCATTTACTCGTTGCTGCTCAACGTGCTTCTGTTTTCATTCCGGTTGAAGAGCTGGATTTATTCCATACCGTAGAAGATATGGAAAGACCCGAATGGGATGATGTGCGGGTAAGACTTCAAACATTTGCCGAAGAAAGTCATGTTCTCTACGTGTATTATTGGAGATACATTGGAGACGGTCTTATACAATATATAATAGATAATGATGATGACCCTGAATATATGGTGACTCCTGAATTAATTTTTGCGCTTGAAGACGACCCATTTACCGAAGACGCCGTACCTCGAATTATGGCGGGAGAAAGTTGGGTTGCAGATTTGGGTGTTTATACCGAGTCTTGGGATAGCCTTATTTCTGCTGTAGTGCCGGTGTTTAACGATGATGGTACAATTTATTGTGCAGCCGGAGTTGATTTAAGTGATGAAGTTCTTGTTAATATGCATAATAATATACGAATTGTAAGATATGCATTGATAATTTCATTAGTTATTTCAGTTTTATCAGGCTTCTTTGGTATACGCTCCTATAACAAAAAAGCTATTCAAAGTGCTAACGCAAGTTTTTCCAAGAGTCATTTTCTATCGTCAATGAGCCATGAAATGCGTACACCTTTAAACGCTATAATCGGTATGACAACAATTGGTAAAAGAGCTGAAGACACCGATAGAAAAAATCGTGCTTTTGGCAAAATTGAAGATGCATCATCTCACCTTCTTGCTGTAATTAACAACATACTTGATATGGCAAAGATTGAAGCTGACAAACTGGAGCTCTCTCCTGTTGATTTTGATTTTGAGAAAATGCTGCAAAAGATAATTACAGTTGTTAGTTTCCGTTCGGTAGAAAAACAACAAAAATTAACTGTTAATATTGACAGCTCTGTGCCGACTTATTTATATGGTGACGATCATCGTTTGTCACAAGTTATAACAAATCTCCTAACAAACGCAGTAAAGTTCACTCCGGAAGGTGGTGCGATAAGCTTCTCAGCTTCTTTAGTCGGAGAGGTAAACAACGACTGTGAATTACACATTGAAGTAGCTGACACCGGCATAGGAATAGCTCCGGAACAGCAACATAAAGTATTTAATATGTTTGAACAAGCCGAAAGCGGAACAACCCGTAAGTATGGTGGTACAGGATTGGGGCTTGTTATCTCTAAGCAAATTGTTGAATTAATGGGTGGTAAAATCTGGATTGAGTCTGTTTTGGGTCAAGGTTCACGTTTTGTTTTTAATATTAAAATACGACAAAGTGAAAAGAATCACGAAATCGCAAACGAACATCATGATACAACTACTCATACCGAAAACATCGGACATAAGAGTAATAAGTTTGCAGATTTTAACCTGTTGATTGTTGAGGATATAGAAATCAACAGAGAGATTCTGATAGCATTACTGGAAGATACCGGTTTAATAATTGATATTGCTACAAATGGTGAAGAAGCATTAAATATGATTAAAACATCTCCTGATAAATATGATATTATATTTATGGATGTACAAATGCCTGTAATGGATGGGCTTGAAGCAACTCGACGTATACGTGCCCTGCCGGATCGTGATCGTGGTAGATTACCCATTATAGCTATGACAGCAAATGTTTTTAGAGACGATATAGAGGATTGTTATAATGCAGGTATGGACGACCATTTAGGCAAACCTCTTGAAATTGAAAGAATATTTGAAGTTCTACATAATTATTTAGAAGCACGCTTTTAGGTGTATTAATTATTTCCAAGTTTTTACACAATATTTTGTATAATACTGTTGACATCAGCCACTATACATTGTAGTATGTGAGCTGATGATTAATTATTTTAGGAGGGCGAATATATGGCAAACAAGTCAGGTAATTTCTTCTGGGACAAAAACGATTTAAAAGACCCAAGTGTAGGGCCCGGAAAACTAACAGTGCTAGGTTTACAGCACACTTTCACCATGTTTGGTGCAACAATTTTAGTACCGATTATCCTAAGTAGTGTTGGAATGAATATTTCTGTCGCACTACTTATGGCTGGTGTGTGTACATTGTTATTCCACCTTTTAACAAAAGGCGGAGTGCCGCTATTTCTTGGTTCGTCATTTGCATTTATAGCACCTATCATTCTTGCTGCATCTTTACATGGCTTTGAGAATGCACTTGGTGGTATAGTTATTGCCGGATGTCTTTATGTGGTAATGGCAATAATAGTCTATTTCGTTGGTCCGCATAGAATCCTAAGTTGGTTCCCGCCTATTGTAACCGGTACGATTATTATGGTAATTGGACTTGTCCTTGCACCTGTGGCAATTGATATGGCAAGTACCGGTGGAACAGGCGAAATAACAGCCACAAATTGGCTACTGGCACTGATGAGCTTTTTAATAGTTGTTATAGTCAGTGTTTTTATGAAGGGTTTCTTAAAAGTACTACCGGTTCTAATTAGCATTATCGTTAGCTACATAATCGCAGTTATATTAACAGTCACCGGTTTAATACCCAACCTTGTCGATTTTGCTCCGGTAGCAGATGCCGCATGGTTTGGACTACCTGAGTTTACATTTGCAAAATTTGATATTGGTGCAATTATGATTATTGCTCCTGTTGCAATATGCACAATGGTTGAGCATATTGGTGACATTATGGCAATCAACAGTATTTGTAACAAGGATTTTATCAAAAAACCCGGTTTGCACAGAACCCTCCTTGGAGATGGTCTAGCATCATGTTTATCTGCAATGTTTGGTGGCCCTGCAAATACCACATATTCAGAAAACACCGGTGTTCTTGCTCTCACACGCCAGTTTGATCCAAACATCATGCGTATTGCTGCTGTGTTTGCAATAGCTTTAGGTTTTATACCCAAGCTTGCAGCAGTTATTAGTACAATTCCAACACCAATCATCGGTGGTATTTCTATCGTACTCTTTGGAATGATCGCATCTGTTGGAGCACGACTCCTTGTAGATAACAAAGTTAACTTCCACAAATCACGAAATCTCATAATTGCAGCAGCAATTCTGGTTATCGGTATTGGTGATGCTTTAATACCAATCGTTATTGGTGATGTAGAGTTCAGTTTGTTTGGAATGGCACTTGCTGCAATAGTAGGTATTATCTTAAATAAACTCCTACCCGGTGCAGATGATTATAGAAAAAACATTGATGATGCACAAAAAGCAGCCGAAAATGCAGACATACCGGAGGAAGTATAAATGCCAGTTACAGTATTAACGCACCCGCTTATACAACATAAGCTTACAATCCTTCGTGACATAGAGACTGGTGTAAAAGTTTTTCGTGAGGTTGTAGGTGAAATGGCAACACTTATGTGTTATGAAGCAATGCGTGAGCTTCCGTTAAAGGATGTAAAGGTTATGACACCTGTTGCAGAAGCAAATGTAAAAGCACTCGCCGGAAAAAAACTGGCACTCGTACCAATATTACGTGCAGGTCTCGGAATGGTTGATGGGATACTTACGCTTATCCCATCAGCTAAGGTAGCACACATCGGTCTATATCGTGACCCTGAAACACTAGAAGCTGTGGAGTATTATTGTAAAATGCCACCCGACATAGCAGAAAGAGATTGTTTTATACTCGACCCAATGCTCGCTACAGGAAACACAGCAGTTGAGGCTGCACGTTTCTTAAAAGAAGCAGGAGCACGCTCAATTAAGCTTCTAACCATTCTATCAGCACCACCCGGTATTGAAAAAATGGATAAAGCTCACCCCGATGTTGATATTATCACCTGTGCTATTGACGGACATCTAAACGACCACGGGTATATTGTCCCCGGTCTTGGTGACGCAGGTGACAGAATCTTCGGTACGAAGTAAATTAGGGAATAGGGAATAGGGAGTAGAAAGTAGAGAGTAGAGATTAGAAAGTAGAGGACTCTCATGCCCTCTTTAGCAAAGAGGGTGCCCTCCGCAGAGGGCGGGTGATTTGAATCTTGACGATTTGCGAGAATTTCGCTATATGCCCTCTTCAGTAAAGCGGATAGAAACCACTAAAAAATACATATACCGAGCGAAAGCACACATAGGATAGAAAATACTTACCTAATAGCGGCTTGTAGAACTCTGTTAGCGATTGGAGCAGCAATGCTTGAACCGGTACCGGAGTTTTCTACAATTACTACAAAAGCCAGAGGATGACCCGGGTTTGTTATATAACCGACATACCATGCGTGCGGAAGCCTATCTCCACCTACTTGAGCAGTACCGGTCTTTGCATGAATCTGTAAACCGGGAAAGTTATCACTGTTTTGAATTTCTATCAAATCACCAAGATCACGAGCAAGTTCCGCACTCATTAGACGTGAGCTTCTATTAGATAAGAACGAAAACAAAGTTGACTTCTTTCGCAATTGAAGCTCAACTGCATTACCATCATTTGCAATTGCACTCACAAAACGAAGCATAGTAGCAGGATTAACCAGATTATCGTACTGCCCTATTCCCGACCATGCAAGGTCTGCCGTATATGGCTCTGCTTTGTCAAAATTGCCAATCATTGTTTGAATACCACCAACTCTGGTTCTACCTGATAAATCATATCGGGCGGTATAATCTGAGAGAATGTCTGCACCTAAGTCAAGAGCAAGCTCACAAAACACAATATTACACGAAACACGCATACCACGTACAATATCAATTTCACCGTGAACACTTGGACATGTTACAGTATCTTCACCAAGATGAATTGCTCCGGTACATACAAAAGTACGCCAAAACACATCTTCAAATGTTTCAATCGCAGCGGCAGCAGTTACTATTTTAAAAATTGAGCCGGGAGTATATGCCGCTTGAATTGCTCTGTTTAAGAATACCCCTTCTTCATCATCAAGTGTATCTATATGCGGAGGATGAATTGGGTCAAATGTAGGACTTGAGACCATACAGAGAACTTCACCTGTTTGGTAATTGCTGACAATCACAGTGCCTTTACGACCATCAAGAGCACGCATTGCTTCAACATTAAGATTGGAATCTATGCTTAATGCTACAGTATTGCCGGTACCGGCTCTTGAATACAAACCGGTTAGAAAGTTGTACCCTGCCATATTTGGTGCGTAGACTCTGAGTGCACCTGTTCCAATATTACCCTCTCTGTCGCCTACAGCATGAAGTGTTGCACGGCGTACATTTGCATCTTCTGCAAATGTACGTCTACCGTCTGTTACACCTGCAAGTACTACTCCGTTTCTATCGGTAATCATTCCTCTGCTTTGTACTGTGGGATTTAATCTTGATGTAGCCCATTCTCCACCAAAAATTAGAAAACGACCAATATAAAAGAGCATACCAAGTATTGCTATTGCAACCAGCACAAGTACAGATAATGCTCTTTTATTAATTCTATACATATTGAACTTCTTTCTACTCTCTAGTAACAAATCACCCGCCCTCTGCGGAGGGCACCCTATTTACTAAAGAGGGCATATAGCGAAACTCTCGCAAATCGTCAAGATTCAAATCACCCGCCCTCTGCGGAGGGCACCCTCTTTGCTAAAGAGGGCTTGAGAGTCCCCTACTCCCTATTCCCTGTTCCCTATTCCCTATTCCCTATTCCCTTGTTCTCCAACACCGGGTCTACTCGAGTGTTGTCATCGTCATAACGTCTGTAGATTATTGCCCCACCACCCGAAAACTCCGGACGTTTAGGTATCTTTACTGCAAAGCTTGCTGCTGCCCGTGTATCAATAGCCTTAAAAAATGCTAACATCCCCCAGCATGATATAAGGCTTGTGCCACCTTTTGAAATAAACGGAAATGTTACACCTGTAAACGGTAAGATATCCATAGAACCTAAAACATTTAACATCATTTGAAATACCAACACTGTTGCAGCAGCACAAGCAGCTATAACATAAAATGTACTTCGTGCAAACTTTGCTGCTTGTACTGAATATATTGCAAGCACTAATATTGCAACTATAGCTGTTAAAGCAACAATTAATCCTAATTCTTCGCTTAGCATAGCAAAAACTATGTCTGAATCCGCTGCAAACACTCGTGGAAATCCCCTTCCTCCTTTTAGCCAACCCTCACCTGCACCAACTCCAAACAAACCTCCGCTTGCAGCTGCTGACATTGCGCTTGCTTGCTGACGTCCACCGTTAAATGCTGTTTCCCAGGCATTTCCCCATGTGGCAAAGCGTTGTGCTATATGTGGCCGTGATGCTAAAGCAACAAGTCCTGCAAATCCTGCACCTGCTACGCTTAATATAACTGTCGCAACATCACCACTTCGCAAAAATGCAATAACTAAGAATGTCACAAAGAAAATCATAGCAGTTCCAAAATCTGTCATACCTGCTAAAAGTCCCATGCAAATAGCCATTATCGCAACAAAACCAATAAGATTTCTACGTACAAACATTCGTTCTAATGTTACAGCACCTGCAAAAATAATTGCTATTTTTACAAACTCACCCGGTTGAAACTGCATTCCTGCAATACTAATCCAACGTATTGCACCTAAAGTTTCTTGTCCGAAAATTAAAGTTATCGCAAGTAACAAAGGCCCGATGAGCACAACTGGTCTACGTATCATTTTTGTCCTGTTTAAATCACGTAAAACCCAGCCAATACCGTAAAATAAAATTAATCCAAATACAATAAACATTATCTGTCGGGTAATTTCATTTGGTGAACCTGATGCAACAATTGACAGTCCTATTGTTGTGAGAAAAAAACCTATTGATTCAATTTCAAATGCAACTCTGTTCATAGCTCTTGTAGCAAAATAGCAAATCCACATCAATATTATCAAAATCAAAAAGCAAAATACAAGAATCGTTGTAGAAGCTTCTTGTGATGCAATATTTAACTGGAAACACAGCAGTATTTGAAACAATGTAATATATACAAGTGTTAGAGCTTGTTTGAATATCTGCCCCGGTGGAGTGCGGCTTATGGCTTGTTCATATTCATCAGTCATATCCGCAGCCACAAAGGTCATTATTAAACCACCCAAATCAATTTTATCACCGCTTTTTACTAAAAAACCGTCTTTTCCTTCAACTTTTGTTCCGTTTACCAAAACTCCTGCTTTTGAAGCAACATCATATATATACCAATCACCTTTATCATCACGATTTAGTGCCGCATGATTTTTCGATATTGTCGGGTACTCTAAAAAAGCATCAGAAGCACCTGACCTGCCTAAAGTGTTTTCCCAATAATTAAGATCAATTATATTCCCGTTTAGAAGATGCAGTTGTCCCCATATTTCACCCTCACCTTTTTCAGAAAGAAGTGATCTAATACAACGAACAACAATAATTATTGCAAGAACAGGCAGTATAAAACGAATAACTAAAGTGACATACGACAGGATATCGCCGTCGAATCCTGCCGCTGTATCACTTGTATTGTTAAATAACTCTCTTATCCAATCAAACATTGGAGTGTTCCTTATTCAGACTCTGTCAGATACTTTGACTCCTCAATGATTTTCTCTTGAACCGGTGCCGGAGCTTCCTGATAACGTTCAAATCTGATTGTAAATGAACCTCTGCCTTGTGTCATTGAGCGTAAGTCAATTGCGTAGCTTGACATTTCTCCCATCGGCACTTCTGCTTCAACAACCTGCATTCCCTCTGTGTTAAGATTCATTCCTAATGGACTACCTCGCCTTTTTGATAAATCGCTCATAATGTCACCCATGTATGTATCGGGAATTGTAACATTAAGTACGCCAATTGGCTCTAATATAACAGGATTTGCTTGCGGTATTCCCTCTTTGTATGCGATTTGTGCTGCAATCTTAAACGCAAGCTCTGATGAGTCAACAGAGTGGTATGAGCCGTCAACAAGAGTTGCTTTTAGATAAACCAGTGGATATCCTGCAAGCACTCCACGTTGAATACTCTCACGTAAACCTTTTTCAACAGCCGGGAAGAAGTTTCTTGGTACACTTCCTCCAAATACTGTTTCTTCAAATGTTAAATCCTCAGTTTCACCGGGTTCAAAGTCGATAACAACATCACCAAATTGTCCTGCACCACCTGATTGTTTTTTATGACGTCCACGAACTTGTACTTTTTTGCGGATTTTCTCACGGTATGGTACACGAGCTGCTGAAAGCTCAACCTCAACGCCGAACTTGTCTTTTAGCTTTGAGCATAAAACATCAAGTTGAATATCACCTGCACCTGAGAGTACAAGCTGTCTTGTTTCGGCATTGTTTACAAATGTAAATGTGACGTCTTCTTCACCTAGTCTGGTAAGACCTGTGGCGATTTTGTCTTCTTGACCTTTTGTTTTAGGAGCTATTGCTCTTGCGTAACAAGGTGGTGTAAACTCGATTTTCTTAGCTTCAACTCTGTTTTTTGCATCGGATAAGGTATCGTTTGTTTTCGTATCAGAAAGCTTTGACGCTGCACCAATATCTCCGCAAATAATTTCTTTTGCTTCAACATTTTTCTTTCCTTGCATCTTAAATATGTGACCAATTTTCTCATTATTCCCAGTTCGCATATTTACTAGCTGCATATCTGATGTAATTTTTCCTGAAAGAACTTTGAAAATACTGAATCTGCCGTATTGGTCAGAAAGTGTTTTAAATACTATTGCACATGTTGTACCGTTTGGATCAACTTTTAACTCCGCTCCATCATCAGTTTCTTCGTTACGACTAAGTGGTGACGGGAAAAAGTCAGTTATTGCATCAAGTAACGGAATTGTACCAAGTCCTGATGTTGCACAACCGCAGAATACAGGGAATAATGTTAAATCTTTTAAACCTATTTGTACACCTTTGATTATTTCTGCTGTTGTATACTCTTCACCAAACTTTTCCATAAGTTCTTCGCATGTTTCTGCTATGCTCTCATTAAATGTTTCATAAATAGTTTCAATTACATCCTTCATACCATCAGGTACAGGAATCTCTTTTTGTTTTCCGGCTTCTATAGCATATCCTTTTCGATTAACAAGATCATAAATGCCAATAACTTTTCCTGCTGCATCCTTCATTGGTATTGTCAGTGGACACACAGAAGAACCATAACGATCACGAAGCGATTTTAGAACAGCATCAAAATCACCATTTTCTTCATCAATTTTTGATACATAAATTGCTCGCGGAAGCTTACTAACAGCCAGTTGCGACCATGCTTTTTCAAAACCGACACTTATTCCGTCTTTGGCTGAACATGCAATAATTCCGGAGTCTGCAACACGTAAAGCTTCAAGCACCTCTCCTGCAAAATCAAAGAATCCCGGTGTGTCTAATATGTTAATTCTGAAACCCTTATGATCGGTGAATGTAGCTGATAGATATATAGATATTTGTCGTTTGATTTCTTCTGAATCAGAATCACAAACTGTATTTCCATCGGCTATATTACCAAGTCTATCTGTAGAACCTGTCAAAAATAGCATACTCTCTGCAAGACTTGTTTTGCCGCTGCTTCCATGTCCAAGTAATGCTATATTGCGGATTTTTTCTGTAGTGTATGACATTGTTTATCCCTCAATTCATTATTCAATAAAAACTATTATAACGCCAAAGAATTATATATCATCAAAAAGCAAAAGTAAAGAAAAGATTATACAAATGCACAAATGCATAATTCATAATTCATAATTATTTGGTCATAAGCATAACTTTTAGGCTCTTATTTTTGATGTTAGCAACGCTTTTGTTTAACAATACAGTAAAAACAGTTTAGTTCATTATGCATTATGAATTATGAATTATTGCATTACTTTCGTAGTCTTACATATCCGCATACTATCAACACTGTCACAAGCATACATGACATGAAAACGATAAGATTACCCGGTGTTGCAGATATGTATGAGTCACTCCAGCACATCAAAAACATCAAAAAAACACCAAGAGCTGCTGAAATTACAGATAAAATTGTTCCCAGCCAGGATGCTACTCTAAGTAATCTGCCACCTGTAACAGCATCTGCAAGTGGCCCTAAACCCTCTCTAATGAGGATTGAAGCCATTCTTCCCTGTTTACCGGAATACGGGTCTGAGATAGCATAAGAATCTTTTACAGAAATAAATACAAAACTTTCAAAAGGCACTTTAAACTTTTGACCAACCATTGCAGGTGTGATGTTAAAATCTCTCATTGCAAAATATAAATCAATACGCCATTTCAACATTGTTATAAGAGCGTTTTGCACTGAGGGTAAAGGTTTATATTCAACAGTAAACATTGCTATGAGTTCATTATCAACTGCTGTGTATAGAGCATTTTTCATGTTGGCATCATCAGGCACCATTACGCCGATAAGATTCATAAATGCTGCTGACCCAATTGAAACCTTTTCACCACGTACAACAGCATCTACACCACTTTCCTGGTATTCAAACTTTTCTACTCGTAGTGGGCTCATTCCTTGATTTTTTAGTACTTCGGTAAATAAAGTAGCAAGACCTG
Source organism: Oscillospiraceae bacterium (assembly GCA_031281255.1). GTDB lineage: Bacteria > Bacillota > Clostridia > Oscillospirales > Oscillospiraceae > WRMH01. The sequence goes on from JAITFR010000206.1 coordinate 37,131, forward strand.
ATCCCGATGTAATAATAACACTTGCTGTGTAGCGAATAGCTTTGTCAGATGCGACTCCGTCATAGACTTTTACACCGCTTAATCTAAGGGTACCGGCCGGGAATAAATCATCATCAGTTACACAAACTCCATCTGTATAGCTGATATCATCCGCTCCACCCCAACCTGCGATTGCAGCTCCTGATTTTTTTGAAGCTTTTGCAACTATTGCGTATGGAACAGAAAATGATAATAGAGCAGAAAACGGTGCAGCCGCCGCAAGTAGCGCTGCCATTATATGAAGCGAGTTCTCAACCACTCCGTTTACCATAACAATCAGAATTGTGAGAAGTAACACTGCAATTAACAAAACCGGTGCCGCATAGCGGTAAAGATGCTCTGTGATATCCGGTTGCATAAGATTATTATAGAAACCCTCTGTTCTATTGTATGCTTTTTTGAAAACAGACTTGTTGATATCAGTGTTGTACTCGGCTTGGGCACCATACGGCTCGGCAGAGCCGGCTGCCGTTTTGAGCGTGTCGGTCATGGCACGGAGTTGGAATCTTTCGCCGTATGTAGCACACACAAGGGTTATTGCTGAAACCGCACAAAACGGCAGCATAAGTGCTGTGCCACTTATTATGGTGAACGCCGCTGAAACTATCGAAAACACACAAGAGAACAATACTAATGTTTCTGCATTTGGTACACCACGTACTAGAAAGTCAACGCCTCTAATTAAGATGTCAACGCACAACATCATTACTATCAGTTGCAAAAGAATAAGTGTTCCAGCTGTATGTGCCAGACTTGTACCAATTCCAAATGGTACAATCATACCGGCTTCGGCAACCAGCGTTATCAGTAACATCAAGAAGGTTATTGCTGTTGCAGGCATTAAACGCAACGAAATGGAGTTGCAGGTTTTTGCAAACTTTACTGCCGCATCTTTTAGTCTTGGTTCTTCGTATACTTCCTCTTCAACATAATCGTCAGATTGTTCATCGCTTTGGTCGTCAAAAATACTTTGATCAATTATAACAGAACGTTCTTTTTTCTCACCGCCAAGTAACGAATCGTGAATCATTGTATCTTGTGACATAAAATCAAATGGTTTACGTGATTCACTTGGTACATCTAAAGATTGCTGATTTAATGCAGTATCCTCCATCACTGTTGCAAATGGCATAGAAATATCTGGTTTTATATTTTTATGTTCTTCACCATCCAGTGGCGTAATTGTAATCGGAATATCAACAACTTCAGAAAACTCAGGTTCCAAAAAGTCATGCTCTGCTTGTTTTAGTTCGGTTTTTACGTGTTCATACAGTTGAGGTTCAGATATATCATCAGAAGAATGTGCTGATGTTGGTATATCCGAGTCTGTGTATATAGATTCAGAGTCTAAAATGAATATATCGGTTTCATCATCATGATCTGCATCAGGTGATATCTCTGAAGGTGAAAATCTTTGTGCTATTTCATTATATTGTTCAGGAGAGATACTTTGGTTTGCTAATGGTTGTTCATCAAATGAACTCAGAGATTGTTGTGGTTGTTCAACGGTTTGCGATTGTTCCGGTGAAGCAAATATAGCAGCTTCTCTTAATATTCTTTCAGCTTCAGCTTCGAGTATCTCAGGCGGGGTTCTTTTTTCACCGTTAATAAACGCTGAACCTTTTATCTCTGCCAGTATTGATTCAAGAGAAAATGAATCAGTATCCTTTTTTGTCTGATCGTTTAAATCTAAATCAAATGAGAAATCATTATTGTTTTCACTTGCCACAATTTCACCTTCTTTGCCTTACTGCTTCATATAGGAGTAGTGCCGTTGAAACTGATGCGTTGAGTGATTTTAGCTCACCACTCATTGGTATTTTGACTTTAAAATCACAATTTTCACTAACAAGTCTACCTAGACCTTGACCTTCCGACCCTATAACAAAGGCAACCGGTCCTGTGAGGTCTGTTTCCCAGAGTGTTTGCTCTCCATCAGGGCTTGCTCCATAAATCCATATACCGGAATCTTTTAGGTCTTTGATTGTTGCTGTTATATTTGTTACTCTTGCTATTTTTATGTGAAATATTGCTCCGCTTGATGCTTTTGCTACTGTTGCAGTTAATCCTGCACTTCTTCGTTTTGGAATAATTACGCCATGAACACCTGATGCTTCACAAGTTCTTATAATCGCTCCAAGATTATGCGGGTCGGAAATCTCATCACATATAACTATAAGTGGAGATTCATTTTTTTGCTTTGCAAATGCAACTATTTCATCAACAGTAGCATATTCGGTTTGTGCAATTACTGCTATTACGCCTTGATGTGAGTTTGTTTCACTAAGAGAATCCAGCTTACGTTTATCTGCTTCGACAACAGCTATACCCAACTCACGAGCTTTGGAAGCTATATGCTTTAGTGTTGTGTCTATCTCACCTTTTGCAAGAAATATTTTATCAATATTAACACCGGCACGAAAAGCTTCTATTACAGCATTTTTACCTTCAACAACATTTTCCATCAGAGATAATTCTTTAGAGTGTCAACCATATCGAGTTTTTCCCATGAGAAACCATCTCTTCCAAAATGACCGTATGAAGCGGTTGCCCTATAGATTGGTCTTAATAAATCAAGTTTTTCAATAATTTTTGATGGGCGGAAATCGAAGTTTGCTTTTACTATATCTGCGATTTTTTCATCAGACATAACACCTGTGCCTCTTGTATCAATTAGTATAGAAACAGGTTGAGCAACACCTATTGCATAAGCAAGTTCGATTTGACAAGCTTTTGCAAGACCTGCAGATACTACGTTTTTAGCGACATAACGTGCCATGTATGCAGCACTGCGGTCAACTTTTGATGGGTCCTTACCGGAAAATGCTCCACCACCATGACTTGCATATCCACCATATGTGTCAACAATGATTTTTCGTCCTGTAAGCCCTGAGTCACCTGCCGGACCGCCAATAACAAAACGTCCTGTTGGATTAACATATATTTTTGTGTCTTTTGTGATTAAATTAGCCGGAATTATTGGTTTTATTACACATTCTGTGATAGCTTCACGTAAATCATCGATTTCAATATCGGGGTCATGCTGTGTTGAAACAACAACTGCGGGAACACTAACAACTCTTTTATTTTCATCATACTCAACTGTAACCTGGCTTTTTCCATCAGGTCTTACAAAAGTAAGCTCACCATTTTTTCTGACAGATGCAAGCTTTTTCGTGAGGGCATGAGCATATGATAACGGTGCCGGCATTAGTTCAGGAGTTTCATCACATGCAAAACCAAACATCATTCCCTGGTCGCCTGCACCTTCTTCATTTTTGTCATCGTGTGCATGATTAACTCCCATGGCAATATCCGGGCTTTGCTCATCAATTGTTGTTAATACTGATGAACCTTGACAATCAAAACCAAGTTCCGGTTTAGTATAACCGATTTCTTTTATTGTATTGCGTACTATGTGTGGGATATCAATGTATCCACTGGTTGTAATCTCACCCATAACAAGTACAAGACCTGTGGTGCATATTGTTTCGCATGCAACTCGTGAGTACTTATCACCGGCTAATAATGCATCGAGGACTGCATCTGATACTTGGTCGCATACCTTATCGGGGTGACCTTCTGTGACTGATTCTGATGTGAATATTCTGTTTGACATGTTTGATCTCTCCTTTTGAATTATGAATAATTGTAATTTATTTTTTAAGTTTAACTTTGATAATAATATGTAGTATCTGTCATTCTGAACGCAGTGAAGAATCTTTTTTCTCGCTGTTCTTTATTCTTTATGTTTAAGATCCTTCGCTACGCTCAGGATGACATGGAGTTAAACTCTCGCAAATCGTCAAGATTCAAATCACCCGCCCTCTGCGGAGGGCACCCTCTTTGCTAAAGAGGGCTTAAGAGTCCCTATTCCCTAATGGGATATATTCCTCGTCCAAGGCTATCGCTTTATATGCAGGGCGTATTATTTTATTGCTACCCCAATATTCCTCAATTCTATGAGCACACAAACCTGACATCCTTGATACAGCAAAAAGCGGTGTGTTTAATTCTTGTGGTATACCAAGCATTTGATAAACAAAACCAGAATACATATCTACATTTGCACATATTTTTTCTTTTCTGCCCTTTACTCTCTCAAATGCATCCGGTGCTAATTTTTCTACAGTTTCCATTAGTTGCAGCTCGTCTTGAAGACCTTTTTCTTTTGCTAATTTCCGTGCAAGTTCTTTTAATATAACTGCTCTCGGATCGGAAATTGTATAAACAGCGTGCCCCATACCATAAATCAATTTATCTCCTGCTCCTGCTTCGCCGTTTAATATCTTACAAAGATAATTGACTATTTCATCTTCGTCATTCCAGTCTTTTACATCTTTTTTGATATAGTCAAACATCTCAACTATATTTTCATTTGCTCCACCATGACGTGGTCCTTTTAGAGAGCCGATAGCAGTTGAGATAGCTGAATAAATATCAGTACCCGATGATGTGAGTACACGGCAGGCAAATGTAGAGTTATTACCACCGCCATGTTCGGCATGTAATACCATACATAAATCAAGTAGCTTTGCTTCTTCTTTAGTAAAACTCTTATCATGGCGAACTGAATACAAAAAGTTCTCTGCTGTAGATAATCCCGGTTGCGGTCTATGAAGATAAAGACCTTCTCCATCGAAATAATGACGTTTTACAGCATAAGAATGAGCTGCAATTATAGGTGTACATGCAAGTAGATGAAATACTCTAAGCAGTTCACGTTCAATATCACGTTCATTTGTTTCCGGATATTCGTCAAACGAATAGAGAGCCAAGATACTGCGTGCCATTTTATTCATTATGTTTTTGCTTGGTACAGGTAGAATAATTTCTTCAGTAAAGTTTTTTGGCAGCTCACGAAACTCCTCAAGCATATCTATAAATGTTTTAAGTTCTGTTTTGTCAGGTAGTTTTCCAAAAATGAGTAAGTATGTAGTTTCTTCAAATCCCGGGCGGTCATCTTTTAGGAATCCATTTACAATATCTGCAACATCAATACCACGATAATAAAGTTTTCCCTCCATTGCAACCTTTTCACCGTCACGCATATAGTAACCTTGTGTGCTTCCAACTCTGGAAACACCTGCTATAACGCCTGTCCCATCTGCGTTTCTGAGACCTCGTTTAATCTCCGGCCCATTGTTGCGTTGCTTATCACTCTTAATTTGTTCTAAGAGTGAAATTGCATTTTCATGTATAAACTCACCGTAGCAGGATTTTTCAGATGACATCCTATTTTGCTTCTCCTTTGTTGCGACTACAAATATCTAATTATTATTTTTACCAAAAGATAATACTACATATTATGCAAAATGTCAAAAATATTTGACTGAAACATATTCATTGCGTATACTGTCGTACAAGGAGGTGATATCTTAATGATGATTTTTAATAACCCGACAATAACTTTTCCTCTTTTTGGAGACGGATTTGTTTTAAATCTACCAAGTTTTTTCACTATTTTTGGGTTTAACATTTATTATTATGGAGTATTCATAACACTAGGATATGCAGTAGCAACACTTTATTTAGTAAAACGAAGAAAACTCTTTGGTTTAACGACTGACAATATAATGGACTTGCTTCTAATAACTGTCCCTTGCGGAATAGTTGGAGCAAGGATTTATTATATGTTATTTAATTTTGACCGTTTCTTTGGTCCCGGTCAATGGGGCAATATTTTAGCATTCCGTGATGGTGGGCTTGCTGTATATGGTGGAATAATTGCTTCTATTATCGTGTTTATTTTATATAGCCGCATAAAGAAAATCCCACTTGGCAATCTTCTTGATGCCGGTGGTTTCGCTTTGCTTATTGGTCAGGCAATAGGCCGTTGGGGTAACTTTATAAATCGTGAGGCATTTGGTGCTGAAACCGATTTGCCATGGAAAATGGGTTTAACATTTGAAAATAATCAAATAATTAATGGCGTATTATATGGACGTGGTTCAACATATTATTTCCATCCGACATTTTTGTATGAATCATTATGGTGTGGGCTTGGATTATTACTTATGCACATTTTTTCAAAAGTTTCTCACACAAAATATCCGGGTCAATACTTTTTGTTCTACGTTACCTGGTACGGTTTTGGAAGGTTTATGATAGAAAGCTTACGAATGGACAGCTTATTAATACCGGGCACAGATTTACGTGCTTCGCAGTGGCTCGCAGCTCTATCATGCCTGACAGCAATTAGTATTTTAATTATAAATCATTTTAGAAACAGAGATAAAATTAACGAAATTGAAAGCGTCATAAATAAGTATGTAAAAGAACCTAACGAAGGTAAAAATGAAGAAGAAAAATAATAACTCCTAGTGTCTTGGATTATTACTGACAGTAGCAACAGATTTTGTCATTAATGTCATAAAGTCAATTTTGTGTTGCGGGTCAAAATCGTCAAGCTGTGCAAATAATGCACCTTTGTCAGTTACAACATACTTAGGTTTAAGGTTGTTTAACATGAGTGCCATTACATTCATTCGACAAAGGTCACAATGACAACAATCTGCTTCTTTAAACCATCTGTCAAGATACATCGAAACAGCTTCTTCTGTATAGTTTCTTAATTGCTTATCCATATTAAAAACCCCTTTCTCCTAACTGATTACTTCTATAACTTCTACGATGCGAGTTCTATAGCTTTTGTAGCGGCAGAACCTGCATCCGGTGTATAACCATCTGCACCAATCTCATCTGCAAACTCTTGTGTAACAGGTGCACCACCAATCAGAATCTTCACTTTCCCTTTATATCCTGCTGCGTGAATTGCATCAACTGTGTCTTTAAGTGCTGTCATTGTTGTTGTAAGCAGTGATGATGCTCCGACTAATTTACAATCGGGGTTTTCTGCCAGTGCATCAACAAACTTTGATGGCGGTACATCAACACCAAGGTCTATAACTTCAAAACCTGCTGATTCAATCATAAGTGCGACAAGGTTTTTTCCAATATCGTGTAAATCTCCGGCAACTGTTCCAATAATAAACTTGCCCATTTTTCCTAAACTGTCATTTGTTAAATGAGGGCGTAAAACTTCAACGCCTTTTTTCATTGTTTTTGCAGCCACCAGCATTTCCGGCACAAAGACTTCATTACGTTGAAACTTTGCTCCTATCACACTCATTGCGGCTATCATTCCCTCTTCAAGGATTATATTTGGGTCTTCTCCTGCATCAAGTGCTTCCTGCACAAGTGCTTCTATGAGTTTTACTTTTCCGTTTTCTACAGTTGTTGCGATTTCAATTATCTTTGACATTGAAGAGCCCTCCAAAAAGTTATTTTGCTGCGTAAATTAGTTAATATTCATTATATCATGGTTTTGCACAAAAGCAATTAGATTTGTGTAAGGTATTTCTGCTAATTACTACTCCCTACTCCCTACTCCCTACTCCCTACTTTCTTTAGATCACTTCCCACCGAAAACACCTTCGCGATATGCAGATATGTATTCGGCGCAATAATCATCATTGCCTAACATTGCATCTGTTGCGTATATTATACCTCTGAGGTCACCGCAAAGTGGGTCTAACACAGCACTATTTAGACCGGCTTGCATAACAAGCGGAATAAAAGCCTGGTTTACAAGACGTCTTGCAGGCAATTGATATGAGATATTTGAAACACCGCCTGAAATGTAAACATTTGGGTATGTTTTTCTTATATGCTTAATTAAATCCAACAACATGAAGATACCTTCACCATCATCAGTTGTGCATAAAACCTCTATTAACGGGTCAATGTGTATACGATTGTCAGCTATACCAAACTCCGCTGCTTTTTTCATAATTCTGTCAAGAA
>JAITFR010000050.1 GCA_031281255.1 Oscillospiraceae bacterium
AATCATCGACACGCAAAGTAAATCTTATTGTTGATATTCAACAGAAATTAAAAGATGGTAAAGGTGTAGCTTACGAGCGTTGGGCAAAAATATATAATCTCAAACAGATGGCGGCGGCACTCCAATACCTACAGGAAAATGATTTACTGGACTACAACGATTTGGCAGATAAAACCGAAGTGTCGGTTGACCGTTTACATGAGCTTTCAGCACAGCTAAAAGACGTGGAAAAAGCGCAAAAACATAATAGCGAACTTAGAGTAGCAGTCATTGAGTATGCCCGAACACGTCCGATATTTGAGGAATATAAAGCAAAGAAATATAGTAATCAGTTTCTTGCAGAGCATGAGGATGATATAAAGGCATACCGATTGGCACAGTCGAAAATGAAAGAGTTATTGCAAGGGCAACGGCTACCGAAAATGGATGCACTTAAAACAGAAGCCGGACGGCTTACAGTTGAGAAAAAGGCTTTGTATACTCATTACAGAGCAGCACAAAAAGATATGCGTGAAGCTGTAGCTGTAAAGAGCAATATAGACCACCTTCTAGGTATTGCAGGTGGTCAAAAAAACAAGGAACAAGAGCGTTAGCGATTGTGACGCAACAATTCACTTCTGGACATTTTGTCCAGAGGTGAAAAGCGGGTTTGGGGAGCATCCCCGACAAGCGGTTTTATTTTGAAAATCGGTCTGTGGCAAGCCACAGACACTGCTTGCCGTTTAGCAAACCATTATTTACAATAAAAATACACTAAAGCACTCGAAGTTCGTTTATAGGCTTATTTGCATCAACTTTACCGAAAATCACTTCAACTTCAATTGCTGTATATGAACTTTTATCGGTTAAGTAATCAGAGAAAATAGTAGTAGATTGCTCAATTTGGCTTACGTCACTTTGCCTGCAATGGTACATACCGCCCGGAATGATTCTGCATTCCGGGTTTTCTTTGCCTTTTGGCATTTCTATAAAAACATAACGCTTAGTACCTGATTGTGAATGTTCACATAGCAATCCATATTCCAACCACTCGTAATCGTCATAGTCGTCAAACGGCAGGTTTTCCCACAACTTCATAATTTCATACTGCTCAACATTATCAAATGTCTGCTCAAATGGTAGTAAGTAATAGAATTTTTCCGGTAATTCCCTTTTGTAAATTTGTTCCATCGAATGTTTTTCCTGTAAAGCTATAGCCTGTTCCATAATATTTATGAAACGTATACTCCTTTCAAGTGCTTTCATTTTATCATCGGCTGCATTTTTCCCATGAGTCAAAAATGCTTTGAGGTTAATAGTATCATTCTCCCCGATAAAATCGGTTAACTCTCTTAGAGGTATATCTAGCTCAACACAGAACATTATCAGATATACCAAATACGTTTGTTCAAATGAGTAATAGCGATACCCCGAGTCAGGATCGATGAAAAGCGGTTTTAGCAAGTTTATCCGCTCATAATAACGCAGAGCTTTAATGCCTGCGCCTGTATACTTTGAAATCTTTCCGATTGATAAAAGTTTATCTTTTTCAGTCATAATAAATGTTTTCCTTTTAATATAAATTCCTATTGACTCTCCCCTAAGGGGATACACTAAAATTGTACATTAAGTGCTTTGTTTTGTAAATGGTTAACCTAAGATTTCTATAGGCAATTATTTATTGAGGCACAGACTGGCAACTAAAGTGCACTCGGGGAGAAATAAATGTCAAAAGTCTTTGAATATCTAAAACCATACACAGGAATGTTGCTTATAGCCACTGTCCTTCTTTCGATTGAAGCAATGATTGCATTGGTATTGCCAAGCTATATGGCTGATATTGTTAATGACGGAGTTTTAGCGGGTCATTTATCTATAATATGGCGTAATGGTGTGATAATGCTTGGCTTGACTTTGCTCAGCCTGACTGCGGCAGTTATTGTCGGTTATTTCACTGCAAGAACGGCAACTGGTGTTTCAAATGATTTGCGTGAAGCCGTGTACGAAAAGGTACTTGGTTTCTCAAATGCTGATATAAATAAATTCAGTACATCATCACTGATAACCCGTACAACTAACGATATCATGCAAGTGCAAAACACATTGATGATGGCAATCCGTCAGTTCATTTATGCACCGATTATAGCGGTCGGCGGAATTATCCGTGCTCTCGACCGAAGTGTCGGTATGGCATGGATTATTGCTCTTGCCACAATAGTAATGCTTGTATGCATGGGAGTACTGTTTGTAATTGCTCTCCCTAGATTTAATAAGTTGCAATCATTAATAGACAGGCTCAATACAGTTACGAGAGAAAACTTGAGCGGAATATTAGTTGTACGAGCTTTTAACACACAGAAGTTTGAAAAGAAAAGATTTGGCAAAGCCAACAAGGATTTAGCTGATACAGAAAAATTTCTTAACCAGACTTTTGCATTTCTGACTCCGGTTCTTCTGCTCGTTTTTAATGTCACAACAGCAGCTATTGTCTGGGTAGGTGCACAGGAAGCAAGTGCGTTTCGTGCTGATATAGGCGATATCTTTGCATTTTTGCAATACGGTATGTTAATTATCTTTGCCTTTCTTATGATTTCGATGATGTTTATTTTTGTTCCGAGAGCTGTAGTAAGTGCTAATAGGATTAAAGAAGTGCTTGAAACCGAAGATAGCATAAAATATAGAAGTGATCCAAAACAGTTTCCGGAGGATTTTTCCGGTATTGTTGAGTTCAAGAATGTCAGTTTTCGATATCCCGATGCAACGGAAGAAGATGACTGTGTACTCAGTAATATAAGCTTTATTGCAAACCCGGGCGAAACAACCGCAATTATCGGAGCTACAGGCTCAGGTAAAACGACTTTATTCAAACTGCTCTTGCGATTTTTTGATGTGACTGATGGTGGGATTTATCTCGATGGCATTGATATTCGTGATGTCAAAAAAGAAGATTTACACAATAAAATCGGATATGCATCACAAAAAGCAACACTCTTTTCCGGCACAATTCGTTCAAACCTTTTGTATGCCGATAAAGAAGCTTCTGAAAAGAAAATCAAAAATGCAGTGAGTATGTCACAGTCCAAAGAAATAATAAAAGAAAAAACAGATGGTTATGAGTCGAATGTAGCGCAGGGCGGTACAAATCTGTCCGGTGGTCAAAGACAAAGACTCTCAATAGCTCGTACATTAGTCAAAGATGCACAAATCAACCTTTTTGATGATTGCTTTTCTGCGCTTGATGTAAAAACAGATGCACGTCTTAGAGCTTCATTAAAGAAGAACATGGGTGGTAAAACTAATATTGTTATTGCCCAAAGAATATCATCAATCATGGATGCCAATCAGATTATTGTATTAAATGACGGTGAAATTGCAGGGGTTGGATCCCATGATGAACTAATGCAGTCATGCGATATTTACAGAGAAATAGCCGAATCTCAACTCTCTTTAGACGAGAATGCAGAAAGTGAGGTGAGATAGATACATGAGTGATTATAACGATAACAATAGCCATAAAGAGCAAGACAGCAGTATATCCGATAGTTGGATGGGCGGCATGAATGAGGGTGTTGCCGATAAAGCAAAAGATGTAAAAAAGACCGTACTAAAGCTAATGCACTATCTTGCCCCTCATAAAGTTGCAATAACCGTTGTTATTATATTTGCGATTGTTTCTACTGTGTTTTCTGTTATCGGACCAAGAGTTATGGGGCGAGTAACCACGATTCTTGTTGATGGCATTGTAGCTCATTGGATGGGTACAGGCTTGCTCACAGATTTTCGACAAATGGGTACTTTGACACTTATATTGATAGGACTTTACATCATCTCGGCAATCACAGGTTTTTTTCAAGAGTTTATCATGGCGAGGCTTTCAGTAAAGGTAACTTACAATTTAAGACAGCAGATATCAGAAAAAATGCACAGGTTACCAATAAATTATTTCGACACACGTTCACAGGGAGAAATTATGTCCCGTATGATAAATGATGTCGATATGATAAGCCAAACACTCAGCGGAAATCTGACACAGTTGATTACATCGGGAACAACACTTATAGGGGTTCTTGTAATGATGCTCTCAATTAGTTGGCTGATGACAGTTGCGTCACTTATAGTTATTCCTGTTTCGATGTTAATCATGGTTGTAGTTATGAAGAAATCTCAAATTTATTTCAGCGAGCAGCAAAAAGCGATGGGTGAGCTGAGTGGAATAGTTGAAGAAACATACAGTTCCCACAATATTGTCCGGGCATATAACGGAGAACAGGATGCGGCAGATAAATTTCTTGAAGTAAACAGTAGGGTTAGAAAATCGGGTCGCAAAGCTCAGTTCATGGCAAATATCGTCGAGCCAATTTTCAATATGGTGGGAAATCTGGGGTATGTTCTTGTTGCGGTACTCGGAGGGTTTCTTGTGGTGCAACGTGTGATAACTATTGGCGATGTACAGGCTTTTATTCAATATGTTCAGACATTTACTCAGCCTTTGGGTGAAATAGGAGCTGCCGGGAATATGTTGCAGGGTACGATTGCCGCTGCTGAACGTGTATTCGAGTTTTTAGATGAAGAAGAAGAAACCTCTGACCCGATATCATCGGCAGTCAAAGAGCACTACGATGGACGTATCAGTTTCCAAAATGTTCGATTTGGATATAATCCCGACAAGATAATTCTGCACGATTTTTCAAGTGAAGTTTATCCCGGACAAAAAGTAGCGATTGTCGGTCCGACAGGTGCGGGTAAAACAACTGTTGTAAAGTTGTTAATGAGGTTTTATGAGCTTAATAGCGGTAAAATTCTAATTGACGGGATTGATTCTACAGAATTTTCAAGAGACAGGCTTCGGGATATTTTCGGAATGGTATTGCAAGACACTTGGTTATACAACGATACAGTAATGGAAAATATCCGCTATGGTTCGCCCGATGCAACCGATGAAGAAGTTATTGTTGCTTGTAAAGCTGCATATTGTCATAACTTTATAAAGACTTTGCCGGGTGGTTATAACATGGTATTAAATGAAGAAGCATCTAATATATCGCAAGGTCAAAAGCAATTATTCACAATAGCCAGAGTAATTCTGAAAAATCCTGCGGTACTCATTTTAGACGAAGCGACAAGCTCAATCGACACACGCACGGAAGTTCTTATTCAAGGTGCAATGAAAAAGCTCATGCAAGGACGTACAAGTTTTGTGATTGCTCACAGGCTATCAACAATAAGAGATGCAGATGTTATTTTCGTAATGAAAGACGGAGATATTATTGAACAAGGATGTCATGAAGATTTGATGAAAGAAAACGGCTTTTATGCTGATTTGTACAATTCACAATTTGATATAATCGAGGAGGAAGTTGCAAAATGAATAAAGATAATATCGCAGAAAAAGATGTAATAACAGAGGAAACAGAAAGTCCAAAGAAGAAAAAAAGGGGTAAAGTGTTAACTGTACTAATCATAACACTTATACTGATAACCGGAGTTTTAATCGGTGGTTGGTTTATGTGGCAGAACATGGGATATTTAACAACCGATAATGCAAGAGTTACAACAACGCTTGTCCATATTTCACCGTCTGTTCCGGGAGTTCTGGAAAGATTTACCGCTTATGATGGTCAAATCGTTACCGAAAATGAAATACTCGGTTGGGTTGAAAATGATGTTGCCTTGCGTTCTCCAATAGATGGGATTATTGTGTTTACATCCGGTGTTGTCGGTCAAATGGTTATGCCCGGCGAGTCCTTAGCCGTAATAGCAGATATAAACGATATTCATATCGAAGCGAATATCGAGGAAACCGATATTATGAGAGTTGAGCTTGGGCAACCCGTAATAATTACTATTGACAGTTTGGGAAATCGTGAGTTTGACGCTTTCATATCAGAAATCGGGCGAATAACAACAAGCGAGTTGATGGGGCAATCATTGTTTTTCAATACCGGTGGGACTTTTACAAGGATAACACACTTGATACCAATCAGAATTGATATAACGGAAGATGTCCGGTTATATGACCTTTTGGGTACAAATGCACGAGTGCGTATTTCGCAAAGAGATGATTTCACACCTGTACCTCCCGACATAGATTCCGATGACAGGATTGTTGTAAATGGTGTTGTAGAAAGCACTGCAAGAAGAAACGTTTATTCTATGTTAGGTAGTACAATCGAAAGAGTAAATGTTGCTGTCGGGGATAGAGTTACACTTGGTCAAACACTTGCAATTCTAAACTCGGAAGATTTAGAGTTTTCGATAGCAAGTCAAAAGATTGCGTTGGAGCTTGCACAGAATGATTATGTGTTTACCATTAACGATTTATGGGGTGCATTTGGAAATACATCGGGAAGATTTTCACCGGACACTGTTTTACAACTCAACCGTGCTGTATCACAATTAAATTCCGCTGAACGTAATTTGACAAATGCAAATAACAATCTTGAATCGGTTATGAGGGATAATGTCGGTAACACTAATCTAATTACAGCAGAAAATGAGCTAACTAATGCAAGAGTGAATTTATTTGAAGTTGAAGAAAGTCACAGACGACAGCAGGTATTATATGATGCAGGGATAATAACATCTACAGTCTTACGTCAATCCGAAACAAACCTGACAAATGCTAATATTAGGTACAATAATGCGTCATCGGCACAAGAAATTATTCTCCGTTCACAAGGTGAATATATAGAGCAAATGTTCGATTTGGTTATTTCAGCTCGGGAAGCAAGAAATCAAGCACAGGTAAATCTAACAACAATAAGAGCTGACGCATTGCGTGAACTCGGTCAAGCAGGCAGTACATATTTAATTGAACAGGCTGAAAATCACATAACGCAAATGAAACTTGTGCTTAGTCAAATGGAAAGTCAACTAAGCCGACTTGAAATAACAGCACCTATAGCCGGTACTGTTACTGCTGTCTTTGCAGAAGAAGGTGATATAGACGGTGGCTTGATGTTTGTAATTGAAGATACTCAAAATCTGCGTGTCATCACAAGTATTAGGGAATATGATATAGATAGAATAGAAGTCGGTACAGAGGTTTCCATCACTTCCGCCGGCACGAATGATGCTGTTCTTTCCGGTATTATAAGCAAAATAAACCCATCAGCCACTCGTTACTCGCCAACCACAGAATTTGAGGTGGAAATTACTGTGACACCAAATGAAATAGATTTGCGTATCGGAATGAACGTAAGGGTTGAAATTATTGACAATAGATAGGGATAGAAATTGTTTTATTACGAATCTCAGCATTGATGCACTTCGGGTCTGTCACTTAAAGCATTTGTACTTCTTAACTTAATGAGGTTGGACATTTACTAGCTTTGTCGTAGTGCCCGTATGAGGCTTCGAAGTGTTTGAATTGCTATGCTTTGTGTTCTCCCTTCACAAGCTAACAATTCGCGGATGACTTGATCTTGCTCCATTGTGAGCGGAGAAGATTCGGGACGAAAAATCAAGTCGGCTGAAATATCCAGAGTATGGATAAGTCTGTATAACACTTCATAGGTTGGATTTCTCTGATTCCTCTCAATCGCTATAATTGTGCGTGTAGATGCGTCAATCATCTCTGCCAATTCCTCTTGTGTGAGATTCTTAGCTTCACGGGCACTGCGTAAGACACTTCCCATATTCATCATGTTTGTATGCAATAAACTTCACCTCTCTGTCTAAGTTTATAATGGTGATAGACAGATTGTGAGTACCATGAACGACACTTGCGTGTGAAACATATATCATGTTAAGTACAAAACTTTACTTCTGAGAAGTTCAAAGAATGAAGATTAAGGAATATAACAAAGTCAGATATATTAGAATAATCAATTACTAGGAGTGCTTTTGATGGTTAGCTTGCTTATATCGTTTATAAGAAACAATCAGGAAAACAAATACGTTACTATACAGTTTTATATTGATTGCTTCAATCGATTAAAAAGAAACAACTTACTGAAAGCCCTCTCAACAAGAGAGGGCTTTTCTACGGACAAATGTGAAAATTATTTCACCACAACACGACATATATGTAACAGGAGATGCTAAAAATGAATGATAATAACAGCAAGGAATTTCTCTCAATAGGTGAATTTGCAGAGGTCGTTGGAATGTCAACAGACAAACTTAGGTATTACGACAGAAGTGAGATATTTCGCCCTGCTAAACACGGTGACGGCGAGAGTAACAAATATCGTTATTATTCTCC
>JAITFR010000041.1 GCA_031281255.1 Oscillospiraceae bacterium
AAGGGCATTGAGGATGACCTTGACTTAACAGCAGACGATTTAAAAGAATTAGCAAATGAGTTTAAAGACCAATACAAAAAAGCTATCGGAGCAGATTTCCCATCCGATGCAAAAACACAACTTATGGGAGCAATCAAAGCAGTTTTTGAATCATGGAACAACGACCGTGCAATCTCATACCGCCGTATGTATGATATACCCGGCGATTGGGGTACAGCAGTTAACGTCCAAGAAATGGTCTTTGGTAATCTGGGTGATACGTCAGGTACAGGTGTTGCATTCTCACGTAATCCTGCAACCGGCGAAAAGAAACTCTTTGGTGAGTTTTTGATGAATGCACAAGGTGAAGACGTTGTTGCAGGTATTCGCACACCAAACAATATCGACCAGCTTCGTGATATTATGCCACAGGTATATGACGATTTCGTAAAAATCGTTGCAAAACTTGAAGACCATTATCGTGTTATGCAAGATATGGATTTCACCATTGAAGACTCAAAACTATTTATGCTTCAAACACGTAGTGGTAAACGCACAGCCGCCGCAGCACTTAAAATCGCTTGTGATTTAGTGGACGAAGGTGCAATTGATGAAAAACAAGCTGTACTTATGATTGATGCAAAATCACTTGATGCATTACTTCACCCGCAGTTTGACACAAAAGCACTGGCAGCAGCAAAACCAATCGGCAAAGGACTTGCAGCATCTCCTGGTGCAGCTACAGGTAAACCGGCATTTACAGCAGAAGATGCAAAGAAAATGTCTGATGCAGGCGAAAAAATCATCCTAATTCGTCTTGAAACAACCCCCGAAGACATTGAAGGAATGGCAGCAGCACAAGGTATTCTCACAGCTCGTGGTGGTATGACATCACACGCAGCAGTTGTTGCACGTCAGATGGGTACATGCTGTGTTGCAGGTTGTGGTGCACTCAGAATTGACGAGAAAAACAAAAAGTTTGAGCTTGATGGTAAATCTTATGGCACAGACGATTGGATTAGCCTTGATGGTTCTACAGGAAATATCTACGGTGAAACAATCCCAACAACAGAAGCAACAATCGGTGGAGAGTTTGGTCGCATAATGACATGGGCTGACAAATATAGAAAACTTCAAGTTAGAACAAATGCCGACTCCCCACATGATGCAAAAGCTGCTATTGAGTTTGGTGCAGAAGGTATTGGACTTACACGCACAGAACATATGTTCTTTGAAGCCGACCGTATTTCAGCAATTCGTCAAATGATTTGTTCCGAAACCGTCGAGCAACGTGAAAAAGCACTTGCAATACTTGAACCAATGCAACAAGGCGACTTCGAAGGAATCTATGAAGCAATGGAAGGCAGACCTGTAACAATCCGTTTCTTAGACCCACCACTACATGAATTCCTCCCCACAAACGAAGACGATATTACAAAACTTGCTGCTGATATGGGTAAATCTGTAGAAGATATTAAAGCCATCATCACAAGACTTCACGAGTTTAACCCAATGATGGGGCATCGTGGCTGCCGTCTTGCAGTTACATTCCCGGAAATTGCAGTTATGCAAACCAGAGCAGTTATCAAAGCTGCAATCAAAGTCAAAAAAGCACATCCGGACTGGGCAATTACACCTGAAATTATGATCCCGCTGATTTGTGAAGTAAAAGAGTTCACATACTTAAAAGCAATCGTAAAACAAACAGCAGACGATTTAATCAAAGAAGCCGGAGTAAATCTTGAGTATCTTATTGGTACAATGATAGAGATTCCACGCGCCTGTCTCACAGCAGACGTTATTGCAAAAGAAGCCGAGTTCTTCTCATTTGGCACAAACGACCTTACACAAATGACATTTGGTTTCTCACGCGATGACGCAGGCGGATTCCTTGATGAGTATTATCAAAAGAAAATCTTTGAATCTGACCCATTTGCAAGAATCGACCAAATCGGCGTAGGCAAGCGTGTGGAAACGACCGTTGAACTAGGTAAAAAAGCACGCCCCGATATCAAACTCGGTATATGCGGCGAGCATGGTGGTGACCCGTCATCTGTTGAGTTCTGCCATAAAATCGGTCTGACTTATGTATCTTGCTCACCATTTAGAGTGCCGATTGCAAGACTTGCAGCAGCTCAAGCAGCACTAAAAGACTAGATTCTCTACAAGTTCCAAACAGTAATAATACAAGGTGAGAAATAAAAACTATTTCTCACCTTGTTGTTTAAACGATAGTCATATTTACCATTCCTAGAAAGTAATTCACACAAGTTTGGTGTTGCGTCCGAAGAATCTTAAACATCTTAGTATTTTATTTCGTTTAATATTTCTTCTGCTTTCTCATAATCAAAGTTTGATATTTCTGCTATAGCATTTTCTAGCAGTGTATTTGTTTCATCACCAAAATCATACTGTAATAAAGGTTTTAATGCTGCTAAACTACCACTATCATTAAAACTTTTAGTAGCGGCTATTGCTTTTTCTACGTTTTCTTTTAAAGTTGCAAAATCACCCGGTGTTTTTGTTTTTGATGTTTCAGTTTTGAAAATTGCTGCAATCTGTGAATGTAATTTCATAATCTTATCATGGAAATCCGGGAAAAGTTCTTTACAGGCGGTACTATCTCCATCTTTAGCAAGCTCCTCAAGATGGGCGGCTGTATTGGAAAGTTCTACAGCACCAATAGTTGCAAGGATTGATTTAATTGTATGTACGGAAATAGCAAAAGCCTTAATATCATCATTAATCAAGCTTTCAGACATTTTTGCACTTTCTGACGGGAGCTGTTTGCAACACAACTCAACAGATTGATAATACAAGCTTTCTACACCGGCAGCATTATTTAAGCCAATATTGATATTTATATCATCTATTCCATTGAGAATTACTATAAAATCGTCTTCATCTACATCGGGTTCATTTGAAATATTTTTTGTCTTTTCCAATAACTCTTTTGGGAGCCATCTTTCGAGAACTGATGCTAGTTCTCGGACGTCAATTGGTTTTGGCACAAAGTCATTAAACTCATTTTCAAGAAAAAAGTCTCTCACTCCATGAACAGCATTTGCCGTTAAAGCAACGATGACCGGTTGTTTAAAATCTCCACCAATTTTTCTGATGGCAATAGTTGTTTCCACACCATCCATTCCCGGCATCATGTGATCCATAAAGATTATATCGTAATCAATTTCCTGCACCATATCAATCGCTTCTAAGCCTGAAGCTGCAGTCTTTGCTTTGATGCCCGATAAATTAAGTAATCCAACAGCAACTTTTAAGTTAAACTCATTATCATCAACAACTAATATTTTTGCTTTTGGTGAAAATAATTTTCTGTCGCTTGGAGAAACTGATGTTTCAGCTTTTTCACCATCACCTTCTATGAGTGGTATTGTTACAGTAAATATACTCCCTTTACCATATTCACTTTCAACAGCAACTGTACCACCTTTTAGGTTTACAAATGATTTTGTAATTGCAAGACCCAGACCGGTTCCGGCCATTTTTCGGGTTTTGTTTAAGTCTGTTTGCTCAAAAGCGTTAAATAGTTTTCTTATATCATCATTTTTGATGCCAATTCCGGTGTCCGCTATCTCAAAGATAATATTTTTACCTGATTTCATTGTTTTAAGCCGCACTTGACCTTTTTCAGTGAATTTTACTGCGTTTCCGCATATATTAATAAGTACTTGTCGTAGTCTTATATCATCACCATATAGATAACGAGGTAAATCATCATCTATTTCAAAGATAAACTTTAAGCCTTTTTCTTCAGAAACATATGTAAACATAGAGTGAATGTTATCAAGAAAAGCAAAGAAATCAAAGTCTATAGGTACAAGCTCCATTTTTCCTGATTCTATTTTTGACATATCCAGTATATCGTTGATGATTGTAAGGAGTGATGTTGCAGAATGATTAATGTCTTTAACATAATTCATCTGGCGACTGTTTAAAGATTCATGAGTCAAAAGTTCAAGCATTCCGATAATTGCATTCATAGGTGTACGTATTTCGTGAGACATACTTGCTAAAAATGACGATTTAGCACGATTTGCCGTTTCAGCTACTTCAGCCGTACGTTTTAAGTTTCTTTTTAAGTTAATTATTTCGAGTTGGTGACGAACTCTTAATTTTACTACCATATCGAAAAATGGTTTGCGGATATAGTCAACAGCACCAAGAGATAATCCTTCACTTTCATTGGCATTATCATCCATACCGGTTATAAAAATTATTGGTATTTCAGAAGTTTTTTTAGATTTTCTTAGTTCAGTTAACACTTCAAAACCATTCATATCCGGCATGATAATATCAAGCAAGATAAGATCCGGGGTTGACTTAGCCGCTATCTCTAGTGCAGCCGGTCCATTTTTTGCAGTGAATATTGTATAATCAGGTTGTAAAATATGTATTAACTGCATCAAGTTTGCTGTGTCATCATCCACAACAAGTACACTGTTTTTCTTTTTATCTCCTGTCATCTAATACTACCCCTTCTCTCAATTTTATTAACTCTGTCAACGCTGATTGAAAGTCTATATTCTCGATATGCTGTACTACAAACGCACTTCCCGGTATCAAAAGAAGTTTATCTATATAATTAATACTTTCTGTATTGCCACTTTCAAGTAGTGGTATTAACTCTCCAATTGTATCCAGAGCTATTTTTAAATCATTTGGTGATAATTCCGATTGTTCTACTGAGGAGCTTGACGGTGTGCTTACCATTGACGAAAACTCTGTTAGTGCTGCATTTAACTCTTTCTCAAATGCTAACATTTGCTCTGATGTTGTACGGTTTTCACCTTTTTTAAGGTTTTTCTCCACAGTTTCTGCTGCTTTTTGTAATAATGGTTTACCTAACTGCCCTGCATTACTTTTTAAAGTATGAACCAATCTGTGTGCTAATTCTATATCTCCGGCATTTATAGCTTCTGTAACCTCTTTATACTTTTCACTATTAGACTTTATAAAGTTGTCAATTAATTTTTGACGTAAGTTGTAATCATCCCGTTCTCGTTGACTTGCATCTTCTTTTTGCATAGAAACAGGTTTAAAGTACTTCATTAAACAATGCCATAATTCCTGCGATGTGAAAGGTTTGCCCATATAATCACTCATACCGCTCATTTTATAGAGTTTTTTATCGTTTGTCATAATATTTGCGGTCATTGCAACAACAGGTATACCGGTATTCATCTCAAGGATTTTTGACGATGCTTCAAGTCCATCCATTATTGGCATATGAATATCCATAAAGATCAAGTCAAATTGCTTTTCTCCGCTTTGTTTGCGTGCTTGTACCATATCAACGCCTATTTTACCATTTTCAGCGATAACTGTTTTAATACCCACTCTCGATAAATGTTCACAAATTACCTGTCTATTCATGTCATTATCTTCGCAAAGTAAGATTTCACCGTCAAAGGTTGGTTTATCCATTTCAGACATCATAGATTTCTTTTCAATGAGATTATCTTCATTTTCATCTATTGCATCAAAAGTTAGTTCAAAGCTGAACTTACTACCAACCCCAAATGTGCTTTCTACAACGAGTTCACCGCCCATCATTTCAACAATATTTTTTGCTATAACAAGCCCAAGTCCTGTTCCACCGTATTTTCGTGTAGTACCTGCTTCTGCTTGTTTAAATGGCTTGAAAATTACATCCATTTGTTCGGGAGTCATACCGATACCACTGTCCTTTACTTCAAAGTATACAGTGACAGAGTTTTCGCTAATATCTCTTACAGCGGCTTGCAGTTTTACAATTCCGCTTTTCGTAAACTTCACAGCATTTGAGAGTAGGTTCAAAAGTATTTGAAGTAATCTGACAGGATCACCCAATGTAATTTTTCCAACTGATGGTTCTGCATAGAAATACATCAAGAGACCTTTTTCATCAGCTTTTGGTGTAATTGTTGTTCGGCAATTTGAGAACAACTCATGCATATCAAATGGAATGTTTTCCAGATCCATTCTACCTGATTCAACTTTTGATATATCAAGAATATCATTTATGATTTGCAAAAGCCATTTAGCATTCTCTAAAATATTACTGATAAATCCTCTGGTTTTATCAGTTACACTATCATCATCCAAAGAAAGCTCGGAAAATCCAATTATACTATTCATTGGAGTACGAATCTCATGGCTCATGTTGGCAAGAAAAACAGATTTTGTCCTATTTGCAGCGTTAGCATCTTCGATTGCATCTTCCAACTCTGAGAGTAAAGCTTTTAACTCACGTAAATCCCGAGTATATCCGGCAACCACATAATCATCACGGTATCTTACACGTACAAGTGTGATTTCACAGGGTATGGGCTCACCACTTAGTGAGTTATGCATCCATTCGACACGATGATAACCATCTTCAAAAGTTTTTTGAATAAGTCTTTTCGCTTTTGCTATTGAAGTTTCTCCATCAGGTTGATATTCAGGAGATAAATCATAGAATCTATCAAGATACTCTTGCATACTTGACAAACCAAACATTTTTATCGCTTCCTCATTAGCAGTTATGCATTGCAAGTCCTTGTTCCATAACATAATGATAAATGGACTGGCATCTAGCATCAACTGCAAGCGGTCGTCCGCTTCACGTAGAACCTCTAACTCCGCTAGCTGCATACTTTTTTCCTGATGTTCTTTATCTGCTTTTTTCTTTACTGATTCAAGACTTACCAGTATGATTATAAGAGCACCAGCCAATATAATTCCCAATATACTAATAATTACAACCATCTCATATAGTTCTTTATAGTACTCGTTGTCAGGAACAACTATCATAAGATGCCAACCGTTATCAAGCTGTCTTCCAAAAAGAAAAGACTGAATACCTGCATAGTTTTGTACTTTTTGCAATAAAACATCTGTACCGCCTGAAATAAGATCATGAAACGGAGTCATAAAAGGATTTATTTGACTAAATGGTACACCTTGGAACTCTTCATTTGGATGAATGATAACATTTAGGTTTTCATCTAACATAAAACCATAACTACTTGGAGTGATTTTTTTATTGATTATCAGCTCACGTAAATCTCCTACCTGGTAGTTTATTCCAATAACACCCGCAGGAGTACCATCAGTATCAAATATCTGACGTGCATAAGCTATTTCCATAACTCTGGTATCTGTGGCAATATAAGGAGATGTGATAGCTACATTTCCATTAGCAGCTGTGGCAGCTATATACCATGGACGTGTTGAGGGAGTATAGTTCTCATCCGGTTCCCATCCAACACCATCAATAAACTCACTCGTATTATAAAAATATCCATAAACGCTTCTATAGCTTAGAGTTCGTGTTCTTTCTCTAAACTCTATGGTAGATACTTCCATCATATATGCTCTGATAGCATCCATTCCTTCACCACGACGATATATGTCTTCTATGTTACCGGCGATAAAGTTTAAAGTAGTTTCAGGTTCGGTCAAAACACGTGATACATAAGCAGCGGTGCTATTCATTATTTCATCTGCATTTTGCAGATGCTTTGCATTTAGTGTGCGAAACATTATGAAGCAACTGGATGCAACCATTAAAATAAATGCCACTAAAACAAGTAGTGATCTTGCAAGTAAGGAGTTAATAATCAACTTTCGCAGTTGAAACTTTTTTTGCATAGTTAGAGACCTCCTCACAAGTGGCTTATGCTTAAAAAGTTATTATATATACTTACCCGTCGGATTTCATTTTTTCTACGATTTCTTTAATAACTTTGTCTGCATCACCATAAGGAACTTGGCAGGTACCGACCATTTTATGACCACCACCGCCATATTTCAGACAAAGCTCACCAACATTTGTTTTGCTGGTACGATTAAGAATACTGTGACCCATTGCAATTGCACAGTTTATTTTCTCTCTGCCGTCAACTATCCAAATTGAGATGTTTTGCTCCGGGAACAAGCTATAGATGAGGAAACGGTTGCCTGTATAAATTGGGCTAACATCACGAAGGTCTGTGATAATTACATTTCCATCGGTTTTTGTATATTTGAGAAGCATTTCTCTAAAGAGAGCATCTTGCTCAAAATATAGTTTAATACGCTCTTGAACATCAGGATTTTCCAGTATTTCGTCGATACCTTGACTTGCACACGCATCAATCAGGTTTTCCATAAGTTCATAGTTGCTTATACGGAAGTCACGGAAACGACCAAGCCCTGTACGTGCGTCCATCAAAAATCCGAGAAGCTCCCAACCTTTTGGATTAAGAATATCCTCACGTGTGAGCTTACCTGAGTCAACCTTGTCAACTGCTATGACCATTTCTTCCATTTTTGGAAGCTTTTCAACACCACCATAATATTCATAAATAACACGAGCAGCACTGTCTTCAATACGGCTCATGCCTTTATATTCAAGCCCTGGCTTAAGGCGTTGGTGCTCGCTGGAGTGGTGATCAAACCACATATTACAACCTTCCACATACGGAACGTTTGCAAGCACATCATTTTCTGTTACTTCTACTAAACCGTCTTGCATATCTTTGGGATGTATGAACTTCCACGAGTCAATAACTCCGAGTTCTTTTAATAAAGCTGCACAAGCCAGTCCATCAAAATCCGATCTTGTTAATAGTCTCATAATTTTCCTCCA
>JAITFR010000097.1 GCA_031281255.1 Oscillospiraceae bacterium
AGTCTGTTTATATTTTCGTTATTACCGGCTTGTAATTCTTCCGAATCGCCTTCACCGGCTCTGCCAATACGCTCTGAAGATGCTGCTATGTTAAATGCATTGTCAATTATTCTTTGATCCAAGCGTATATTTCTTGCAGTTATCTTTGATAAATCCAGCACTTGATTAAAACCGCTAGCATCATTACCACTTTGATCAATAAATCCGGTAGGTGTTTCTTGAATCCATAATGATCCATCAAAGTTTTGCCATCTGTTATATTCTGCACTCCACTCGAGTGTTATACTTCCTGATGTATCAACAAAGTTGAACCAGGTTGAATCTTCGTGGAAAAAGTTGATACCGGTTTCTGAACCATTTGGATGATTTGACCAACCTTGTCGATGAACTTCATTTATCTCTGAAACAAGTGCTCTTGCTAGATTGTTCATCATTTCTACGTAGTATGGAATACCTCTATCTATACTGTTTGAAGATTGTCCCATTCCATCACGAACATCACGGTGTGCTTTAAGTTGACCACCAGTAAGGGAGTTCCAACTGAGAGACTCACCATCCAGTGGTCTATTGTTATCTCCACCAAACCAAAATACATCAAAAACAGGCTCTTCACCGGGTATATTGTTTGCAATTTCCCGAACACGGAGTTCATTTGTGTAGTCGTGATGTACAAGTGTTACGCCTGCAACTTTTATTTCAAATATTGATGCATTAAGGGGATTCCCTTCTTTGTCAAACTCAGGAATGTCTCTATATTCAATATCAACAAACTCTGCCAGTTGATCCACAAGCAATTGACGTTTATCCCTTAAATCGTTTGCAATCATGCCTGTTATTTCAAAGCCATAAATTGCTGTGTTAAGATCAGCTATTCCTTCAGCAATTCTGTTTATTTCTGCAACTTTTGTTTCAATGACTCTGTTTTCATTTCTTTGTAAATCAATAAGTCCTGATTGAATCATATTTATTTGCTGAACTAAGTCCATCGCTGCAGTTTGCATAAGAGTACGTGGTGCACCTGATACAGGGTCTTCCGAAAAGATTTTCATAGATTTGAAAAACTCAGCCAAGCTGTAGTTTATGCTTGTCTTTTCATTTACATTATCAAAAAATGACCTAATGTACGAAAGACTTTGTGACCTCGTACTCCAGTATTCATGATTTGTAGACTCTGTTCTAAAGCGTCTGTCTAAGTATGCAGAACGTATTTGATCTAATATTTGCACACGTGTACCACCGCCAACCAAACCTTGCCCCATTGGTGCAAACTTTCCAATAGTAGCAAACGGGTCAATTGCTGTTTGTACTATACGTTGGCGTGTATACCCTGCGGTATCTACGTTGGCTATATTATGACCTGTTGTATCAAGTCCAAACTGTGCTGTTGAAAGTCCGGTTTTACCGATTTCTAATCCGAAAAATGTTGCTCTCATAAAAATATTCTCCATATATTCATCTTAAATGACAAGTCATTTTTTAGATGATATTAAGAGAATCCATTCTCACTACGTTTCTAATAGAATCCTTCTAATAGTATTATCGTAATTTTCTCGCTATACATTACTATTTAGTTAATAATTAATAATTAATGATTAATAATGACGAGAGATATGGAGATTGGGACTCCATGCCCTCTTTAGTAAAGAGGGTGGCTCCGCAGAGCCGGGTGATTTGTGAATAGGGAGTGTTAATAAAAAATTAGAAGTATTACTACTTCTAATCCTATTCCCAATTCCCTACTCCCAATTCCCTACTCCCTGCTTAAGCATGGCCGTCGAACATTCCTGTTTTTCGCTTTATATCACTTGCAGCTTTTCCGTCACCACCGTACATATTGTTTAACGGGTCTTCAACCCCAACCATAAGTTCAAGCATTGTTTGCGAGTATTCTATGTGGGTGGCGATAAGCTGACGGTTTTCTTTGTTGACTTTTGCGTGTTCGTCAATTATGTCCATCAGTTCTTTTTGAATTTTTATAATTTTTTCACGCTCATCCGGGTTTGCAGCTTCTGCAATTTTTGTTACTGTTATATTCTCAGTAGGAATATTTAGTGCTTCTGCAAGTCTAAAACAAGACTCGACGCGAGTTTTCTCAATCGCACCGAGCCTTGATATTTCTTTAAGTTCTAAACGAATTATTGCTTCGAGTTTTTCAGATTCTCCGCTTACCAACACATCTCGTTCTTCTTTGGCGAGTTTTAACATGACTGTTAAAGCTTCTTTTTGCTCTCCAAGAATTACGCACAAATCAGCAAGCATTTGCCTCATTAGATAGCTCCTAGTACACTGGAGAGAATTTTATCGGCAATATCTTCGCTACTAACTCTGTATTCACCTTTGCTAATAGCTTCTTTGATACCTGCGATATGAGCTTTCTCTTCCGGCGTGCGAAACTCAAGTGCTTCCTTAGCTTGTGTTAATGCTTTAGAAAACTTTAGAGCTTCCGCTGAGAACGTAACTTCATCACGCTTACTAGCTGCTTTGTTTGTTTCGCTTGCAGGCTTAGTAGATTGATACGCTCTGACAATATTCGGATTTGTTATTGG
>JAITFR010000137.1 GCA_031281255.1 Oscillospiraceae bacterium
GCTGTTTTGTTTGCGCTTTCAGTTGCGGTCGGGCTAACGCCGGAAATGCTGCCAATGATTGTAACCACGTGCCTTGCAAAGGGTGCGGTTGCAATGTCACGCAAAAAAACCATTATCAAAAACTTAAACTCAATTCAAAATCTCGGCTCAATGAGCATTTTATGCACTGACAAAACAGGCACACTTACCCAAGACAAGGTAGTTTTGCAATACCACATGAACATTCAAGGTGAAGAAGACACAAGGGTTTTGCGGCATGCTTTTTTAAACAGTTATTATCAAACCGGACTAAAAAACTTGATGGACGTATCAATAATCGACCGGACACATGAAGAAGAAAAAGATATTGAAGCTCTGCGTGATATAGCGAAAAAGTTTACCAAGGTTGACGAAATACCGTTTGATTTCGAACGTCGTCGTATGAGTGTTGTTGTGATGGACAATGCAACGCACCAAAAAACGCAAATGATAACAAAAGGTGCTGTTGAAGAAGTTCTCGCTGTTTGTAACTCTGCCGAATACAAAGGTGAGGTTGTGCCACTTACTGATGATGTTCGCTCATTTATACTCGATAAAGTAAACGAGTTTCACGAAAATGGCTTGCGTGTTATTGCAGTTGCGCAAAAAAATAATCCACCCCCGGTTGGAGCTTTTTCGGCAGCGGATGAATCCGATATGACACTAATCGGTTATCTTGCATTTCTTGACCCGCCAAAAGAATCAACAGCAGCAGCGGTAAAAGCGTTAAACAGTAATGGCGTGAGCGTAAAAGTTCTGACAGGTGACAACGATAAGGTAACACGTTTTGTATGTAAACAAGTTGGGATTCCGGTCGATAAGGTTCTGCTGGGTACAGATATAGAAAAAATGAGCGATGAGGAGCTTGCTAAAAACGCTGAAAAGGTCAGTGTTTTTGCGAAGCTTTCGCCGCAACAAAAAGCTAGAATTATCACTGTTTTACGAAATAACGGACATGATGTTGGTTACATGGGTGACGGAATAAACGATGCGGCAGCCATGAAAGCATCCGATGTTGGAATATCGGTTGATACAGCCGTTGATATTGCAAAGGAATCCGCTGATGTAATACTTCTCGAAAAGGACTTGATGGTTCTGGAAAGAGGTATCATCGAAGGGCGAAAAACATTTGCTAACATGATAAAATACATAAAAATGACAGCAAGCTCTAACTTTGGAAATATGTTTTCTGTTTTGGTTGCAAGTGCATTTTTACCGTTTTTACCAATGTTACCAATTCATATACTACTGCTTAACTTGATTTACGACATAAGCTGCTCGGCAATCCCATGGGATAATGTTGACAAGGAGTTTCTCGAAAAACCAAGAAAATGGGATGCTTCATCAATTGGGAAGTTTATGCTTTGGATAGGGCCGACAAGTTCGGTATTCGATATAACTACTTATGTTTTAATGTACTTTATAATAGCTCCGGCTGTGGCAGGTGGTATGTTCCACGAGTTAGCAGCAGGTTCTGAAGCACAAATACTCTTTATAGCAATATTCCACGCAGGTTGGTTTGTTGAATCCATGTGGACACAAACGCTTGTTATCCACATGATACGCACGCCAAAGATTCCATTCATTCAAAGCCGTGCATCATTGCCGTTAATCTTAATTTCATTCTCCGCAATTGCTATTTTAACAGCAATACCATTCACCCCACTGGGTGCTGCAATCGGATTAGCCGCACTTCCATTGCAATTCTTCGGTTGGTTATTACTGACAGTTTTATGTTACATGGTACTTGTCACTATCTTTAAAAATATTTTTGTTAAAAAATACGGTCAATTACTATAGAAAGGCAAATTAAAAATTATGAAACAATTTCCAAGAACAAATGTAGCAGGAATATCACTGCCGCGTATGCTTATAGGCACAAACTGGTTGTTAGGCTGGAGTCACAAAAGTGTACCGCTGGATAATATGATTACAAGAAAATATAACACTGCTGAAAGCTTTTTACCAATGTTTGAAGCATATCTAACTTACGGTATAAATGCAATCATGGGTCCGCTTGGAAATACTCCTGTGATTCTCGATGCGTTAAAAATGGCAAGTGACAAGTTTGAAAAAGAGTTTATCCTAATTGACACACCTATCATCAATGTTGACGATACAAAAGAAGGCAGAGAAAGTGCTGCCGCAATTATAAAACGCAGCAAAGAGATAAATGCCAAGCTATGTCTGCCGCACCACTCCAGTGTTGAGCAATTAGTAAACAAAAACAAAGGTACAATTGAACGTTTAGATGACTATACATCAATGATTAGAGAAAACGATTTAATCCCCGGCTTATCAGCTCACATGCCGGAGTTAATTGTTTATTCAGATGCAAATAATTATGATGTTGAAACATATATACAGATTTACAACTGTTTAGGATTTTTGATGCAAGTAGAAATTGAAGCAATCGCAGGTATTATAAATAAAGCGAAAAAACCTGTAATGGTTATAAAGTCTATGGCAGCAGGCAGAGTAACACCGTATGTTGCACTCAACTTTGTGTGGAACACACTCAGAGACAAAGATATGGTGACACTTGGAGCATATTTACCGGATGAAGTTCATGAAGATGTAGAAATCTCATTTGCCGCTCTCGAACGCAGATTCCCGGACCTGGAAGGACGTTCAAGCCCAAACATGAATCAAGCAGCGTTTGGATAAGTTGTATTTCTTGATAATAAGTCATTTTTGTGATATAATTATGCTGATTTTTCCAAAAGGATTTAGAATGGAGTTTTTATGATAGACAACAAACGGCTTCATTTTGGTGTATTATTCTCGACTTTAGATAATACCTGTCAGTATGATATTTGGACAGGTATTGTTAACTATGCAGAAAAAAATGATATTCATTTAACAGCATATTTTGGCACATATCAAACAATAAACTATGATATATCCTCACATTTTGAAACATGTATTGAAACAATATTAAGTAGTAAAACATTAGATGGAGTTATCATTTTTTCCGGTTTTATTGCAAGCATTGTTAATAAAGATGATTTTAAGATATATACAGATAGAATTGCAGAACGTTTTCCAATTGTTTCAGTGTCTTATATAATGCCCGGAGTACCATCTGTACTTATTGATAATACTAAAGGTGCATTCCTTTCTGTTGATCATTTAATTAAAGAACATGGAAAAAAACATATTGCTTATGTTAAAGGACCGGACGGTCACCCGGAAGCAGAAGCTCGTCTCGAAGGATATAAACAAGCTCTTGAAGCAAACTCAATTAAATACGATGAAAAATATATTTTTCCGGGAAATTTTAGTAATGAATGTGGGTATCTTGCGGTTAGAAAAATATTAGAAAACCCTGACTTAAAAATTGATGCAATTGTTACTTGTGATGATTCGACTGCAATTGGAGTGTTAAGTGAATTAAAAGCCCAAAACTATCAAGTACCTCACGATTTTGCAGTTGTGGGGTTTGATGATGATAGAGACTCTGAAACATTTGTACCACCAATATGTACTGTACAACAGAATTTCCATGAAATTGGTAAAATAAGTGCAAAAACTCTTCAAAGAAAAATTGATAAAAAGCCTGTTAAATCTAAAACATATGTTAAACCAAAGTTGATAATCCGAGAATCATGCGGTTGTTTAGAAGAAGAAGCAAAAGATGTTTTATTAAAATATAAAGATGTATTAATCAAAGAGTTTGCATTAAATGATGAAATGCTGATGTTACGTAGAGTTGTGAGCAATATTGCCGTCTTATTTGATGTAAAACAGCTTTCATACGAATTACTAAGAACACTTCCTGAGTTAATGATAAACTTTACAGTAATCGGATTATATAAACATCCAATAAGAAGTAGTGACCCTGAAGCAGACAGGTCTATTGATTTACTCACGGGCTTTATAAATAATGAGATCATTGCTGAAAAAAATATTAGTGGAACATCAATATCATTTACAAACTATTTAACTGTTGTAGATATAGATTTTGTAAATGTACGGCACGATTTGTTTTTCTTCCCTTTATTTATCAAGGACGAAGAATATGGCGTTATGCTTATGCCATTTAACCCTGGAGTTTCAATAAACAATTACGAATCCTTACGAGTAAACATTTCCACCGCTATCAAAGGTGCATATATGATAGAGGAGTTGGAAAAACGCGATAATTTATTGAAAATAATTAACAAACGATTGGAGACACTGGTTGAAGAAAGAACAAAAAAACTAGCACTTGAAACCACCACATTATCAACACTTCTTGACTCCATACCCGATATTATTTTCACCAAAGACTCAGATCTTTTTTATACCCATTGTAACAAAGCTATGCTTAAACATTACGGGAAAAAAATGGATGAAATTATTGGAAAAAATGATAGTGATTTAGGATTATCGAAACAAATGGTTCTTAAAACGAATATGAACGATATAACCGCTATGCATGGAAGTAAACCAGTTGTTATTGAAGAAATATTAACGAACAGTGTGGGAAAAAATATTCTTTTTGAAACGACAAAAGTACCTCTGGTTGTTGACAGTAAAGTGGTCGGTGTTGTTGGAATAGCTAGAGATATATCAAAAGTTAAAGAAACCGAGCGGATAATGGCGTATCAATACGAATATACAAAACAATTATCAAATGCACTAGTAACAATAACAAAATCATCAAAAATCCCGGAAGGTGATGTAAAAGCTGCTGCTGATTTTATCGCACAAGAGGGTACAAAAGTTCTAAATGTACACCGTATAAGTATATGGGGAATAACATCTGATGAGGATGCTCTTATAAATATCACCACTTACGAGAGGTCTACCGGTGAGTTTAGTGTAAGTGATAATTTTGAGCTTAAGGATCGTAGGGAATACGCAAAACTGTTGCAATCAGAACGACTAATTATAGCAAGTAATATCGATGAATCAGAAGAGCTGGACGATGGATATAATCCAATTTTATGTGCTATGCTTGAAGCTCCAATACGTGTTGATGGAAAACTTGCCGGTCTTGTTAGTGCTGATTTGGATAGATGCGAAGAGTTTCCGGAAAAACGAGAGTGGTTGGTTGAAGAGCAAAACTTTGTATCATCACTTGCAGACTTGATGGCACTTGCAATATCCGGTTTTGAACGGCGTGAAGCTCGAGAAGCCGCTGAGCTTGCTAATCAAGCTAAATCAGCGTTTATCGCAAATGTTAGTCACGAAATACGAACACCGATGAACTCAATACTGGGCATAACTGAAATCATGGCACAAAGTGAGACACTTTCTCCTGATAGCAAAGAAAATCTAAGAAGAATATATAATTCCAGTATTTTGCTTCTTGGAATTATAAATGATATATTAGATTTCTCCAAAATTGAAGTAGGAAGATTAGATATTTTACCAAATCATTACGAAACTGCAAGTTTAATTAATGATTCTGTTCAATTAAACATAATAAAAATAGGCAGTAAACCTATTGAGTTTGTACTTTTAATTGACGAGAACATACCGGCAAAATTAATCGGTGACGAGCTGCGTATAAAACAAATTGTTAACAATCTTCTTTCTAACGCATTTAAGTACACTAACATTGGTAAAATTACTGTATCTTTTTCAATTGAACCGGGTGAAAAAGAAGGCACTGTAACAATGGTTTTAAAAGTGCAAGATACAGGATATGGTATGACAGCAGAGCAATTGGATAAACTATTTGACGAATACTCCCGTTTTGAACAAAAAGGCAAATATATTGTTGAAGGAACAGGATTAGGGCTGGCAATAACAAAACGTTTGGTAGATATGATGAACGGGAGTATATCTGTAGAAAGTGAACCTGATGAAGGTTCGACATTTACTGTATATTTACCTCAAAAAACAGTTGATGATGAAGTTCTGGGTAAAGAAATTGCAGATAGTCTTAAAGGTTTTTCATATTTTGATGAAATCAAAGGAGAGCGACGTAAGATTGTTCGCGATATAATGCCTTATGGAAATGTTTTAATTGTTGATGATGTAGAAACAAATAGATATGTTGCCGCCGGACTTATGAAGCTCTTTAAGCTGAAAATTGAAGTTGCGGAAAGCGGATTTGAAGCTATAGATAAAGTTAATGATGGCAAGGTGTACGACATTATTTTCATGGACCACATGATGCCATTAATGGATGGAATGGAAGCAACAAAAAAATTGCGTGAATTAGGATATGAAAACCCGATTGTTGCGCTTACCGCAAATGCAGTTGTGGGTCAATCAGAGGTTTTCTTACAAAACGGATTTGATGATTTCCTTTCTAAACCTATAGATATACGCAGGTTAACCTTCGTATTAAACAAACATATACGTGATATACAACCGGCTAATGTCTTAGAAGCTACTCGTCGTTCACTTGAAGCCGGCATGTATACTAGCGAACCAAGTATTGTAGACGTCATAGAAGATCAAAATGCTGTACGGATAAGTAATATGAAAATACCCGGTCTCGATATAACAAAAGGACTTGAACGGTATGATGGTAACGAAGGGATTTACTTAACAGTTTTACGGTCGTATACATCCAGTGTTCGTGCGATGTTAGAAATTATTGAAAAAAATGGTGCAGATAATCTGATTGAATATAAAACAAATGTACACGGTATCAAAGGTGCAAGCTTTGATATTCATGCTGATGAGGTAGGAAAAAGCGCAAGATTTTTGGAAGAAGCTGCTAATTCTAATGATTTAAACTATATCAATAAACACAATCCGGTATTTATCAAAACAGCAAAAAAACTTGTTTCTGAGTTAGAAAATGCTTTTACTGCGATAAACGAAGCAAATCCCAAAGAAAAAAGGAATATAATTGACAGAGAATTATTAGAAAAGCTTTCAGCTGCATGTGTTGATTATGATATGAATCTTGTGGATGAAACAATGGAAGAAATTGATAAATATCAATATGAACTAGATAAAAACCTTGTAACGAGTTTACGAGAAAGTGTAGACAGAATGAACTACAGTAAAATTATTCAGGATTTATCTGAAGTTAAGTAAAAAGTGTAACAAAGTTAGTTTTTACATGGGGTGCGAAGGAGAACATCGGTAATAACAAGGAGGTATTATCATGACAAAAACACGAGGGAAAATTATCTATGTCGATGATGTAAACTACAGTTTAATATCAGTAAAAAACAGACTAAAAGAACACTACGAAGTGTATCCGGCACAATCTGTTGATATTCTATTTGAAATCCTTGAACGTATAATTCCCGACTTAATTTTACTAGACGTAAATATGCCAAATGTTGACGGTTATGAAGTTATAAAAATGTTAAAATCAAACCCCGGTTATGCGGGTATAAAAGTAGTGTTTTTATCTGCACAAGGAGACAGAGAAAGCTTAATCAAAGGTATATCTCTTGGGGCAGTAGACTATATAACAAAACCGGCTACAGATGCAGATTTAATTGATTGCATAGAATTACATACAAATCCGATAAAAAGAGATGTTGATAAACCAATAATACTGGCTGTTGACGATAATCCAAGTATTCTAAAATCTATAAATTATTTACTAAAAGATAATTATATTGTAAGAACTCTTCCTGAACCGGAAAGAATAAAAGAAGTTATGCGTGTTATAACTCCTGATTTAATACTACTCGACTGTATGATGCCGGGATTAAACGGGTTTGATCTGGTACCGATAATACGTAAGTTCCCAATTCATGAAGAAACACCCATCATATTTTTAACATCTGATGGAACTATTGACAATATTACAGTTGCTATGCACCTTGGAGCATGTGATTACATAATAAAACCGATAGATGATCTTATCTTGCTTGAAAAGTTATCACAGCATTTATCTAACTATTTAGTAAATCGCCGTTTACGTTCACTGTAGATTACTCAATTAACCAAACTCGCATACCACCTTGACAACGATTTCCCCATGTGTAGTAAGGGATTGCGGTTAGGGTAGTTTTTTCTTTGGATGGTGGTGTACTTGAATAAAGTGCATCACTTGATTTTGCACGCAAACCTTCGGTTTCTAAAACTACAATTTCACCAATTTGATTAACATGTTTTTTTACAAATCGTATCTCTGAGTCTCTTGGTAAACGAAGTGCGGATAAATCTGCACCATTATCACATTCTTCAAAACAATATACGAGCGGGCCATACATAAGCGCAACATTACCGGCATTTGCACGTACTTTTGTGTTTGCGTAAATACGCTGTGGTTTAATGTTTAAGTTTAAGACAACAACATCATTTTTCTGCCAACTACGACTAATATTAACATAACC
>JAITFR010000068.1 GCA_031281255.1 Oscillospiraceae bacterium
GCAGGTGAGTCTGTTCCGTGCTCACATTGTGAGAGCATATCCGCTGCTACATATATCGGGTTTGCGTTTTTGTCAGCGATTATCAAAATATCACTGGGCCCTGCGAGCATGTCAATACCCACAACGCCAAAAACTTGACGCTTTGCTTCCGCAACATAAGCATTGCCCGGGCCTGTGATTTTGCTGACTTGTGGTATTGTCTCTGTGCCAAACGCAAATGCTGCTATCGCCTGCGCTCCTCCAATAGTGAACACCTTGTCAACTCCTGCAATTTTTGCCGCTGCTAATATGCGAGCATCTACACCGGTTGGTGACGGTGGTGTGGTTATAAACATTTGGTTAACTCCTGCAATTTTTGCAGGTATGCAGTTCATTAACACAGATGATGGATATGGTGCAGTGCCTCCGGGAATGTAGCAACATACTTTTTCTATTGGTATAATTTTCTGCCCTAATACAATTCCTTTATCCTCAAACTTTGTTTCAAATCCCGTTCTTATTTGATTACGGTGATAATCTTCAATGTTTCTAGCTGCACGCTCCATGATTTTAATAAACTCGTAATCAACGTTTTTTATCGCATTTTCAATTTCTGATTCTGATAGCTCAAACTCACTAATGTCGCATTTATCAAAGCGTTTTGTGTATTCATGTACAGCTTTGTCTCCACGTTTAATAACATCTGCAATAATCTCTGCAACTGTGCTTGTTATTGATTTTGCAGTAGTTTCAAGAGTTATATTTGATTCTCTTATCTCATTTAATTTAATGATTTTTATCATAGAAATGTTCCTTGTATTTGTCGGTTTCCATATGTGCTTTGTTTATGTGATTCATTATAACATATCCTGATAAAATACTTGCATTTATTTCTAGCACAATATATACTAATAAATGGAAACGAAAGTGCCTCGTCGACTTGTCGGCGGCAGGCGAGGAAGTGTTACTACCACTCCCCGCCCTGCATACATAATAATCCTATGTACACAATTGCATAAGCAACACCAAGGCTATTTTACAATGCTTTGTTCATTATCGCAAGCATTACGTAGTCGTTTGTGTAGCACTTATAACATGCTGTGTATGTTAGGCTGCTCGTCAGAGCAGATTGTACACGGCATTTTTCGTTTCCAAAAACAGAATTATCGTAGACATAATATATATTTCGCTATGATAAAAACTGAAAAGTGCATCACATAATAGGAGGAGGAATCTGATGATCACAATAAGGTGCCAGAAATGTAATAACGATATAACAGATAATGCAGAATTCTGTACAAACTGTGGAGCTAAAATTGAAAAGGATAATATATCTGACAGACAAGAATCACACGTTAATAATGATACTACGCTTCCACCTGCAACTGTTGAAACAAATAATAACATTATTCGTTTAATAATGCATAAAAGCGTAAGAAAATTCATACCTTATATAACAGGAATATTGCTCATTATAGTATTATCTCTATTCGCTCGTATTCCTGTTCTATTTATTATCTCTTCTGGAATTGTCATGCTTTGTACATGTTTTTTAATTAGTAGTGTTAAAAAATCTAAATTTAGTGACAAAAAGAAAGCTCGTAACATTAAGGTTGTGCTTTTAAGTATAACGATATTTATTTTTACTATAATTGCACTAATTAGCTTTCCCTCTCCAGCAAGTGGTCCACAGCGAGAATATTTTGATACAGTTTTGATGGAAAACGTAGAATTTGATGGAATAAACGAAAACTCTATACCTCTAGGTGCATCTGAATTAAAGTTAATTCAAGATGGATATAGATTAGGTAATAATACATATTACACATATACTTTGACTGGTATGCTCAAAAAGAACAGTAATGAACCATCGGAAAGCATCTTTGAGTTTACAATTGGCCTATTAGATGAATTTGGCAGAAGCATTATAACAGAGTCAACTTTTGGCGTACCTTCAATAAAGGGTGCAGAAATAGAATCTTTATTCACAGCAGATAGTACCAAACATTTCGAATTTAGTCTATTTACTTCATCTGAAGAACAGCCAGCTGTTGTTAGGTTTTCAGAGATAAAAGAGGTAAGCAGAGAAGAGTTTATTCGTATTACTTTAATACAAGCAGAAGAGTCCTTGTATAACCAATATTTCGATGAGGCAAGAAGACTTGTAGGGTTGGTTCTTAGTTTAGATCAAAATAACTCTGATGCTGATGAGCTTTTAGAACAAATAATTGCCCTAGAAGATGAATATAATGAATCACAAAAAATCGAAGTAACTCCAACGCCAGAAATAACACCAACTACAACTCCTGACGTTACACCAAATGTATCACCCTCGCCAAGTCCTACTCCTTCTCCAGATACTGTACAAATAACTTTTTCTCAACAGTCAGCACTTAGAGCAGCAGTTGTTGGGTTTACAAACTTTTATGCTTATGACATTTATACTGATGATGGTAGTGAGATAGATCCATCAAGATTACATAGTTTTGCAGATATATCAGGAGATTTATCAGAGTATTTCATGTTTGTGTTATCTGAAGGAACATGGGTTGTAAAAGATGAAAATACTTGGAGTGTTGTAGGATTGAGACTTGAACGATATACAAAATTAGTTAGAGGCGAGTATAGTAATGCTGTGTTTTTATCAATTGACATAATAGTTAATGCATCATTAGATATAAGCTATGATGGTACAAATTTCACACTCTCAAATATTTCAGGAAGAACAACACTTGATGATGATATAAGTTGGTGGGAATCCGATGCTTGGACAGTCCGGGAGTTTCTAATGATTTCTCCAAGATTAATAGAAGAAGACAGAGATGCTGATATAGTATCTGCTCTTGATCGCAGAGGAAATCGTAATACAGATATATCTATCGCAGAAAGAGCTTTTATGAATGTAGGAGAAGAGCTTTTCCCATATGGGTTTGATGTCGATTGGCGTAGAGGCGTTGATGAAAGGATTCAAGCACATGATGGTTCGTGGTATTTAAGAGTGAATGCAACAATTACTAATGTATTTAATGCAAGCAGAACAGCGACTGTTGAAGCTATCATTAATTTTACCACTGATAGAGTGGAAGATTTTATTGTAGACGGAGTGATAATATTTTAGTAACTATTTGTTGTTGATTTCGTAGTGGTTTCGTACAAAACCAAAGCGATGTGTATACTGTAACATGGTTGCGTTTAGTTTAAAGCAAAAAACAAAAAATGTGTTGATTTACATTAAAGTGTATGATATTGTTCAGTTAACGAGCATATATGTGGTGGACAGGCTCTGACTTAGGTCACCTTTGTCGGTTCCCATATGTGCTTTGTTTATGTGATTCATTATAACATATCCTGTTAGAGAAACTCAAAAATTCTCATCATTGTTGTAAAGCAATGCTTTTTATGTTAAAATCCACATAAGGAGCTGATGATGAAGATTTATTTAGATAACTGTTGTTATAACAGACCTTTTGATAACCAAAATGCTCTTGTGATTCAATTAGAGACTGAAGCGAAACTTGATGTACAAGAGAGAATTAAGCAAGGTGAGTTTGAGCTTTGTTGGTCATTTGTTTTAGATTATGAAAATGGAGCTAACCCATTTGAAGAGGTGCGAAACCGGATAAATGAATGGAAATACATTGCCTGTGCCGATTGTGATTTAAATGATGAAATTGCAAATAAAGCCAGTATGTTGATGACATTAGGGTTACAACAAATGGATGCATCTCATTTAGCTTGTGCTATCTATCTTGACGCAGACTATTTTCTAACTACTGATAAAAGGGTTCTAAATAAACCAATTTCTGATATTATAGTTATGAATCCTATCGATTTTATAAGGAGTGAGGTTGATGAGAAGTAATACGGTGCTTAGAGATGATGGTATGCGAATCCTCGCAGAGCAACTTGGGCTTGTTGAAGCTGAGCGTTTTATAGCTTTACTGCGTAGAGAGCCGTTCGACTACACTCAATGGCGACAGGGTTTGTATAAAGATGTTCCTCTTGATACCTTTTTGCAAGATGCTCAGAATTATCGTGATAGTATGTCCGGTTAACTGTGATTATTCATTTCACAACTAATTTCTCGCATAGTTTATCTATCACGTCTTTTTTGAACTTGTAGCTTGATTTGTTAGTAATTAGTCGTGCGCTTATGTCGGCTATAGTTTCGATAACTACGAGATTGTTTTGTTCAAGTGTTTTTCCTGTTTCGACTAAATCGACTATAACATCAGATAAACCCAAAAGTGGTGCCAGCTCTATTGAGCCGTTTAGAACTATGATGTCAATGTCTCGGTTTTGCATGGCATAATGATTTTTTGCGATGTTTGGAAACTTTGTGGCAACTCTTAAAGCTCTCTCCATTTTGTTTACTTCTGTGCCTTTAAGAGCAGCGATGCACATTTTGCACTTACCAAGTTTTAAGTCTAAAAGCTCATTTACATCACTGTTGTTTTCCATTAGAATATCCTTGCCAACTATACCAATATCTGCAACACCACGCTCAACATAAACAGCTATATCTGAGGGTTTTACCCAAAAATAACGTATACCTTTTTCTTTGTTTTCAAACACTAGCTTGCGGTCTTCAAAATCACTCTCCGAATACTCATAACCAGCGTTTTTGAGCATTTCATAAGCTTTTTCTCCTAGTCGTCCTTTTGGCAAAGCAACACTAATCATAGATAATTCATGTTTTACTTCTGTTGTTGATGTTGGTATGTTATTTTGAGTTAGTTTTTCATATTGAAAAAGATGCTCAATCAAATCAAGGTATACGGCAAAACCAATTGCTCCTTTTTTCACTCCAAAACCATGAAGCAACTCATCATAACGCCCACCTGATAGAATCTTTTTAGGAATACCATCAATGTAACCGTGAAAAACCATATTGCTGTAATATGTTAAGTCACCTTGTTGTGTTTCTTTGTCACCTTTAAAAACCTCAAGGTGCGTTTTTCTGCCATCTGCTATGATATCAAGGCTTTTTTTAGCAAGACTTAACACTTCTTCTATTTTGTTATCATCAATATCTCCAATGTATTCCAATCCAACTTGCAGTTGCTCCTTAAAAACAGAACCGTCTGATCTATATATGTTTTCGTCATAATAAAGCTTCTTTTGGCTGTCATCGTTTTTTAAACCTTTTACAATTGAGAGCGTGACGTCAGGGCGAAGCGCCATAAGTCTACCGTCGGTGTCAGTGAATGTTAGTATTTCACCGGACGGTAGATATGATTTATTCTTAGAATAAAACTCATACTCCTCAAATCTGCTCATTTTGTACTGTTCATATCCGTTTTCAGCATAAAGAGACCGCAGCATAAGAGCGATTTTTTCTTCGTATCTAAGAATATTTTCTGTAATTTCCATAGTGTTGTACCTCAATTATCAGGGATTAGAAGAGTCATGAAAGCACGCGTAGGTTATACAATTAAAAGAACTTGTTGTGGATTGCTGTGACGGCACGGTCTGCATCACCTGAATCAACCAAAACTGATATTTTGATTTCGCTCGTAGAAATCATGCCAATGTTTATCTTCGCATCATAAAGTGCTTCAAACGTTAGTGCTGCAACGCCTGGTGCTGACATCATCCCTGCTCCGACAACACTCACTTTTGCTATATCGTCAGTAACTTCAAGCTTTGCAAAACCAATTTCCTCTTTGTTTTCTTCGAGTATTTCAACGGCTCGTTTCATATCGTTTTTTGCAACAGTGAAGCTTATATCGTTTGTGTTGTTACGATTGATGGATTGTAAGATAATATCGACATTTATCTTTTCGTTTGCAAGAACACGGAACATCTTAAATGCAACCCCCGGTTCATCTCTTACCTCGACAACTGCTATCCTCGCAATATCAGTATCTTTTGCCACACTGCTTACTTTTATATGTTCCACATTTGTTACCTCCTTGACTTTTGTGCCCGGCTTTCTCACCAAGCTTGAAAGAACTTCCATTTTTACTCTATATCTTTTTGCCATTTCTACGCTACGATTGTGCAGAACTTGCGCTCCAAGTGAAGCGAGTTCAATCATTTCATCGTAAGTGATTTCATCCAATTTTTTTGCTTCGGCGACATATCGCGGGTCGGCTGTGTATATACCTTCCACATCTGTGTATATTTGGCACAAATCTGCACCTAGCTCTGCTGCAATTGCAATAGCTGTTGTATCTGAACCACCACGTCCTATTGTTGTTATATCGTCAAATTTATTAACTCCTTGAAACCCTGCAACGAGTACGATTCTACGCCTGTCAAGCTCTGCTTTAAGCCGCTCTGCTGACACACCTTTTATGCGTGCTTTTCCGTATTCGGAGTCGGTGTTCATTCCGATTTGCCATCCGG
Organism: Oscillospiraceae bacterium; assembly: GCA_031281255.1. Lineage (GTDB taxonomy): Bacteria > Bacillota > Clostridia > Oscillospirales > Oscillospiraceae > WRMH01. The sequence continues at coordinate 6,331 of JAITFR010000068.1, forward strand.
TGAGAGATACTGCAGGAAGTCCAAGTTTTTCAAGTGCCATCGCCATAAGTGCAACTGACATTTGCTCACCTGTCGAAAGGAGTACATCCATCTCACGTTTGGACGGGTGAGGGTTAATCTCCATCGCCTTTTCTATTAACTCGTCTGTTGTGTTTCCGGGTGCAGATAACACGACTACAACATTATTTCCTTCAGAATATGTTTCGGCGATAATCCATGCAACCCTTTGGATACTCTCGGCATCACAAACGGAGCTGCCACCGAATTTTTTAACTATTAATGCCATTTAATGATCCCCTAATACTCTAAATCTTGACAGAGCTTTTATACTTCTGCTTAGTAACTCATCTACTTTATTACCGCTCATAACGCTGGTAATAAATGCTGTTTCATTGTATTCCTTACCAACTGATGTTGTTGGTGTTTTGTTTTTATTTTCAGCAAATAATACTGTACCAAACTCGTGTTCAACTTTTTCTTTTGATGCGTCTGTTTTTATGTACCATGCTGATTCTAACTGGTTTGGGTCAATTGTTATATTAACATTATCTTGTGCCCAGCCTATCCATCTGCGAGTATGTAAGTGTTTTACAGCATCAATAATGTCTGCAACAACTGCACTTGCTGTTGGTAGCTTCCCTGCTCCAGCACCGCATAAAACAACATCACCAACTGCATTGCCACGTACCACAACGCCGTTCATTGCGTAGTTGACTATTGAGAGTAGATTGTCTTTATTCACCAGATGTGGCGCTACATAAACAGCGGCTTTATCGTTGATTGCTCTTGCTCGTCCAAGTAGCTTGATTTCATATCCTAAGGTTGATGCGTAGTGCATATCGCTAGTTTTTACATTTTTTATACCTTCTGTTGGTACTTGATTTGGTGATATATGTTGTCCAAACGCAAGTGAGGACAAAATGCAAATTTTTCTACATGTGTCAAATCCTTCAATGTCTGCTGTGGGGTCTGCTTCTGCATAGCCTTTCTGCTGTGCTTCCAGGAGTGCATCAGAAAATGATGTGCCGTTTTGCTCCATATTTGTAAGGATGTAATTAGTTGTTCCGTTTAAAATGCCATATATTTCACCAATGATGTTTGCAGTCATGCATTGCACAAGTGGTCTTATCACCGGTATTCCGCCACCAACGCTTGCTTCAAACAGGAAGTTAACGTCTCTTTCCTGTGCATGTCGCATTAACTCTCCACCGTGTTCTGCGACAAGCTCTTTGTTTGAGGTGATAACGTGCTTGCCTGCTTGTAGGCATCGCTGTGTATAGTCATAAGCTATACCTATACCGCCAATTGCTTCAACAACTATAGTGACTTCCGGGTCATGTATAATCGTCTCAAAGTCGTTTACAAAAAGCTTTTCAAACGGGTCATTTGGAAACTCTTTAATATCAAGAATGTATTTGACCTGTATGTCTTGCCCGGCGTTTTTGCTTATGTGTTTAGCGTTTTTGTTAAGTAAACTCACAACACCTGAGCCAACAATTCCATATCCTAAAACTGGAACTTTTATCATAAAAAATACCATCCTTTTAACAGGTGGGTATTTTATCATAGAATGGGAGAAGGTGCAAGAGGGGCGAGGTTTAACAAGATGATTGCAAAAGTGTCATTATATCACCTTACGTTCTCTACATATCTCTCAAGTCAGCTTTCATAAATACTTCATAAGGTATTCCATGTTTGCCGATTAATAGTAGTTCTGCTCCCGGGAAACGTTCCTTAAATCTGCTTACTGTTTTGTCAGAAATGCTTTCATCGCCACTTTTTACTTCTATTCCGATGATTTTATTACCAATTTTAATTACAAAGTCAATCTCTGTTCCATTTTCGCGCCAGTAGAATAGTGAAGCATTTGCAATTTGATTAACTTGGTTGATAAGGTGTGTGCCAACCGAGCTTTCAACAACCGCTCCCCACTGCGAGTTGTTCATCATCGTTTCTTCAATAGTAAATCTCTGCATTGCTGAAAATAATGCGTTGTTATGAACTTGAAATCTTGGTATTGTACCTTTTGTTTTAATTTCACTGCCACTATATTTATTTAAGCCGGATAATAAACCTGCTTGTCCCAGTAGATTTAAGTATCTAGCAAGCGTTGTTGTGTTTCCTGCGTCTTGCAGTTGACCTAACATTTTTGTATAACTAACAACTTGTGTACTGTAGGTGATTCCAACTTCCAGCAATTGTCTTAACAGTGCAGGTTTGTCAATTTTTGATGTCATGAGCACATCTCTTATCATTGTTGGTTCAATAATAGAGTTTTGAATATACTCCTTAAATCTGACTTCATCATTTATTAATACTGCTGCTCCCGGATAACCACCAAACCATTGATATTCTTCTATAGAAAAACCAAATGCATCTTGCATTTCCTGATAACTCCAATGCCCTGCATAACTCAGT
>JAITFR010000055.1 GCA_031281255.1 Oscillospiraceae bacterium
TTTACCAAAAAGTAAACTAGGAGTTGATGTTGATGATGGGTTTAAGCCCGATTATCAGCCGGTAAAAGCACGTGAATCAACAATAAAGGAATTAAAATCGGCTGTTAAAAAAAGTGATAAGGTTTATCTTGCAACAGACCCTGACCGTGAAGGTGAAGCAATATCATGGCATTTAAAGGAACTTTTGAAGCTTCCTGATGATAAAGCATTTCGTGTTACATTTAACGAAATAACACAAAAAGTCGTAAAAAATGCAATAGAAAATCCACGCCCAATAGATATGTCACTTGTTGATGCTCAGCAAGCAAGACGGATTTTGGATCGAATTGTCGGATATAAGCTCAGTCCGCTTTTGTGGAAAAAAATCAGACGAGGTTTATCAGCAGGCCGTGTTCAATCTGTTGCATCCAGAATGGTTGTAGACCGTGAAAACGAAATACGAGCATTTATACCGGAGGAATATTGGTTATTACATGCAATGCTCAGCACACCTGATAAAAAAGGTAGTTTTATTGCTAACTATTATGGTTTTAACAATAAAAAAGTAGAATTAAAAAGTGAAGATGATGTAAATAATGTGTTAAATGCAATTAAATCTAATGATTTTACTGTAGAAAACATTAAAAAAGTTGAGAAAAAACGATCTGCATCACCACCTTTTATAACATCAACACTCCAACAGGAAGCATCAAGAAGACACGGTATGACACCAAGACAAACAATGATGATTGCACAGCAATTGTATGAAGGAATTGATATTACCGATGAGGGTACTGTTGGTTTAATCACTTATATGAGAACCGACTCACTTAGAATCTCTAACGAAGCCGCAGCAGATGCAAAAAAATATATAACTTCAACCTATGGAGAAAAATCATATCCTAGCACACCCAACTTTTACAAATCAAAAGGAAGCGCTCAAGATGCACACGAAGCAATACGCCCAAGTAGTGTTTTTAAAACCCCTGAAAGTATAAAGAGCAGTCTACGAAGCGATCAATACAGATTATATCGCTTAATATGGAGCAGATTTGTTGCCAGTCAAATGGCACCTGCAATATATGACAGTGTAACAATTGATGCAGTTTGTGCTAATCACATTTTCCGTGCCAACAATTCAGTTAATATTTTCCCGGGATTTACAGCAGTTTATGAGGAACAAACAGATGATGTATCATCCGATAAGAAATCAGAGAATGGCAAAAATGCAATATTAGCCAAGCTAAAAGAAAATGATTCATTAAAACTTGACAAAACAGATTCAGAACAAAAGTTTACGCAGCCACCCTCAAGATACACGGAAGCAACTTTAATCAGAGCGATGGAGGAAACTGGTATTGGTCGTCCAAGTACCTACGCACCAACTATTTCAACTATTTTAAGCCGTGAGTACATCGTAAAAGAGGGTAAGCTCTTGCGGCCAACTGCACTTGGTGAGGTTGTAGTCAGTTTGATGATGGATAAATTTTCTGACATTGTAGATTTGAATTTTACAGCACGTATGGAGGAGCAGCTTGATAATATCGAAAAAGGGAATGATAACTGGCAACATGTTCTCAGCACTTTTTATGATGGATTTAACAAGGAACTAACCAAAGCAGAGGAAGACCTCGATGGTATACGAATCAAGGTTCCTGATGAGTATTCTGATGAAGTATGTGATGTTTGCGGTAAACAATTAGTATTTAAATCAGGGCGTTTTGGTAGATTTCTTGCTTGCCCCGGTTATCCCGAGTGTACATTTACAAAACCAATTGTTATTGAAATGCCGGGTAAATGTCCAAAGTGTGGCACTCGAATTCTTAAAAGAACTTCAAAAAAAGGTTATCCATACTATGCTTGCGAGAATAAGGATTGTGACTTTATTACATGGGATGTGCCGGTGGCTGATAACTGCTCTGAATGTGGTAAAACAATGTTTAAGCTTTCAGGTAAGGGTGCTAAAAAACCTTTCTGCGTAAATGATAAGTGTAAAAACTTCTTACCAGAAGATAAACGTGGTTACAGAGTCAAAAAAACTACCGAAGAAACAACAAAAACCACAGCAAAAACAACAGCAAAAAAACCGGCAACTAAAAAAGCACCAACAACTAAGAAAGCAGCAACCAAGAAAACACCAGCAAAAAAGACGACTAAGTAAAGTACAATATGTGTTTCTGACGCTAGCAGGTGGAAGAAATAAAAAGCGGTGAAATTAGGTGAGTAATTCAGTAAAAATTATTGGTGCAGGACTTGCAGGATGTGAAGCTGCCTGGCAAATTGCAAATAGAAACATTAATGTTGAGCTATATGAGATGAAGCCGAATAAAAAAACTCCTGCACATATTTCAGATGATTTTGCAGAGCTTGTATGCTCAAACTCACTTAGAGCTAATGATATATCAAATGCTGTTGGTCTCTTAAAAGAAGAAATGCGACGTTTAAACAGCTTAATTATAAAAGCAGCGGATGAAACAAAAATCCCGGCAGGTGGAGCTTTAGCAGTAGATAGAGAAAAGTTTGCCGAGTATATAACGGATAAAATTAAAAATCATCCAAAAATTAAAGTAATAAATGAAGAAATTGAAGAAATACCAACAGGAATTGTTATCATAACAACAGGGCCTTTAACAACAGATGGATTATCAAAAAATATTCAAA
>JAITFR010000065.1 GCA_031281255.1 Oscillospiraceae bacterium
AGTTACTTTGATACAAGCATAAGTTCAAGTACATCAACACATGGACGAACAAATGAGGCACTTCGTAATCAAGAGACCTATGTAGGTTGGAACTTTGATACGATATGGGAGATAGCTGATGGTGGTTTACCGACACTGAAGGGTTTACCGATGGTGTATGAGGATGTAGAAGATAACTGATGTAGAAAATTAATTTCTATGATACAATAGCACCAACGCCACTTGTTGTTCATGATTTCAATAATTTTTTGTGTGCACGCAATGCTACGTACAGACACAAAAAATCATTGAAAATCACTCACAATCGGTTTATGTTTAAATAATAGCTATAGATTAGGTGTAATTGTTTTTATGAGTAAATCGAATATTTTAGACCTTCAAGAAAAACTATCATATACATTTAAAAATATTAGTTACCTTAAACAGGCATTAACCCATAGCTCTTATGCAAATGACAGTTCGACTTTTGGTGACAAAGGCAATGAAAGACTAGAGTTCCTTGGTGATTCACTTCTTGGTATGTCAATTGCTTTGCTCATATACAAAAATAAACCCAAGCTGACAGAAGGGCAGATGACATTTCTCAGATCACATATTGTCTGCGAAAAAAATCTAGCAGAGCTGGCGAAAAGCTTTGACCTTGGAGCATATTTATATCTTGGGCGTAGTGAGATTTTCGGAAAAGGTCGTGATAGACCGGCACTTCTTGCTGATGCGTTTGAAGCAATAATTGCGGCAATTTATCTTGACGGTGGATTTGAAGCATTAGAGAAAGTTATAACTCATTTATTTTTATCACAAATAAATAAACCCATAAATAAAGATGCTGATTATAAATCTCAGTTGCAGGAAATCATTCAAGCAAAAGGTGATAATACAATAATCTATAGTGTTATTAACACACAAGGACCGGCCCACAATATGCTATTTACAATAAAAGTAGAAATAGATGGAAAATATTTCGGCGAAGGACAAGGAAGTTCAAAAAAAAGAGCAGAACAATTAGCTGCTAAAATGGCAGTAGAAAAAATAAAAGGAGTGTAGTTATGCAATACGGTTTTTTCGATTTAGAGAACAGAGAGTATGTAGTTACAAACCCCGCAACACCATCAGCTTGGGCAAATTATCTTGGTTCACCGGAATATGGTGCAATAATTTCCAACAATGCAGGTGGTTATAGTTTTGTAAAGTCAGGTGCCAAAGGACGAATAACACGATATCGTTTTAACTCAGTCACAGCACACCAGCCGGGTAGATATATTTACATTCGTGATAAAGATGCTGACGATTTTTGGTCAGCATCGTGGATGCCTGTTGGTAAGTCGCTTGATACATATAAGTCGGAATGTAGACACGGCACAGCATATACCACAATTTCATCAGAATATAAAGATATTAAGACCGAAACTGACTATTATGTGCCGCATAATGCCACACATGAAATCTGGCGGTTAAAGGTCACCAACAATGGAGATACACCACGCAATCTATCGGTTACCGGTTTTGTGGAGTTTACAAGTGATTCAAACTACGAACAAGACCAAGTAAATCTTCAATATACACTTTTTATAACAAGAACCTTATACAAGGATGGTTATGTTTTGCAGCATATAAATGAGAACTTTAAGGACCCGAATAAGGTTCGTATGTTTGGTGTTGTTGGTGCTGATGTGACAGCTTATTGTGGAGACAGAGATAAGTTTGTCGGAAATTATCGCAGTTATGCTAACCCTGCCGGAATATCAGACGGGTTAAAAAATGATCTGAACTATTGCGGAAACTCTTGTGGTGCATTACAAAGTGATGTTTTACTAAAACCGGGTGAAACTAAAGAGTTTATTTATATTTTAGGTCAAAAAACTGATGCAGAAGCAAAGGAGTTAATAAACACCTACAAATCATCTCAAACTCGTGTTGATGATGAACTAAAGGAACTCAAAAAATACTGGCATGGTAAGCTTGATAATCTACAAGTTAAAACGCCTGATGATAAGTTTAACAATATGCTTAATGTGTGGAATGCATATCAGTGTTTTATCACATTTATTTGGTCACGTGCAGCTTCGTTCCAGTATTGCGGTCTGCGTAATGGTTTTGGTTATCGTGATACTGTGCAGGATATACAAGGTATCATACACCTTGCTCCTGAAATGGCACGAAAGCAAATTGAGTTTATGCTCTCGGCACAAGTTTCAAACGGAGCAGGTTTACCACTTGTTAAGTACAATCACAATGCGGGGTTTGAAGATACCCCCGATGATGATTCTTATGTAAAGGAAACAGATCACCCAAGTTATCGAGCTGATGATGCTTTATGGTTATTCCCAACAGTTAAGAAATACATTGATGAAACAGGGGATATTGATTTCCTTGATTTTGAGATTTTGTTTGCTGATGTTAATGAAAAAGCGTCTGTATACGAGCATCTAAAGCGTGCTATTGATTTTTCAATGAATAATCTTGGTCCTCACGGTATGCCTGCAGGGCTTCACGCTGACTGGAACGATTGCTTAAGACTGGGTAAAACAGGTGAGTCAACTTTTGTTTTATTCCAGTTTATCTATGCAATGAAAATACTAAAAGACTATGCGCTTATCAAAAACGATGTTGAGTATATCACCTGGCTGGATAAAACACTTGCAGACATTTCTGAGAAAACTGATTGTTTATGTTGGAATGACGACCGCTGGATTCGTGGATTTAGAGAAGGTGGCGATATTATTGGTAAACGTGGTGATCCGGAAGCCTCAATGTGGCTTAATCCGCAGTCATGGGGTGTTATCTCGGGTCATTCCGGTGATGAACGCGGCAAGATAACTATGGACAGTGTATATCGTGAGTTAAATACTCCTTATGGTACAATGCTTATGTATCCGGCTTATAAAGACCATGCTTTTGATGGTGCTCTTGCTCTTTGCTTCAACAGGGGAGTTAAAGAAAACGCCGGAGTTTTCTGCCATTCTCAGGGTTGGTCAATTCTTGCAGAGGCTTTACTCGGTCGTGGTAACAGAGCGTATGAGTATCTATGTGAAGTTTCACCTGCATATATGAATGAAAAAGCTGATATACGTGTTCTTGAGCCGTACGCTCATGGTCAAAACATAGAAGCAAAGGATAGCCCGTTCTCCGGTCGCAGTCATGTTCATTGGCTCACCGGTGCTGCTACAACTGTTATGGTGGCAATGGTTGAAGGTATACTCGGTCTTAGACCAACTACTGATGGTATTGTGATAAATCCGTCTATCCCAAGTGAGTGGAAAAATTGGAGTATGACCAAAAGATTCCGTGAAAAAACTCTCAATATTTCTATAAATAATCCATCAGGCAGTGAACATGGAGTAAAATCTGTTACACTAAATGGAAATAAACTTGCAGAAAACTTTATCCCGGTATCAGAGCTAAAAGAAGTAAACGAAATAATAATAGAAATGTAATATAGCGACTAGGATTTAAGAATCCGAGTTTTGTGTCATTGCGGGCTAGACCCGCAATCCCCTGCAAAATAACGTTATATTTAGGGGATTCCGTGTCAAGCACGGAATGACGGTTACAAATAAAAAATCTATTTATGGAGTCTTGATTTTAAATAATGATTGGAGAAAAATTATGAAATATGGTTTTTTTGATGATGCAAAGCGTGAATATGTAATTGACACCCCTTATACGCCACTCCCTTGGATTAATTATCTTGGTTCGCAAGAGTTTTTCGGATTAATTTCAAACACGGGTGGTGGATATACGTTTTACCGTGACGCTAAGCTTCGCCGTATCACACGTTTTCGGTACAATTGCGTTCCGCGTGACATTGGTGGACGTATGTTTTACATCAATGATAATGGAACAATCTGGAGTCCAAGTTATCTGCCAATGAAAACACCGCTGGATGCGTATCGTTGCCGTCATGGTATGGGGTACACGGTTTTTGAGACACGAAAAAATGAACTCGAAGCAGAGCTTACTTGTTTTGTACCGATTGATGCAAATGTTGAAATACACAGACTTGTTCTGAAAAACACATCCGGAGCAGAGAAAAAAGTCAGCCTGGTGAGTGCTCTTGAGTTTTGTCTATGGAATGCAGTTGATGATAATATCAACTTCCAACGTAATTATAATATTGGTGAAGTCGAAGTTGAGGATGATGTCATTTACCATAAGACTGAATACAGAGAACGCCGTGACCATTACGCATTTTATT
>JAITFR010000084.1 GCA_031281255.1 Oscillospiraceae bacterium
AGTAATCTCAGCCTTATCAACAAACATATAATCCCTATTCTCTAGTCACAAATCACCCGGCTCTGCGGAGCCACCCTCTTTACTAAAGAGGGCATGAGAGTTCTCTACTTTCTACTCCCTATAAACAATCGGGGCGTTACGTTTATGAGCTGTAATTTTGTGGTATCGTGAGATTTTCTTTAAATCCTCGGGATTTGCTACGCCGCTTTGCAGATATTCGTCAATTGCTTTGTAGGTGATACCCATTTCCGCTTCATCAGTTTGCCCATTATACAAACCTGCTGATGGAGCTTTTGAGATTATACGCTTTGGCGCTCCTAAATATGTCAAAAACTCATATATTTCTGTCACTGTGAGGTCTGCAATCGGGTTAAAGTCAAAAGATCCGTCGCCCCATTTTGTGAAATACCCCATGTGAAGCTCGCTTTTGTTACCCGTTCCTGCGACTAGTCGGTTTTCTGAATTTGCAACTGCATAAAGTGCTGTCATACGTAAGCGTGGTGCAAGGTTTATCTCTGCTGTTTCGTTTATTTTTGTTGCACCTTTTAATGATTTTTTGATAGCTTCTGCAGTTTTTGTTAAATCAACTTTTCGAGTGTCGATTTTATACAAGTTTGCAATCATCAGAGCATCACTCATATCATCAGCATAATTACACTCTGAGCAACACGGCATAATAATTCCAACAGTATCATCACAAGCCATTTTGCAGAGAATCCCTACAAGTGCTGAGTCTTTGCCACCACTATTGCCGAATACTATACCATTTGTTTCTGATTCTTCAACCTGTTTGCGTATAAACGTTATCCGCTTTTCCGTTTCCTCTTTATAGTTTCTCATTCAGTGAACCTTTCAGAATAATTTTATCCGGTATTAATGGGATTTTATGTTATGTGTGGTTTGTGATCATTTATTAATTGATAAAGCTTTTAGTTCTTAGTATTTCTTCCGCTTGTTTTAATTTACCCTCGTTTACCATCACAACAGGGCCTGTGCAACCCATTCCGCTCTGTGCATATATGTTCTCTTTCCACAAAATCTCGACTGCATCATCAAGGTCAGTGATTTCTATCCCTGATATTTCTGCTGTTACCGGCTCTTTTGGTGGTTCTTTTACTACTGTGGTTTCACTACTTGCTGTTGTTGCTTCACTTTTAGTACCACTTTCTCCCAATATACCTTTAAGTCCGGCTTTTTCTGTGGCTGCAAACTCGCTAATTGCAACAGCTTTGTAATTTCCACGTACAAGCTCGGCTGCATATTCAATAGCATTTGCTACAACCGGCGCTCCTGATGCTCTTGACAAAATGAGAATGAGTTTGTCGTAACCTTGACCTATTCCGGGTCCGTAACCCCATCCAAGAGACTCATAGTTTCCACCTGTTGTAAAGGAGCTTAGAGTTTTCATTAAAATATTACCTGTTAACGGGTCTGTTACTAAAACGTCGCACTCTCCTGCAAGCATGTCATTTCCACGGAAAATGCAACCTCCGTCAGCACGTTTTGATTCTGCAAAGTTTATATCATATCCATTATCTTGCAGTTTTTTGAGTGCTATTTCTGTTTGTCTTGCACCGTCAATGTTAAGTATTCCAACAGTTGGTTTTTTAACACCACATGCTTTGGCTGTTATTATCCCGAAAATCGTATTTTTTACCATTCCTTCAACACGGTTTGTTGATGAAGTACCTGTTGTTGTGGCGATGTACATAGCTTTTCCAAATCCCGGAGTTACCACACGACCAACAGTTGATACTCCTATCGGGAAATTGTAGTGCATGGTAACCGCTCCATCGGCTTCACCACTTTTTAACGCTTTTTCCATTACATCATGTGCGTCTTTATCAGTTGTTGCGTGAATTGTTTTTACACCGTCAGCAGTTTTTGTGCCAACGTATAAAGTGTTTATACCTTTTGAAGCTGCAATAGATGCACCTAATATCATTGTTTCTTCACCATGCTCACTACCTGTTCCGGTGAGAATTATAGTTTGGTTAAATCCGGTGTTTTGTACCGGTAATGCTTCCTGCGGAGATGATACAGTCACTTGAATATTTGCATCTTGTTGATTGATTTTCTCTACACTTTTAGTTTCATTTTTTTGTAAAATAAATGATGCACCGTCAAATAGATTAGTCATTCGTCCAAGAAACAAGCTGCCTTTTCCAACAATCATGCTACGCTTGATACGACCTGACTTAATATCATCAATAGCAAAACCCATATACGGAACACCTGATGGTATATGACCTTGAGTTGGTGCCCAGCCCGGCATACCGTGTTTTTTGACACAATTGTCAATTTCTCTGCTTTCCATTTCGCCACGTTTTACACTCAGTGCTGCAATCATTTTATAGTTTGCAAGTGGCACATCACCTGCACCTGCCGGTTTTGTGATGTCCGGATTTTGCATTTCTACGGAGTATTTATCAATATCAGCTATCTTTATTCCTAATTTATCCAATGGGTCTGTTATCAAAGATGTTATAACCGCTTGTGGTGATGAACCTGTGCCAACATTGTGTTTTCCTGTGTAAACACTTAGGATTTCAGGGCTTAAACCATCATTTTCAGAAACTAATGCCGCAAAACCACCAACAACATCTTCCAGTACCGGCATTTCTTTTTTCACATGGTCTTTTGCGTTCATTCCAAGCTTCGCAATAGAACCACCGGCTGCAACCACAACATTTTTGTGCGTACCGCTGGCTATAAGTGCTGCTGCATAAATCATCGCATGAACAGGTGCTGCACAAAACGCACGAATATCTGAACCTGAAGCGTTTGTAAATCCTGCACTTTCTGCTGCTGCTTTTGCCAGATTTCCTCCACCTCTTTGGTTCATGTCACCAACAGCTTCTTCAGAGCAGTCAAGTACAAGATCAATGTCTTCTTTATTTATACCTGCATTTTTCACAAGATTCATAAGTGAAAGTACACATGAAGCCTTTGATACCAAGTTTTCCAGTATAATATGCGCTGAAAGATTTTCATCAATATCATGTGCTTTTTTCACACAACCTATAAGGTTTCCATTGTTATATAAACCCTCTGCTTTTTCATTTTCAACAGCGTTTATTATCTCATCTATATCAATACCGTCTTTGATAAGAGCCACTTGTGTTTCATCTACAAGGGGGTGCTTTTCAAAGCCCGGTCGTGTGTTTTCAACAAATTTTTTATCGAGTAATACCAACTCAAACGCATCACAAATCTGCATGAGTAAATAAAACTCATCTTGTGGCATTATCTCACCATAAACACCAAATCTACTGGCATCATTTATCGGTTTATCAAACCATGTATCTCCTGCTTCGGTCATATCCGAAGGTTTTTTATTACCAATATATACTTGATTTGGTAAGTATGAAATCACCTCGTCAAAACTACGCAGGTGTTCAGGTAGTTTTTTAAGATACTCCGAGTTTGGGTTCACAATACGTTCTGTAGTTTGCGTAGTTCCTCCATGCACAAGCATATCCGGAGCATGTACCAGAACATAAGACGTACCTTTAAGTATACTATTCATAGAATAAACCTCCTGCATAATTCATAATTCATAATTCATAATTCATAATGACGAGAGAGTAGAGAGTAGAGAGTAGAGAGTAGGGGGGGTAGGGGTTTTCTATTCCCTATTCCCTATTCCCTATTCCCTGTGTGTCAAACCCTATCAGGTTGTCACTAAAGTGTCATCCTGAGGGAACATAGTGACCGAAGGATCTTAGAGCTTCGTAACAGTTCCCATCCCCTTGACACACTTCACTTAATACTTTGAGTATTGGGTGCGGATTGATTCCATTTCTTTTGCGATGTCATCAACATCAAGAACCATTTCCATCATACTAATTTGTTCATCATATATTGCAGGGTCAACTTCGTTTTTTACAACATCTTCGCAAATATGATACACTGCGAGTCCCAACGAGACTCCTGTCAATGGACCGGCATAAGTGGGGTCACCTG
>JAITFR010000101.1 GCA_031281255.1 Oscillospiraceae bacterium
GCCTCTTCTCTATTCCCTATGGGTAACACCCACTAAAAATCAATTATAAATTCAAAAGTAAAATATAAAAACGAAAGAAAACAGGCTAATTTCGTAGCCTGTTTTTGGTTATAGTTATGAAAAATATTAACATAAACGAAAAATCAATATACTGCAAAGGCATGATTATTGGCGGACTATGTTCACTTCTGGGAACAACCATAGGCATTACCATCGGAATTATTGTAAGTACCCTAATATGAGCCATATTAATCCAAATATACCACTGATAACAGCGGTGAGAATTCCGATATACAACGGTTTGTTATACCAGTGCCTTGATTCAAGTGTGATTCGTTCGTTGCGCTCTTCAAAATTTTGAATTCCGTTACTGATAGTTTCTAACTCTTGGAGGTTCTCATTGCATTGACGAGCAGAAGTGTCGTTACCTGAAACAGTTTCACGTTTCAGCTCGATAATGGTTTGATTAGCAAGAGACAATTCAGTATTACTAATGTCTAATTTTTGTTTGACAAGTGTCAATTCGTTATTGCTAATTTCTAAATTCTGATTAGAAATTTTCAATTCGTGTTCAAGGGATTCAATCCGACGATTAGCCGTAGATAACTTGTCATTAATAGAGAGCAAAATAGGTGTTTGCTTTTCAAGTTCAGCAACAGGTGATTTAACTTTCTTGATTAGAGCCATTTGTTCATTATATGGCGTTTCAATGAGATTTTTACGAATGTCGTCCATGATAGTGAAACCGAGATTAGTAGTGTCTATAGGCATAAAAGGCTTCATTTCGATATGCCCCCAATTTTCAATTTTATTCATTGCAAACTCCTTATGATTTTGATTTATCTCTGATGATTATACCACAACTTCACCGAAAAGTCAAGCTCAACCTCCCGCCCAAATAAATTAAAAACCACTCGGCTTTCATTAACTAATATGTCTTTACAGTAGGTTTGCCATTGTGGTATACTAAAACGAGCCTACCATACCCAAACTAAGACCACATCGCAAAACAGCAGCCACCCACGCACAATCAAAACTCAATTAAACAAAACAACATTTCTTTGGGTAGGGTCGGCTCGTCTTCCGTATTTTCACAACGAACGGTCTCTGCTGTCAAGATATATTCGTTACTTAATGATTTGCGGTTTTTGAGTGGTAGAAATATTTTTAGAAAATCCGTTGACAAATCAAAATATCCATGATATAATAGTAATAGACATAAGAAAAACAAGGAGAAGATTTCTCTTCCCCTTGTCGAGTTTTTTACGAACTACGGTCTTTGGGGGAGCGTAGTTCTTTTCTTTTCGCCATGTAGCGACGATGCCAGTGAATCAATGGAACTGTGTAGAACCAAAGAAAACAACCAACATAGCCACCAGCTACTGAGATTAAAAACATTGTTTCCATAATATGTATACCTCCTTTCATAGCGTTGAGGCAATCAAATAGATAAACCTCCCTCAACTCTACTTCAGGTACTTATTCCAAGTGATGTATACATACTCGCCAAATATCGTAATTCAACTCACAACACTATTATATCATAAACAGCTTGCTTTGTCAAGAGGTTTTGAAAAATTTTGAAAGCAGAAAATCACAATGGACATTCAAACACAAATCTTCACACAAGCCCTACAAATCGCAGACCCAATTTACATCGACAAAATTGACTTCAAAGATGATGAACTTCACATACACCTGAATTTCTACAGAGGTTCGGAATTTGAGTGTGCAGTCTGCGGAGCGAAGTCTAAAGCATACGATACAACTGACAAGACTTGGCGGCATTTGAACTTCTTCCAGTACAAATGTTTTTTGCATTTTCCGACTCCGAGAACCGATTGTAAAGACTGTGGAATCCACCAATTTACGCCACCTTGGGCAAGACCCGAAACGGGGTTCACACTGTTGTTTGAGGCGTTTGTGATTATGATGATTAAAGGCGGAATGCCGTTTCTTGAACTCGAAAAAATCACGGGAGTTTACGATACCCGACTTCGCAGAATCGTTGATTATTACGTCAACAAAGCGTACCGCGAAAAAGATTTCAGCCTTGTTTGCGAACTCGGAATTGATGAGACTTCAAGCAAGAAAGGTCACAATTATGTTACTGTTTTCACCGACCTCAAAACCAAGGAAATCATCTATGTAACACCGGGCAAAAGTTCACTTGCAATCGAACAATTCTGCTTTGAACTCGCTGAACACAACGGTGCTGCCGATTCAATCCAAGCGATTACGATGGATATGTCGAAAGCATTTATCAAGGGTGCATCAGATTTTTTGTGCAATGCAGAAATTACGTTTGATAAATTTCATGTCGTGAAATTATTGAACGAAGCTGTCGATAAAATTCGCAAGGCTGAGGTGAAGAAAAATCCGATTTTGAAAGGTACTAAGTGGCTGTGGTTGCGAAATTATAATAATTTATCCGAGAGGCAAAAAGCTGAGTTACAGTTTCTTGAAAATGAGAATTTAGACTCTGCAAAAGCATATCGGTTGAAGTTGACTTTTCAAGATATTTACAACTGTTGTGATAATGCAGAAGAGGCTGAATTGCTGATTCAAAGTTGGTTAAAACTCGCTGATGCGAGCGATTTGGAACCGATTATGAGCTTCGCTGAAACTATTCGCAATCATTATGATGGTGTTATGAAATATTTCAAGAACAGGATTACATCGGGAATTTGTGAGGGGTTAAATTCGGTTATTCAAGGGATTAAACGAGTCGCACGTGGTTATCGAAATATCGGTAATTTTATAAATATGATTTATTTGAGGAAGTGTGATTTGAATTTACCAAGGTTTCCGCTCCCTGCGAAGTGTTGATTGGGCGGAGTTAGTTATAAGTGGGGTTGGTGAGTTTTGAGAAAACAGGCGGTATAGACGTATATAAAAATATGTGTCTGAATTTATGGTCGTTTGCTTGGGGAAGTGAACGACTATTTTTGTTACCCACAGGAAATAGAGAAGAGCCGATTTTTTAGATGGCAGAATGAACTTAATTAGTTTTAGAAGGAGAAATTAAAAATGAATGAACAACAACAAAGAGATATAGTAAGGGCAGCCCTTGAAAGTGTTTCAACAGCAAATGAAATATTACTAAGAGGGGCATTAAGTAATTTAATTACGTATGTAAACAGGTTGAAATATCAAAAGACTGCAAAAAAATGTAGCAAATGCTACGTAACTTGGGACTGTGCGACGAAAATTGATGTTATGATTAGATTAACAGGGAATTTTAGCGTAAATTTAGTATAGCATTTTCCAATATAGTATGATATAATTAAAAAAAAAACTAAACAATGGAGGGCTTTACGATGAAACGTATTCTTTGTTTATTATTGGCAATGGCGATTATGGGAGTAGAGGGGTGTAATA
>JAITFR010000079.1 GCA_031281255.1 Oscillospiraceae bacterium
GATACGCCGACGTATCAAATGAAGCTGTGATCAAGCAAATGATCCCATATAAATAGGAGGGTAGCAACGTGGCAAGAATAAAACGCGCGGTTATAACGCGTAAGAGAAGAAAAAAGATACTAAAACTGGCAAAAGGTTATTGGGGTTCTAAGTCAAAACACTTTAAAATGGCTAATCAAGCGGTCATGAAGTCACTCACTTATGCGTATGTTGGTCGCAGATTAAAGAAAAGAGATTTCCGCCGTCTTTGGATAACAAGAATAAGTGCAGCATGTAAAGCAAATGACATGAATTATTCCAGATTTATGCATGGTCTAAAGTTATCAGGAGTAAACTTGAATAGAAAAATGTTATCAGAAATGGCAATCCATGAACCCGAAGCATTCACAAAACTAATAGGCACAGCAAAAGAAGCACTAACAGCGTAAAAAAATTAATAATTAATAGTTAAAAATTAATAATGTACAATTAAAAACACTCTGTTCTGAGAAAAGACGGAGTGTTTTGTTTTTACTTCCTATTCCCTACTCACTATTCCCTCGCCATTAAAGCATTATAAACAAAAACATAACATAATATTTGTGCAAAGTGACAAAATAGTTTTGTTGTGAAAAACGAAATACAACATAGAATGTAGAAACGTATATAAACATGTAGAAAGTTGTAATTAATTTGTAGAAAAAGAAGCTATTTTCATACTTTTGACACTTATTTGTAGATGAGAAACGTGTATGGAAATAGAATTATTTCATATATATAATTCTCATATAACCATCGTGAAAGGTCTGTCAAACATGAGAAAAGTCATCGCAATATTACTGCTGACAATACTTACACTATTTATGAGAACTAATGATGCTACAGCGAAGGGTGCATCATTTCAAGCTGTTCCAATCCTTCCGGAAAATCAAATATCAAATAGAGCATTTTTTGATATACAAATTGCACAAAATCATACTCAGGATTTATGGTTGGCATTAAAGAATGATACTATGGAAGACATAGATGTAATTATCACAGCAATAACAGCAACAACAGGTCGTAATGGTAGAGTTTTGTACTCACAAGCCGGTAATGCCGATAGAAGTATGCGTCACCACTTTAATGAGTTGATATATCCCAATCCATCGATTGTAACTATTCCGGCTCTTACAGAAATTGAAACATCAGTTCGATTAAAATCACCTCGCTTTAGGTATGAGGGTATTATATTAGGCTCACTACATATAACAACAGTACCTGAAGACATACCACAAGGTGGTATAACAAATGAGTTTGCTTACTCATTAGCTGTCCGTATGACCACTGATCCATTGCAAAAGATAACTCCTGATATTGTGTTTGAAAATGCTGAACTATTAGCAGGAATGAGTTCGACAGGTTTTGCATTAACTGTACGCAATATTATGCCTGAATTATTCTTAAATACAGCATTAACCGTAGAGGTTAGTGGAGAAAATCGAACAATACTTTCAGAAAATAGGGTTATCGATTTTGCACCAAACTCTTTTTATCCGATATTATTAACTACTAATGATATTTTAGAACCGGGAAATTACACAGCAGTTGTGACACTTGATATTGATAATGACAGGTTTGAGTTTATTAAAGAGTTTTACATACCGGGTAGTGATGCTGATTTAGACGAGATAATAAAAGACTTTTCAAATCCTACGATACCGGCTCCGCAAAGTGTACCAAACGAGTTGTCGTGTTGGTTTAGGATTGGTCTTTGTTTACTTATGTTAATAATTATATTAATAGTTATGTTCTTTATATATAAAAAGAGAGAAATGAAAAGGAAAAGGAGAGTATCTATGAGAAAAACACGTTTGAAAACAAGAATGACATCAATAATTCTCGCATTATTACTACTAACTCCAATTGGTGGATTTAGAGGTAACGCAAGCAATGATAGCACAGGAGATGATAGTATGAGAACAGAATCAAATGTAAAAGTAGTAGTGACTGCAAAAGAAGAAGACGGGATAATGCCTGAGTTTTTGATTGTTGACCACAAAACATTACAACAAGCAATTGATAATCCGGACTTAACAGTATTACCAATAAGAAATAACATTGAATTGGAAGCAGATTTAGGAGCTCTTACAATACCCAAAGATAGGCAAGCATTTACAATAATACCGGCAACAAGTGAAACAATGATAATTAAACAAGCAAATGATAATATAAGACATTTTTATATAGAAAATAACGCAAACATTATGTTTGAACGAATCATTCTCGATGGTACAGGAACAGGTGGTGGTATAGCGATAAATGGTGATGCTGTGGCTAACTCGTTAGTAAACATTTCCGGTGTTTCTATAAATAATTGTATAGCAACTTATGGAGGTGCTTTATTTGTAGATAATGCAGCACTTTTATTGGAAAATTGTGTCATAAGAAATAACTCTGCATACAGAGGTGGAGGGATATATTTATCAGCAGTTGCCTCAGTCTCGCTGGATGGTGTAGACATAAACAATTGTAAAGCGGTCGAAGAAGGTGGAGGCATTGGTTTATCTTTAGGTTATAACTCATTAATATTTACCGGAAAAGGAGTAGTATTTACTGCTAACTCTGCGACCCAAGCATATTGGATTGAAAAAGACTCATCTCATTTATACTTAGGCAGAACAGCAATTGACTGGAAAGTATTATACTTCTTGGAGTATGAACCGTATGTGAAATCATTGACAGCTTTACCAATAGATGTGTTTCAATTTGGATATATGTTTAACAATTTTGATGTTGCTTATATAGGATCAGAACATGCAAAAACAGCACCAATTGCAGACCGTGTAATATTTTCACCCCTGACATATATACCGGTAAAACGTTATGAAGGTGAAGCATCCTTTGAGTATCAGTTGTTAGATTTAGCAAATGAAGAAAAACCTGTAATTGAGATTTATAATTCTACAAATGACAGATGGAGCTTAAATGTTAAATATACACCATTTTTAGTAGATGATAATATTGATGATCATCTAAAGTTTGCTCTCCGTTATGATTATGGAGATACGGCTTGTAATCATGGTTTTACCTATAAACCTTTCTATCCCGGATACACACAGCTTGTATTCCAAGGCGAAGAAGATTTATTCCTAAACCATGTTCCTTGGGGAGAGGGTTTTGAAGATATGTTAAAAGTCCTTCTCCCTGCATATAGACATGACCTGCAAGACAAATCTGTAACCACAGTGCTAACATGGTCTTTAAGTGTAACCCCATAAATAGTCATCGAAAACACCTTGCAATTGCTGAATATGCTTAAAACCACTTGAAAATAACACACAATTTTGTTATAATTATCACCAATCGCATCACATAAGCAGTGCAGTTCAATAAGCAAACCAAAAAGCAGGAGGCAGGAGATTTTAATATGACACTTTTAAAAAATAGTCGATTCATAATAATTCTACTTATTTTATCTGTAATTATATTAGCATTGATAACCTTGAATATAGAACCAGCGAATGACAATGGAATTAATGACAATGAAAATAATGACAATAACGAGCCTGTAATACTAACATGGGTTACAGCATGGCCGGTGCCTGATGCCAATAAGGATTTTAACACTAGTTCAATCAATATGCTTCTTGAAGAGATGGATATAAATATCAGAGTTGAATTTGTTGAGATTGAATGGCTTGATTTATATCAAGACCTTAGTATATATTTATCAAATGGTGGGAAAGCCGATATAATAAGTGGGCTTATATCGCTAAGTCGAGGTAGACCACATGGAGTGACAAATGCTCATAAATTCGCCTATCAAAACGAGTGGATAACCCCCTTCGAAAGCTTCATTGATTCGGAAGACGGGAAAACCATATACGAAACTTTTAACGATGCTTATTGGGATGCTCTAAGAATAAACGGTCAAATAAATGGGATTTTGACACTAGGCAGTGGCATAACCGAGGCAGGAGCAATTTTAACTAAAAAAGATATTATTAATGAGGAAAATCTGCCGATGGGTTTGGATGCTGACCTGATGAAATGGAAGCCACTTATAAGTAATTTAAGAAATCAAGGATTCAGTTATCCGATTGTTTTTAACATGTCTTTACCGCAAGTGACAAGTTTTTTAGGTTATATGCCCATAGATGGTGGAGTTGCTATTGACCCACTACGTGGAGCAATCAATCTGTTTGAAGACGAGGTATTTATTAATTTCATAAACCAAGCAAGGAGCTTAGTTATAGATGGGTATGCACCACCAACTATTGATGAACATTGGAAATATTGGGACAAATCGCCAATTTCTGTATCTGGTTTTGCTATACCTGGTATCTTTGAGTATATTGATTATTATAAAGAATATAATATTTTTTATACAACAGAGCCACAGGTAATGTCAAATAACACAGCTCTTTTTATTTCATCTGCGTCTAAATATCCAAATGAAGCAATTAAACTGCTCTCCTTAGCATTAACAGATGTTAACGTAGCTGATGCAATAGTGTACGGAACAGAAGGGGTTCACTACGAAAGGATTGATGGCAGGGTTGTACCTTTAAATCAATACGACTCTTCATGGTATTTAGGACTCCATTATTTTTGTTCTCCGGCATTTGATGAAGCTATAAACAAAAGAGAAATTTTTATGAACCATATAAACAGTGCGACAACAGGCCCACTTACAGGGTTTACTTTCGATTCAAGGGGTTGGGAGGATACAATTCTCGAGTTTAAC
The DNA here is from genome assembly GCA_031281255.1 of Oscillospiraceae bacterium. Taxonomy (GTDB): domain Bacteria; phylum Bacillota; class Clostridia; order Oscillospirales; family Oscillospiraceae; genus WRMH01. The sequence continues at coordinate 4,709 of JAITFR010000079.1, forward strand.
ATAATTATAGATAACTTAATAAGAAGGGTTACACAAGCTATAGAAAATCCTTTCACTGGCGAGACTAGTTACAATTATGAAGAAACAGGTATCTTGTTGGGTATGATTGCTGATTGGGAACCAAGGATTAATAAAGCTATAATAGATCTAAAATCTTCCGGTATGGATAATTTTTTAGCTGAGGTCAATCGTCAATTTGACGAATGGAAACGTTTGCACCAAAGGTAACAGAGAAATATATGACTATACAAATAAATGAGTTAAACAAAAGCTACGGCACGAAACATGCTTTAAAGGACTTTAACGCAATTTTTACACCGGGAGTTTATGCACTACTTGGTCCGAACGGTGCAGGTAAGACGACATTAATAAATATGCTTGTGGACAATCTCAAGCCTGATAAGGGTGAAGTTCTTTGTGATGGAAACAATATAATTACATTAGGTGGTCAGTGGCGTAAAAAAATCGGATTCATGCCACAACAACAACAGGTTTACCAAAATATGTCGTCGGAAAGGTTTATGTTTTATATAGCTGCTCTCAAAGGCTTAGAAAGAGAAGAAGCTAAAAATCAAATCGATAAATTATTTGCGACGGTAAACCTAAAAGATGAAAAACGAAAAAAATTAGGAGCACTTTCGGGAGGGATGAAGCAACGCATTCTTATCGCTCAGGCTTTGTTGGGTAATCCTGAAATCTTAATACTCGATGAACCGACGGCGGGGCTTGATCCAAAAGAACGTGTACGTATGAAGAACTTAATATCTTCTTTAAGTAAAGACATGATAATCATTATTGCGACGCATATTGTATCAGATGTTGAAGCAATAGCCGATGAAGTATTGTTTTTACGCGAAGGAGAACTTATAGCAAAGGGTTCAATGATTGAATTGTCTACGCAATTAAACGAAGAAGGCGTCACTTTAAAAGAAAATGCAGGACTTGAAGATTTATATATCGCTTTTTTCGGAGATGATTGGGAATGAGTGTATTCAGAGCGGAATTAAGCCGTGTCATAACTAAAAGCACTGTTATACTATTTATTGCTTTACTCATTTCAGGTGTGGTGTTAAATCACATAAATGAGCAACGTAGATTTACCGATGACAATGGATATATATTGTTTTCGCCGACGGCTTACCGTGCGTTAAAAACAGAAATAAAAACGATTCCGAATGTAGGAGAATACTACAGAGAGCAAGCAGATGCATTATGGAAACAATTTACTCATTCACTTTTTGATGATGGCGATGTTGATAATGAATTAGATGAACCGGTTAAATTGCAATTCACTGAAAACTATTATTATGAACATCAGTTGTACAATTATGTAGCAAGAGAAATCGAAAATGTTTTAAATTATCAATATTATCAAAAAAATATACAAGATTCAGCGGACAACTTAATCTTAGTTTCGCTTTTTTCGCACGCTGATTCTTTTTACTACAGAAATATCATAAAAACAACAGAAGACTATGCAAAATTACATGGTGTAACACCCACTATCGACGAAAATGCCGGTATCGTGTCAATAATGGATTCTCCACATTGGGATATAATTTTGTTGCTTGGTTTATTCTATTTGTGCGTAAAATTAATAACCGATGAAAAGAAACAGTTTGTTATTCTTCGTACAATGATAAAAGGGCGTAACGAATTAATCAGAGCAAAGATTATGACCGTTATTCTATACTGTTTATCAATGGGTTTAGTGCAATTTGCCATACAAATTATATTTGCTCAGCATTATTATGGACTCGGGGATTTGTCACGTCCTATACAGTCGGTTTTCATTACTGCACCATACCAATTAAATGTATTTGAAGCACTTGTTTTTGTACTCTTAATAAGATTAGCTGTTTATATCTTTTTAGCGTTTGTAATCTTGTTTATATGTGAACGTACAAAAGGATTAGCTGGTGTTTTTACAGTAACAGCAGCAGTATTAGGAATAAGTGCAGTTATGCATCACACAATTCCCGCTTTTTCAGCTTATAATATATTTAAGTATGTCAATCCTATATTCTTTTTGCAATCATCTATGTTTATCGTCCAATATATAAATCTGAATATTTTCGGTTATCCCGTTAGATTTCTGTATGTAGCATTTTCTGTTATTCTGATTTTATTACCACTTATGTATTGGAGAGTTCTCGTTTATCCATTTAAGCTATCCGAGTATAAAAGTATTCGTTTTCCTGCTCTTTTCTGGGGAAGAACAGTTGGGTTGTTCGCTCACGAAGTATGGCGGTTATTTGTTATGAATAAAATGATTCTAATAATAATTGTTATAGCATTGATACAATTTTGGAAACTAGATGCATTCCTTATAAAAATTACCCCTGCTGAAGCAGCATATAGATTAACAATTGAAGCAGCGATTGAACAAGACGACCTGTATAAATGGGCGTTAGATGAACGCGAACGACGCATGAATGGTGCGAGTGATGCGGAAAAAGCGGCTATTGACAGGGTAATAGCAACGTTAGAATATTTACCTACGAGTGGTGTGTTGTTATATGATACCGGATATAATGAGCTATTTAATGAAAGATCTAATGCTAATGATGAAATAAACTCATTAATCGCAATTTTGGCAATTATAATCGTGTCATTATATATACGAGAATGGGATATGGAAAGATTAATTAAAACATCACTTAAAGGCAGAGGAGAATTGTATCTTCGAAAAGTTTTATTAGGTATAACTGTTAGTTTTATTATATTCTTAGCTTCTTACCTCCCCGATTTTCTGCGGATAGTACAAACATACGGACTCCCATCGCTTGACGCACAGGTTTTTTCACTCCAACGATTTTCTGAAAATCAAACACTTTATATATGGCAGTTAGTATTATTAACATACGCTATAAAGTTATTTGTGTTAATAACTTCATGCTTAATAATTGTATCAATTCCATTAAAAAACATGCTTTATGGAGTATTGATATATGTATCAATATTCTCTGTTCCTATGATGTTATATATTATAGGACTTAGAGTTTTTTGTATATCTCCTTTTGTTGGAATGCTGTTATCATCAGTATTAGCCAACCAATATAATGATATGCTCCCCTTAAAGTAGACAGTGCAAATAAACAAACACTGTAACAGAAAGGGGAATTTATCATGGGAAGAAGAGTGTATTTATCATCAGAAGAAAAGTATAGGATAGTAGA
>JAITFR010000115.1 GCA_031281255.1 Oscillospiraceae bacterium
ATACTTAAAGGTTTATGGCGGAGTTTAAGGTTATCAGCGAGTTTGAACCTGCGGGAGGACAACCGGAGGCTATTTCTGCTCTCACAGAGGGTATAGAACTGGATTTTTCTGAGCAAACCCTGCTTGGAGTAACAGGCTCGGGTAAAACATACACAATGGCAAAAGTCATTGAGCAGGTGCAAAGACCAACACTTGTACTTGCTCACAATAAAGCACTCGCTGCACAGCTTTGCAGTGAGTTTCGTGAGTTTTTTCCGGAAAACGCTGTAGAGTTTTTCGTATCGTACTACGACTACTATCAACCGGAAGCATATATGCCAACTACGGACACATATATTGAAAAAGATAGCTCTATCAATGATGAAATTGAACGATTGCGACACTCTGCAACATCAGCACTTTTTGAGCGGAGAGACGTAATTGTGGTATCTTCCGTTAGCTGTATATACGGGCTTGGTGACCCAATCGATTACAGCAGTATGGTTGTTTCGCTTAGACAGGGAACAAGTTATGGTCGTGATCAACTGCTAAAAAAACTTGTTGAAATCCGCTATGCTCGCAACGATATTGCGTTTGAAAGAAACGCTTTTCGTGTGCGTGGAGATACTGTGGAAATCTATCCTGCGTATGCTCGTGACCTAGCTATCAGAGTGGAGTTTTTTGGTGATGAAATAGAAAGAATAAGCGAGATTGGTGTAATATCCGGAACAACTATGAGAATGTTGTCGCATGCAGCAATCTATCCGGCATCACATTATGTTACGACTGAGGATAAAATCCAAAATGCCATAAATGAGATAAAAATAGAGATGAATGAGCGATTGGATTATTTTGAAGAAAACCATAAGCTTGTTGAAGCACAACGCTTAAAGCAACGCACGATGTATGATATAGAAATGCTCACAGAGCTTGGATATTGTAATGGAATCGAAAACTATTCACGAATTATCACAGGGCGGGCACCTCATAGTGCACCGATGACCTTACTTGATTATTTTCCGAAGGATTTTATCATGTTTATTGATGAGTGCCATGTTACTCTGCCGCAGGTTCGTGCTATGTATGCAGGAGATAGGTCGAGGAAGGATAATCTGATAAATTACGGTTTTCGCCTACCGTCAGCGTATGATAACAGACCGCTTAATTTTGACGAGTTTAACGAGCGGTTAAATCAAGTAATATATGTTTCGGCAACACCCAGCGAATATGAGTGCTCTCGCTCCAGTCAGATTGTGAGACAAGTAATCCGTCCGACAGGACTTCTTGACCCCGAAATATCGGTACGACCTGTGAGTGGTCAAATCGACGATTTGATTTTAGAGATAAATGAACGCATTTTAAGAGATGAGCGTATTTTAATAACAACTCTTACCAAGAAAATGGCGGAGGATTTGACTGCGTATTTAAGAGGTGTTGGGATTCGTGTGCGATATTTGCACCACGACATTACCACCACAGAACGTATGGAGATAATCCGAGATTTACGTCTTGGTGAGTTTGATGTGCTGGTTGGAATTAATCTACTTCGTGAAGGTTTGGATTTACCGGAGGTTTCACTTGTTGCAATACTCGATGCTGACAAGGAAGGCTTCTTAAGAAGTACAACATCACTCATACAAACAATTGGGCGTGCAGCAAGAAATGTCGCAGGTCTTGTTATCATGTACGCAGACAAGGTTACTCCATCAATGTATGCAGCAATTGAAGAAACAAAAAAACGTCGTGAGCAGCAAAGAGAGTTTAATGAAGCTCATGGAATTGTGCCAAAGACAATTATTAAAGATGTACGTGGCTTGCTGGAAATATCCAAACGAGAAACTACTGCACGTTCAGACGGTTTAAAGCTCACGGGTCGTGAGCTTGAGGTTGAGATAAAAAGACTTGAAAAAGAAATGGCTGCTGCCGCAAAAATACTTGAGTTTGAGTATGCCGCAGCCTTACGCGATCAAATCATAGAGCTACGTGGCAAGTGAGATAATCTTTTACACATCTTTGATTTTTTCATAAGTGAATAAAACACAAAAAATTATAAGCTAATGGACACACCGGAGAAGATAAAAACTCCGGTGTGTTTTTAGAGACTTACTCACCGACGGCTATGAATCCAATCCAGCTCCGGCGGTAATGGCCCTACGGTTTTGTGCGGTACATACATCTCTTCCAAATATGCTACATCATCTTTAGTTAGATAAACACCAATGCTGCCAACAGTATCCTCCAAATGTGCTATCTTGGTTGAGCCAATTATCGGAACGCAACCTTTACCCAACAACCACGCCAAAGCCACCTGACTGCGAGTTACTCTGCGTTTTTCTGCAATCTCAGCAACACGGTCAATTATAATTTGATCCTCTGCTTCTGTTGAACCATACTTTGATTGCTGTATAACATCAACCTCAGTACGTTTTGTATTTGCTCCAATTCCACGAGATAAACGCCCTGAAGCTAGTGGACTATAAGGAGTAATTGCGATTTTTTCATCCTTGCAAAATGGTAACATTTCTCTTTCGTCCTCACGGTAGATTAAATTATAATGATTTTGCATAGAGATAAACTTTGTCCAACCGTTTTTATCAGCGGTGTATTGTGCTTTTTGAAACTGCCAGGCAAACATAGCACTTGCTCCTATATGCAGCACCTTACCGGATTTCACCAAATCATTAAGAGCTGACATGGTTTCCTCAATTGGCACATTATAATCCCACCTGTGAATTATATATAAATCAATATAATCTAAACCTAACCGTTTAAGGCTGGCATCAGCTTCTTGAATGATAGATTTTCGCGACAAGCCCTGTTTATTTTGCCCATCACCCATACTAATGAAAACTTTTGTAGCAATAACAGTTTCATCACGTTTTGTATACTCCTTTAATGCACGACCAAGATACTCCTCGCTTGTGCCAAAGGAGTAACAATTTGCCGTGTCAAAAAAGTTTATACCCAACTCAACTGCTCGTTTAATAATTGCATTACTCTCATCTTCTTTAAGAGTCCACCCATGAAACCCTGTAGAAGCATCACCAAAGCTCATGCAACCAAGGCATATTTTAGAAACATCCAATCCACTATTTCCCAATTTTGTATATTCCACGCCAACATCCTCCTAAAAACAAAAATATTCAATATCTATAATGGTTTCGAGTTTATAACTACATGCATTATTTGTCAAGGTTAAGAGAACATCACTTTACACAAACTTTACTTAAAATATACTCAAGTATGCTATCAACTGTTTTTATTGTCGTCTATACTCAAAGCCGTAGAGAAAATCTATATAATAAATTAAACTGAAGGAGTTTTCAAAACATGAAA
>JAITFR010000120.1 GCA_031281255.1 Oscillospiraceae bacterium
GGTATGAGACCGTTTCATGTGCAGCTTATCGGTGGTTTGGTGCTTCATCAGGGGCGTATTGCAGAGATGAAAACCGGTGAGGGCAAAACGCTTGTTGCTGTTATGCCTGCATATCTTAATGCACTTGAGGGTAACGGTGTGCATATAGTCACCGTCAATGATTATCTTGCAAAACGTGACAGTGAATGGATGGGTAAGGTTCACCGTTTCTTAGGTTTATCCGTCGGATTGATTGTGCATGGTCTTACAAACTCTGAACGTCGTGAAGCTTATGCATCAGATATCACTTATGGTACAAACAATGAGCTTGGTTTTGATTATCTTCGTGACAATATGGCTCTTTATAAGCATGATATGGTACAGCGTGGTCATGTGTTTGCAATAGTTGACGAGGTTGACTCTATTTTAATCGACGAGGCTAGGACGCCGCTTATAATCTCCGGTCAAGGTGCCGAATCTACAGAGCTTTATACAAAGGTTAACGATTTTGTACTAAAACTAAAAAAGAGCGTTTATGCTACTATTGATGATAAATCGCAGGAGCATGAAGAGATTGAAGCTGATTATGTTGTTGATGAAAAAGGAAAATCAGCAACTCTTACAGAGCGTGGTATCAAAAAAGCGGAGCAGTATTTTAGTGTTGAAAACCTTGCCGACCTTGAGAATAATACACTTTCTCACCATATAAATCAGGCGTTAAAGGCTTATGGAACTATGCAGCGTGATGTTGATTATGTTGTAAAAGATGGTGAGGTTATTATTGTTGATGAGTTTACGGGTCGTTTGATGATTGGTCGCAGATATTCCGAAGGTCTCCATCAGGCTATTGAAGCAAAAGAGCGTGTTGAGGTTGCACGTGAGAGCAAAACTCTTGCAACTATTACGTTCCAAAACTATTTCCGTCTTTATGATAAGCTCGCAGGAATGACCGGTACTGCTCTCACCGAAGCAGAGGAGTTTGGTACAATTTATAAGCTTGATATTATTGAGATTCCTACGAATAAACCGCTTGTTCGTATTGATAATTCTGATGTTATTTATAAAAATGAAAATGGAAAGTACAAAGCGATTATCGACCAGATTGAGGTTTGCTACAAAAAGGGTCAACCCGTTCTTGTGGGTACGGTTTCTATAGAAAAAAGTGAACTGCTCGCTTCCCTGCTCAAAAAACGCGGCGTTCCTCATCATGTTTTAAATGCAAAGCACCATGAAAAAGAAGCAGAAATTGTCGCACAAGCCGGCAAGGTTGGTTCTGTTACAATAGCTACTAATATGGCAGGTCGTGGTACTGACATTGTACTCGGTGGTAATCCTGAGTATTTAGCGAAAAACGATATGAAAAAAGCCGGTTTTACTGAGGAAATAATCAGTGAGGCAACAGGTTTTGCCGAAACTGATAATGATGAAATCATCGAAGCCAGAAAAATGTTTTCTCAAAAGCTAGAAAAACATCGTGCTGTAACTTATGTTGAAGCTGATAAAGTAAGAGAAGCAGGTGGACTGTTTATTTTAGGTACAGAGCGGCACGAAGCAAGACGTATTGATAATCAGCTTCGTGGCCGTGCAGGTCGTCAGGGAGACCCCGGTGAAACACGCTTTTATATAGCACTTACTGATGATATTATGCGTTTGTTTGGTTCTGAGCGAATCATGGGTATGATGGAGGCTCTTGGACTTGAAGAAGATATGCCGATTGACAAGAAAATGTTATCAAATGCAATTGAGTCTGCACAACGTAGAGTTGAGAGCAGGAACTTTCAGGTGCGTAAACACGTCTTAGAGTATGACGATGTTATGAACACCCAACGAACCATTGTTTATAATCAGCGTAGAAAAGTGCTTGACGGTGATGATATTACAGGCAATATTCAAACAATGATAGCAGAAACAGTAGAAACCGCAGTTAATGCAGGTTTTGCAGAGCTTACACATATAGATACACGAACACAGTTATCAAATGTATTGGCTCCACTTGAACTGCTTTTCTTACAAAAAAGCGAGATAAAGCTGCCAAGTGCCGGTTTTGAAAAAGAAGAGCTTGAGGAATTACTCTTAAATAAAGCTGAATCTGTTTATTTAGCACGCGAAACCGAGTTTGGTTTTGCTCCCGGTAGTGAAATACCTATGATGCGTGAGTTAGAACGTGTCATAATGCTTAGGGTTGTTGATGAGTTTTGGATGGAACATATTGATGCGATGGAAAGCCTACGTGACAGCGTAAGACTTCGTGCGTACGCTCAAACAAATCCTGTTGATGAATACAAACGTGAAGGTTTTGATATGTTCGAGGAAATGATTGGCGGTATAAAAGAAGAAGTCGTCAGACGTATCTTTACAGTTCGAATAAGAAAAGATGAATCATTGCAAAGACGTGGTGTTGCAAGAAACTTTAATGCTTCTGCACAAGGTTTTGGCGGAGATAACACTGTTAGAAGACAACCTGTTAAAAAGGCACAAAAAATTGGCAGAAATGACCCTTGTCCCTGCGGTAAGAAACGTCCGAATGGTTTGCCGATGAAGTATAAGGACTGCTGCATAACAAATGCATAATTCATAATTACGAGGAATTAGGGAATAGGGAATAGGGAGTAGGGATTAAGAGTTAAGCTATTGTAGGGGCGGCATTCTGCCGTCCGCAGAAAAAAGAGAGTAGAAAGTAGAGAGTAGAACGCTCCAAGCCCTCTTTAGTAAAGAGGGTGACTCCGCAGAGCCGGGTGATTTGTTACAGTACATGAAAGGTTATAATGAAAAGAGTATTTCAAATATTTATATTAATATTGCTATCAGCGCTTGTGTTGAGTGGATGCTTTTTAGAGTCCATTCCGATGTATATACCACCTATGGCACCAAGACAGCACGAATTTGATGATCCACCGGAGTTTCCCGATCTCACACCATCAGTTGTTGGTCCGGCTCACGGTAGGTTTACACTTAGGTATGAGCCTGCAAATACAATGAACCCGATTCTTGCTTTAAACAGAGATAATATTACTTTAACGTCACTTTTGTACGAAAGTCTTTTTGTTCTTGATGCTAACCTTATGCCGATACCAATACTTTGTTCTGAATGGGAAACCGAAGATAGTATTACATTTAGACTTGAGATATTACCCGATGTTATGATGCATGACGGTTCACTGTTAACCGCAGAAGATGTTGCATACTCTCTTAGACAAGCTCGAGGAAGAGGTCGTCACAGAAGTAAATTAAGAAATGCAAATTCAATTTCACATGAAGGTGAAACTACTGTGGTTATTGTGTTGGATGAACCAAATGCCCGATTTATAAGACTTCTCGATATACCTATTATCAGAAGAGATTCAATAGAAGAACGAATACCACCCGGTACCGGTCCGTATATTTTCCCGGACCCGGAAGGTTTGAGACTCACTCGTTTTATAAACCATAGAGATTCATTAAATATGCCACTTACTACAATATTTTTACGACAAGCACCTGACAGTGAGTTAACTTCTTTATTTGATGAAGGTGTGCTTAGTATGCTTTGGGACGACCCTGCCGGAGCATTTGACATTAGAATCAACCGCCACCATGAGCCTCGTTACTATAATACTACAACTTTACAATTTCTTGGCTTTAATGCAACCAGTAATGTTTTACGTCATTATGATGTTAGACGTGCAATCGGACATGCTGTAGAGCGACAGTTTATTGTAGATAATATTATGAACGTTCCAAGGTCAGGGCAGACTGTAGCATCTCCGCTTGCTATATCACCTGTTTTTGATATGTATGACCCATCTTGGGAACCTCACACCGATCCTCTTAGAGAAATGGGTGAGCTTTTAGATAGATCGGGATTTGTTGATTATGATTCATGTGGATTTCTTGAAGCACCGGATGGTATGGGTGGTTTTGTTAAGTTTTCTTTAACTTTTCTTGTAAACATTGAAAACGCACATAAAATTAGAGCCGCTGAAAGAATAGCACAAAATCTCATGCAAGCAGGTTTAGATGTAACCGTCCGTGCAGTACCTTGGTCAAACTTTATTGATGCTTTAGAAAATGGGAGATTTGATATATACTATGGAGAGGTTCAAATCGGAGCAGATTTTGATTTATCGCCACTTTTGTTACCCGGTGACAATTATCTCAATTATGGCAGAACAGGAAGCACATCATACGCACCTTTTATTAGAAGCTTTTTAGCTGCAAACACTGAGGAAGACATGCTATTTGCAGGTAGGGCTTTATGCGATCAAATCCGGGTAAATGCACCGTTTATACCAATTTTATACAAACGTCACGCAATCTACACACCAATGGGTGTAGTATCAGGTGCAACCCCGGGTCAGTCAGGTGTTTTCAGTAATTTTCAAAACTGGTCGGTAGACCTGGATGTTTTAAATTAGAAAATTATAATTATTAATTATAGATTCAGTAACTTTTTTATAGTATAATCCAGTAGCTTAGTTCATTATTATAATGCATAAAACATTAGAAAGCTTGGAGGACAATAAAATGACGGACAAAAGATTACTTGAGATGGCAGCAGAAGTGATGAACAACTCGTACTCTCCCTATTCCATGACAAAAATCGGAGCCGCTATAGAGTGTACTGATGGTACAGTTTACACCGGTTGTGTTATCGAAAATATCGCAATAGGTTCAACAATTTGTGCAGAAACTGCTGCGATTGCCTCTGCTGTGTCAGCAGGTCAGCGTACATTTAAACGTATTGCTATAATTTCTGAGGGGACAGCTTATCGTCTTCCCTGCGGTCATTGTCGTCAAATCTTAAATGAGTTTTCGCCGAATATTGAGGTGCTTTGTGCTCGTGCTTCGGATGGTCGTTTTGTAAGTTATAATTTATCGGCATTATTACCGTTGCCGTTGGTGGCAGGAAACGAATGACAAATCACCCGCCGTCTGCGGACGGCACCCTCTTTACTAAAGAGGGCTTCTAAGAGTTAAATTCACACTCGTGTATTTCTCTACTTTCTACTATCTACTTTCTAAACTTTTAACTCTAATTATAAATATTTATGTTTTATTATCTTAATAAGTCTGATATAATACTTTCATTAATTACGAAAGGGTCTAAAAACGTGGATGGATACACAAGAAAGTTTAATGTAGTCAGTGGAGAGAGTAATACTCGTGAAACGTTAAATACTGTTTATGATGCTCTTAGGCAAAAGGGCTATAATCCAATTAATCAAATTGTAGGATATATTCTATCTGAAGACCCTACTTATATTACAAACTACAATAATGCACGTGGACTCATAAGCCGTCTTGATAGAGATGAGCTGTTGCAAGAGCTTGTAACTTATTATTTAAGTAAATAATTTCTATAATAATCGTAATTTTTATGTATCATCGTCAATAATAGCATTATAACAACAGAAAGCACTTGAGCAATATGAGTTTTAGTGACATAATTGAAAAAGCACATCAAGCAACTGACAGAGCTCTTAGAAAGTTTAGCCGTAAAGCTGACTTTAGGAGTGTTCTTGGTGATATTAGCGGGATATTAGACCCTCATGATATGGAAATAATTGTCACACGTGGTAGAGGTTGTGAGATAATTTTTACAAATGCTCGTGCAGAAGAACGTTTATATAATGAACAAGGTGATTCGTTTACATGCAAAGCTGTTTTCTCAAAACACTTCCCCGGTTTGTGCGACAATTGTCCTTATGGTGGCAAAACTAATACTGCTGATGGAACATCTTTTGAGATTGATGATTCTGACGGACGTACTTTTACGGTCAGACGTAACACAATAAAATGGGCAGATGGTAAACCTGCTACCATTTTTATGATGCGTGATATTACATCACAAATTGAAGCAAATAAACGACTATATAATCTTGCGTATATCGACCAGCTTACAAATGTACCAAATCGTCAAAGATTAAAAGAAGATTTTGTTGAAATTGAAGAGAAAATTTCAGCAGGAGAGATTTCCGGTATTCTTGCGTTATTTGATCTCGACAATTTCAAAACAGTAAATGATACATATGGGCATAACACCGGTGATGTCGTGCTTCGTCGTTTAACTGAGTATCTGCAAGAAAGTCCTCACTTTGCAGGAAAGATTTATCGTCTTGGTGGTGACGAGTTTATTGTAGTTATGTCAAATGCAACAACCAGATTTGACTTTATTGATGAGTTAAAACATCACTATAAAGGAGTGTTATCAACTGCATTACGTGCTTATACTTTACCAAATATAGATGTAAAATGTACACTAAGTATTGGCGTTTCAATATTTCCTAAGCATGGAACAAATCTTACTGACTTACTAAGAAAAGCTGATATTTCTTTATATCAGGCAAAAGCAGCCGGACGAAATCAAATTTGCTACTTTGAAGATCAATACGATACTGCACAAAAGTTTAAGGATATGTTTATAAATATTCAACCTGTTTTGCTTGGTGTTGGCAAAACTTTTGGTTATGAGTTAGTAGATCGTAGTCAAGGTAATGATAATGAAGATGATGGCACTGTTATTTTAAACGAGTTTAATCGTACATTAGATGCTCTTGGTCTTGATGATATCGAAAATAACCTACATTACTTTATTTCTTATACCAAAAAGCTTCTCAGCCCAACAGTGCTTAGAAATATTCCAAGAGATAAGTTCATAGTACAAATCAGTATATCAAAAAATCCAACAAAACCGGTCATTCAGCATAATTTAACAATTCTAAATGAACTTCGTGATAAGGGTTACAAGCTTGCTATTTCAGGCATGGATAGTGCATCACCTGTACTTGAATTATTAAATATTGTTGATTATTGTAAGTTTGCAGCATCTGATAGGAACCATATAAAGCAAAAGACAATTATCGCTCGTAACCAAAGGGTTAAGTTTATAGCAGTCAATATTGATACAACAGAAGATTTTATTAAAGCAAAAGAAACCGGTTATCATATGTATCAGGGGTATTACTTTAATCAACCGATTATAGAGAAAAAAACCAAAGAAATTAGTCCGCTCAAAGTGAACTATTTCCGTTTGATGAAGCTTTCTATTACTGATGATTATATGGATTTTAAAGAAATAAGTTCTATAATATCTTCTGATGTTGCACTTTCGTATAAACTTCTACGAATTTTAAACTCTGCTGCTGTTGGTCTTAGAAATGTTGCATCCATCGAGAATGCAGTTGCTTATATCGGCGAAGAGGCGTTAAAAAAATGGATAGCTGTACTTGCTCTACGGGGTATTGCCGAAGATAAACCTCTCGAGCTTGTTCGTATGTCCTTAGTTCGTGCACGTTTTGGTGAGCTTCTTGCTCCTACTTTCCGTATAAAACGTAATCCGCAGCATGTATTTATGGTTGGTATGTTATCATTACTTCATATTGCACTTGAAATGTCAAAAGAGCAGTTACTCGAAGATATTCCAATTGCTGACGAAATCGCCGCTTCTTTATTAACACGCACCGGTATATATTCTGATTTATTGCGTTTTTATGAGAATTATGAATATGCAAACTGGGATGCTGTTTCACAGTTTGTTGAAGAAAACCACTTAGATTCGTCGATGGTGAGTGATGCATATATCGCTGCTGTGAAATGGTATAATGATTTAACGGCGACGTAAAATAATGCATAATGACAAATCACCCGGCTCTGCGGAGCCACCCTCTTTACTAAAGAGGGCTTGGAGAGTTCTAATCTCTACTCATTACTTTCTACGCCCTAATCCCTAATCCTTCGTAATTATGAATTATGAATTATGCATTTTTCAGAATGTTTCGTTGAATGAGTATGGTAGTAATTCTTGCAGGCTGTACTCATTTATTTTGTTGTCCGAAAATAGAATCACTTTAATGTTTGGGGAAAATGAGTTCATATATTGTCTGCAAGCACCGCATGGTGCGCAAAATATCAGTTCTTCTTCTCCGCCTACTACGGCAATTTTTACGAAATCCGTAAATCCTTCTGATACTGCTTTGATAATTGCACAGCGTTCAGCACAAACATTTGTTACACCAATACCTGACGGGTCTTCAATATTACACCCTAGAAAAACATTTCCCTCACTGTCGAGTAATGCTGCTCCAACCTTAAAGCCGGAGATAGGTACAAAGGCTTTTTCTCTTGCTTCGATTGCTTTTTCAATTAACATTTCATTTGTCATAGAAGGTGTCCTCCATAGGTAATTTTGTTCTGAGCTTTTTGTCAAGCTTATAGTACGCACCTTGTATTGCAGGTGCTGTTGGAATTGTTGCAAGCTCCCCTACACCTTTTGCTCCATACGCAGGTTGTGAGGAGTTTTTGTTTTCTTTTTTTATTATAATAGTTTCTATTTCCGGTATTGAAGTTGCTCTTGTTAATCCAAGTGTTCCGTATTTAACATTTGGTATTCCATCAATCATCGGGAAATCCTCTGTTAAGGCGTATCCCATTCCCATGATTATTCCACCTTCGATTTGACCTTCTGCTGATTTTGGGTTTACTATAGTTCCCATGTCGTAAGCTGCTGTTATCTTTATAATCTTTCCATTTTCATCAATCTCTGTTACTTGTGCGGCATACCCATAAGCTATATGGCTGATTGGGTTTTCTTTGTCGCTACCCATCGGGTCGGTGTGTGGATTATACTCACCGTAGATGGATAAATCTTGGTTTTCGTCTGTTGCATTTAATATAAAGTCGGTTAAGGTCTTCCCAGTTCCTAGTTTGTCTTTAACTTTTTTTGCTGCTAATACTGTGGCTTCCCCTGTAAATAAAGTTTGTCTTGAAGCGGTTGTTGTTCCGGAGTTTGGTGTGATTGCTGTGTCGGGCGCTTCAACTACAACAAGATTTGGGTTTATATCTAGTGTTTCACAAACTATTTGAATTAAAACTGTTGCCATTCCCTGCCCTATACATGCTGCGCTTGTTTGTATGTGCAGTTTATTGTCTTTTATGACTATCGAACATCGCCCAATATCAGGTACTCCAACACCAAGACCGGAGTTTTTAAATCCGCATGCAATTCCTGTGTACTTAGAACTTTCGTAAGCGTCTTTTACTGCAAGGAGACACTCCACCATAGCTGTATTTTCATCAGCGATTTGACCATTTGGTAATACTTCACCTTGTTTTATAGCGTTTCTATAACGTATCTCCCAATGTGATATTCCAACCATATCTGCCAAAAGGTTTAGGTTGCTTTCCATCGCAAAACAAGACTGTGGTACGCCAAATCCACGAAACGCTCCGGCGGGTGGATTGTTCGTATAAACTGCAACACCTGTAATGTCGACATTTTGGAAATTGTACGGGCCTGCGGCATGAGTACAGGCTCGCTGTAATACAGGCCCTCCAAGACTTGCATACGCTCCTGTGTCCGAGATAATATCAACTTTTACTGCTGTGATTATGCCGTTTTCGTCACACGCAGTGGTAAAATCAATTTCCATTGCGTGGCGTTTGGGGTGTATGTTAATACTCTCTTGTCTTGAGAGCTTAATTTTCACAGGTTTTTTTACTATCCATGCCGCTAATGCAGCATGGTGTTGAACGCTCATGTCTTCTTTACCGCCAAATCCACCACCAACTAACATAGATTTTACACGTACTTTTTCGGTTGGCAAACCTAATAGCCCACAGATTTCTCTTTGTTCGTCATATACACTTTGTCCACCAGTATAAAGAAGCAATCCTCCGTTTTCATCGGGCATTGCTATTGCACATTCCGGCTCCATAAATGCGTGCTCTGTAAATGGCGTGGAATAATGATGTGTTACGATATGTTTTGCTTCAACAATTGCTTTATCTGCATCTCCACGTTTTAACTTTTGCTCACTTAAAATGTTGCCATTCTCGTGGATTTTTGGTGCATTTTCTGCCAGTGCCATAGTTGGTGAGGTTAATGGAGTTAAAACTTCGTATTCTACATCAATTAGAGAGAGAACTTCATTTAGATTTTCTTCATTATTTGTAACGGTTATAGCTATAGCATCACCGATATATCTTGTAGTATCTCCTACCGCTATAAGTGCATCCCAGTCTTTTATTATATGTCCGCATTTATTATTACCGGGGATGTCTTTAGCTGTAATTATTTTGATACAATCGGGGTGCTTCTCTGCTCTGTCTGTATTTATTGATAAAATCTTTGCTCTTGGATATTTTGCTCTAAGTGATTTGGCGTGTACCATTTCGTCAACAATAATATCATCAGTGTATAAACCTGTTCCGAGCACTTTTTCTTCAGCATCAATACGCATAAAGTCATCACCCAGTTTTGCGGTGCTGTTAACTTTTGGAATTGGTGTATTTTCTCGAAAAATATTTGCTGCCAGTAAGATTGCATCAATAATTTTTACATATCCTGTGCAACGGCATATATTGCTGTTTATTGCTTTTTTGACTTCTTCTCCGGTTGGTGAGTTGTTTTTATCTAATAAAGCTTTTGCGCTTATTATCATTCCGGGTATGCAAAAACCGCATTGCACAGCACCGGTAATTGCAAAGGAATGGGTATAAACCTCTTTTTCACGCTCTGTTAATCCTTCGACTGTAAGAATATTTTTATTTTCTACTTTTGCTACGGTAAAGAGACATGCTCTGGTAGCTTTTCCATCAACGAGAACAACACAAGTTCCGCATGCTCCCTCACTGCAACCTTCTTTAACAGATGTTAAATTAAGGTCTAAACGCAAAAAATCTATGAGGCGTTTACTTGGATTATCGTTGTATACCATTTTGTTATTAACAGTCATTGAGAGCATTATATTCCTCCATTGTATTTATATCGGCAAATCTCTCAGGATTAGTTGGTAAAACAGCAAGACAACTTTTTAAATATAGATCGCGAATGACCCTGCCTCCTGTATCACCTGATATTCTTAACAATTCATCACTGAACTTTATTGGAAATAGTGATGGAGTGCCCGGTTTGTCATTTATTACAGGATAAATAATTTTATCTTGATTTATTTCACCTGCATCTATGATTTGCATTATATCGGCTTTTGTTAGTTTTGGTTGGTCTGCTACTAAAAACAGGAAATGCGTGGTGTTCTGTTCAGGAGATTCTATCGTCTCCAAAGGAGACGTTTCAAATCTGTTATGATGAACATTGTCGGTTTCATTCGCTTTTTCTACGCCTAAACGGACACTGCGACTATGTCCTTTTTCTGGATATTTGTTAATTACAATCTTTATATTCACCGGTAATTCGATTTTTTCTAGTCTATCTTCTGTTGTTACTAAGATTTTCTCTTTTACCGGTAGTTCATACAATAAATCAACGGCTTTTTGCAAAAGTGTTTTTCCGCTGTACTTTAGTAAGAGTTTATCGCTACCCATTCTTTCTGATAATCCTGCTGCCGTAAGTATTGCAGAAACTTTTAATTGCATATTTCTGTGCCTGTCTTTCCAACCAGTCCATCTTTTGCTTTTTCGAGCATTGTAATCAAAGCTTTTCGGTCTTTACCTGATTTAACAAATGATATAGCTGCTTCGACCTTAGGAAGCATTGAACCCGGAGCAAAATGTCCTTCCTTAATATATTCGTTAGCATCATCTACAGACATTTTACTTATCCACTCTTGATTTTCTTTACCAAACCTTATTGCTACTTTTTCAACTGCTGTGAGAATTACGAGCATATCTGCTTCTAACTCTTCGGCGAGTTTTGCACTTGCAAAATCTTTGTCTACAACTGCTGATGTTCCTTTTAGATGTCTATTTTGTGCTTCCTTGACAGGTATTCCACCACCACCAACTGTGATTGGTATATGTCCTGACTCAACAAGTGTACGGATTGTTTCACTTTCTACAATGCTTACAGGCATCGGTGAAGCTACAACACGTCGATAACCTCTACCTGCATCTTCAATCATATCATAACCACGTTTTGTCATTTCTTCAGCTTCTTCTTTGGTATAGAATGCACCGATGGGTTTTGTCGGATTTTTAAATGCAGGATCATTTGCATCAACTACGGTTTGTGTAATAATTGTTGCTACAGGTTTGTTTATATTTCTACTTAATAGTTCTTCTCGTAATGCATTTTGAATATCATAACCTATATACCCTTGACTCATAGCAACACATACTGACATTGGGATATAAAAGAAACTCTCATCAACCTTTGTAGCGGTTTCCATAGCAAGATTTATCATACCAACCTGCGGCCCGTTGCCGTGTGTTATGATAATCTCATATCCTTCTTCAACCAGGTCAACAATTGCTTTAGCAGCGATTTTTACAGCAATCATCTGCTCATGTAAATTATCTCCTAAAGCATTGCCACCCAGTGCTAGTACAACTCGTTTCATAAGCAGCGCGGTACGCCGCCACCTGTTAATAGTTTATTTAACATTTTTTCAGGTTCTTTACATTTTGCCAAAAACATCATTGCAGCAATTATATATGGTTTAAAACCTGCTTCTAAATATTGCAATTTACGGTAACGGTCAAATACTGATGCTGATACTTCTCCATGCTCACAGCTTACACCTGTTATATCAGCAGGTAAACAGTGCATATATAAAGCTTTACCTTCATGAGTTAACTTCATCATATCTTCTGTACATGTCCAATCCATAAACTTTGCATTGTGCGACAATAGTTCTTTCTCCAGCTCATCAATACCTTTTTGGTCGTTGTTTCCATAAAGCTCAGTTCTGATTTCCATTGCTCCATATGGTGCCCAACTTTTGGGGTAAACAATATCCGCATTTTCAAATGCATCAATCATATCGTATGTTTTTCTAAATGTTCCACCACTTAAATTGGCATTTTTTGCTGCAATTTTTTGCACATCCTCCATCACTTCATAACCTTCGGGGTGAGCTAGGCATACATCCATTCCAAAGCGTGTCATAAGTCCGATAACTCCTTGCGGAACAGATAACGGTTTTCCATAAGATGGAGAGTACGCCCATGACATTGCAATCTTTTTACCTTTTAGGTTTTCAACGCCACCAAAATGATGGATTATGTGAAGCATATCTGCCATTGATTGTGTCGGATGGTCAATATCACATTGCAAGTTAACCAAAGTTGGTCGCTGCTCGAGCACACCTTCGATAAAACCCTGCTGCACTGCATGTGCAACTTCTTTCATGTATGTATTACCTTTGCCGATATACATATCATCACGTATGCCTATAACATCAGCCATAAATGAAATCATATTTGCAGTTTCACGTACTGTTTCGCCGTGTGCAATCTGACTTTTGCCTTCGTCTAAGTCCTGCACGGCAAGTCCGAGCATATTTGCGGCAGATGCATAAGAAAAACGTGTTCTTGTTGAGTTGTCACGGAACAAACTTACAGCAAGCCCACTGTCAAATATACGTGCAGATACATTGTTCTCACGTAAGCATCTTAATGCATCGGCAACAGTGAAAACCGCTTTTATCTCATCATCGGTTTTTTCCCATGTGAGTAGAAAGTCATTGTCATACATGCTTCCTATGTCGAATTTTTTTAACTCATCGGTGTACTTTTTAATACTAAATCCCATTTATCTAACCTCCAAATTCTGTATATACTGTTGGTAGAACTGCGAAGAGTGCGGCGGCTGTGACGAGGTCTTGTTTCCATGTTATTTCGTTTGGTGCATGCGCTTGTGCTTCTGCACCCGGTCCAAATCCTATGCATGGTATGCCGTTACGCCCCATAATTGTAACTCCGTTTGTTGAAAATGTCCATTTATCAGTGAGTGGACGTTTTTGTCGAGCTTCAATTGTACCGCTTGAACCTATACGTTTATCTCCAAAGAGTGCTTTGTAGCTTTTTTCCATTGCTTTGGTTACTCTATGCTCTTCGGGAATAACCCAAGTCGGGAAATAACATTCAATCGGATAAACAAGGTCTGTATATGAGGGTCGTTCGTAATTGTACATTGATACTTTTACATCGTCTCCATATTGCTTCACCGCAGGCAGTGAGCGTATTTCTTCAAGACAGCTTTCCCATGTTTCCCCTGCTGTCATACGTCTGTCTAAAGAAATCGAGCATGAGTCTGCAACAGCACATCTGCTGGGTGATGTAAAGAATATTTCGCTGACTGTGATAGTTCCACGACCTAAAAATCTTGCTTCCTTCCATTCGGGGTTGTACCTTTCATCAAGCATTTTTACCAGACCTTTGATATTAGTGTCGTCTGCGGCATCGTTTTCGTTCAGACTGCGAACATTTTGCAAAATATCTGCCATCTTATAGATCGCATTATCACCACGCTCCGGTGCGCTTCCATGACATGATATGCCCTTAACGTCAACACGAATCTCCATACGTCCACGTTGTCCTCGGTATATACCACCGTCTGTTGGTTCGTTTAGTACAACAAACTCAGGTCTAATACCTCCCTCATGAATGATGTACTGCCAGCAGAGCCCGTCGCAATCTTCCTCTTGAACTGTTGCAGTTACAAGCACTGTGTATTCGTCAGAGAGCAGGTTAAGGTCTTTCATAATTTTTGCTCCGTAGATGGCACTTACTACTCCGCCTTGTTGGTCAGAAACTCCACGCCCGCCGATTTCTTCGTCATTTTCATATCCTTCATACGGGTCAAAAGTCCAGTTGTTAAGATTTCCAATGCCAACATTATCTATATGACCATCAAACGCAATCAGCGTTTTTCCACTTCCCATATAACCGAGCAGATTACCCATTTTGTCAATCTCAACCTTGTTAAAACCAAGGTTTCTCATTTCTGCAGCAGCACGTTCAACCTTGCCTTTTTCTCCGCTGCTTTCGCCGGGTATTTTTACCAAGTCACGCAGGAGCTTTGTCATATCTGCTTTGTAAAACTCAGCACGTTCTTTAACCGCTGCATAGTCAATTACGCTCATAAGGTTACCTCAATTCTGTGTTAATTATATTGCTGTGAAAGCGTCTTTGCCTAAGCCGCATACCGGACATGCAAAGTCTTCGGGTACATCTGCCCATTTTGTTCCTGCAACGATACCTAAATCAGGTTCACCAACTGCTTCGTCATATACATAACCACATGCACATTCGTATTTCATTATTAGATTCTCCTTTCTATTTTCTCTACTTTCTAATTCTACTTCATACGGACGGCAGAATGCCGCCCCTACAATAGCACTTTCTACTTTCTGATTCTACTTCCTACAGACGGCAGAATGCCGCCCCTACAATAGCACTTTCTACTCTCTACTTTCTTACCCCTAAACACTAATTTTTAATCATTAATTATTAATTATTAATTCATAATTGATGGGGTCTGTGTTGCCTTCGGTGCTGAATACCAATATTTGCGATTTTTCATCAATTTTTGCAATATCTCGTAAATCTGATAGTTCTTTGTTTTCAAGTAATTCCAGTAATAATCCCATTGTTGATGCTCCGGATTCACCGGATATTATTTTCGGGTCATCACCTATTGGTTTTGCTAATACTCGCATTGCGTGTTCAACATATTTATCATCAAT
>JAITFR010000173.1 GCA_031281255.1 Oscillospiraceae bacterium
GTAAAGTGATGAAATTGAATATTTCCATCATTTTTTCTACTTTAGTTTCTGCAATCTTTTTTTCTTCGCCTTGTAAGTCATTGTTTACAACTTGGATTGTATCAAATCCTGCACATCCGAACATTTCTTTGCTTGATAATTGTGTGACTATAACTTCTTTGTTTAATAATGGTGTTCCGTCTTTTCCTTTGATGTGAACGGCTGCTGTTCCTTTTCTGTGTGCGTATCTATCCATGATGCTTCCTCCTAGTTAATTTGTTTTTTTCCTCGTTATTATTATCAATACCAATACGGCTGCGATTGTTAAAGTTATACCAAATGACCATAACATTACTGTGAGAATTACAGGCATACCTTCATCATCAATATCATTGTCATCACCGGGTGGTAGTGATGGGGTTGGTGAATCGGGAGTGGGGTCGGGATCTGTTGGTGGTGTTTCCGGTGGAGTTGTTGGAGTTGGCGGTCCAAAAGGAGTGAGTTCGGGTAGTATGCCACTTTCTTTTACACCTTCAAAGTTACCTGCAAGAAAACCTGCAGGGTCAAGAACTGCATAAAATGCGTATTTTGCATAACCTTCTTCATCAAATAACAGGGGAGCACCTGGTCTCCGCCAACTGGTAACATCATCAATTCCCCAGATTGTGACACGTTCAATCTTATCTGCATGTTTTTTGAATATCAAAAACAATTCTGCATATAATTCTGCTTGTCGCATTTCATTCTTAAAGTTTAGTTCTAAATAATTGTTCCATGAACCCATAGGAATATCTAATTCTGTTATAGAAATCTCTGCACCGGTTTGTGCCCATCGAACTATTGTAGCTTCAACATCAGCCGGGTTTAGTTGACTTGTCCAGTAATGCGCTTGCATTCCAAGCCCTTCAATGAGAAGTCTGTCCGGTTCTGTATTTCGTGGGTCATCCAACCAACGCTCATTTAACTCTTCGGTCATTTGTGCTATTGCTTCACGTTTGCCGAGGAACTCCTCATTAAAATCATTATAGTAAAGCACAGCTCCCGGGTCGGCTATACGTGTGAAAACAAACGCATCATATAAGTAGTCAGAACCACATTCTCCGGCATCAACATCTGCACCATTTGCATAAGCTCTATACCAGGAGTTTCTGTTGTTGGTACTGTTTTGTGTGCGTAGTTCATCCCGCCAGTTGGTAAAGTTTGAATTAACATTGTCCTTAAATGCTTCGTTTACAACGTCCCACGCAATAACACGACCTTTAAAATGACCTGCTACTGTGTTTATATAGTTTTCCATGTTATCTCTGGCTTCGCTGCGTGTAAGTATTTCTCCATCATCGTCAGCAATGAGCCAGTCTCGCGATTGTGAGTGCCAGACTAGAGTATGCCCAATAACATCAAAGCCTGCTTCTAATGCGGGATTAATTAAACTATCTGCAACATCAAAACGGAACTCACCACGTTCAGGTCTTGTAAGTGCATCGGGTTTCATAGCATTTCCTGCTGTAATAACATTAAAATGTCTTTCAACAAGATCAAAACGTCGTCCTGTCATATCACTGGCACTAACAGCAGTACCAAATAAAAAGAAATCCTTATATCTTTCATGCAGCGAAGGTAAGTCTATGCTTGCTTGTGGAATACCACCGTCTTCAAGTGTTGTTAATGAAAAATCATCAACAAAAAATGAAGCAGTAGAAGTATCATTTTCTACATATATAGTTATATAATTTGAGTCAGGGAATGTTCTTGTGCCGGAGAGCTGAACCCAGCCATCTTCTGTACTTACTGTTTCTACTTCAATATTGTCATAAGTTGCTAAATCTCCGTGACCAACTTGATGGGAAAGCCTAAAACGTGAAGATTCAGGATTGTCAGGCAAAACCCAGATAGAAATTTGATATGTCACGCCGGGTACAATCAAATCTGTAACGTTTATTGAAGCTCCATGCCATCCGTTTGTACGTCCTGTCATTAGCAAAGAGTGAGTACCGGTATGTGCTTCACGATCTGTTATAGTAACTTCACCGAATCCTTCACGTGGTTCAAAACCACCGGTTGAACCATCCTCAAAGCCTATATGTAGTTCAAAAGGTTCAGCACTTGTTGTAAAAACAGGTAAAAGTAATGTTGTCATTAACACAACTGAAATAAATATCGCTAGTAATTTCCTTTTTTGTTTAAAAAATGTCATGTTAAACTCCATTCTAATGATTTTGGCACAAATTAGCATAAAAGAATGGAGTTACGCGCCATGTGTTATGCATACTCTTTGAATCTTTCACGCTGTTTCTCCCTATATTTGTTTGAAAGTATTATACATTATATATTATATATAATTATTTTCAATGATAATAATAACATTTTTTTGTTGACATTGGATTTAATTTAATGTACTTTATTGTATAAGAAAAGATTGGAATTACACCATGAAACAATTTATGGATAAGGATTTCCTACTTGAAAACGAATCGGCAAAGGTGCTGTATCATGATTATGCAGCATCTATGCCGATTATTGATTATCATTGCCATCTTGATGCAAAAGAAATATATGAAAATAAAAGGTTTGTTGATATAACTGAAGCTTGGTTAAGTGGAGACCATTATAAATGGCGACTTATGCGAGCTAATGGCATCAATGAACGATATATCACAGGTAATGCTTCAAGTTGGGAAAAGTTTTTAGCATACGCAACAATGCTCCCGCGTGCTATAGGCAATCCTGTGTATCATTGGACACATTTGGAACTGCAACGATATTTTGATTGTTATGAAGTATTAAATGAAAATACAGCAGAGAAAATATATGAACTCTGTAACAATAAACTAAAAGATGATGATACTCTTAGTGCTTGTGGAATTATGACCAAAAGTAACGTTGAGGTTGTTGTTACTACTGATGACCCGATTGATGATTTAAAATGGCATAAGAAAATTATCAAAAACGCTGATTGTAATACTCGTGTATACCCATGTTTTCGTCCTGATGCTATTTTAAACATAAACAATGAACATTATACAACTTACATAAAAAAACTCGGTGAAGTTGCAGGGGTTAAAATAAAAAGCTTTGAAGATTTAAAAACAGCTTTAGTTAACCGTATAGAGTATTTTAACACAAACGGTTGTCGTACCAGTGACCATGGGTTTAATGATATACCATTCTCAGCATTATCAGAAAAGAAAATAGAAAAGATATTTAATAAAGCTATTAATAAAGAAATACTAAGTGAATCAGATATAAATGCTTATCAAAGTGCTGTATTGCTATTTTGTGCTACTCATTATAAAAGGTTAAACTGGGTTATGCAGTTGCACTACGGAGTTTTACGGAATGTAAATGATACTATGTTTAAACAAGTTGGTGTAAATACCGGTTTTGATACTATAGGTTCAAACGTTGGTATAACAGCGTTAGCAAAATTATTAAACTCAATGAACATTAAAAATTCATTACCAAGTACAATAATATTTCCAATAAATCCAATTAATAATCGTGCTGTTAGTATACTGGCCGGCACATTTCCCGGAGTTGGTATAAAATCAAAGATACAGCAGGGAAGTGCGTGGTGGTTTAATGATACTTTTTATGGAATGGAACAGCAGATAAAATGTTTTGCAGAAAGTGGTCTGCTTGCTAACTTTGTAGGAATGCTTACTGATTCAAGAAGCTTCTTAAGTTATACAAGGCATGAATATTTCAGGCGTATACTGTGCAATATCGTTGGTAATTGGATAAATGATGGAAAGTACCCCAATGATATAAAAGAAGTAGGAAAAATGATTCAAGATATTAGTTATTATAATGCAAAGGAGTTCTTTAATTATAATGAGATTAAATGATAAAGGTTTACAAAAAAGAAAAAAATGGGAAGCAAAAAGGTATGTGTTACCGGCATACGACCGTGTACTTGTGCGTGAGAAAACCAGAAAAGAACCTACTTGGATTCACTTTGGCGGTGGGAATATATCTCGTGCATATATTGCTGTGCTTGCACAACGATTACTTGATGAAGGTCTAACTGACAAAGGGTTAATAATGGCAGAAGGATACGATTATGAAATCATTGATGATGTGTATACTCCTTTTGACGATTTAAGCATTGCTGTAACCTTAATGCCTGATGGAACAATGAAAAAAACTGTTGTAGGCAGTGTTGTTGAGTCTATTAAGATGGATGATGGTGGTAAGAAACGTTTATGCGAGATTTTTCGTGCACAAAGCTTGCAAATGGTGAGTTTGACAATAACTGAAAAAGGTTATGATGTTAACCTATCTGATACAGCAAACGGTCCGAATAAGTCTGAAACATTTTTAGGTAAACTCACTGCTCTTTGTTATCATCGTTATTTAAATGGTGCAAATCCACTAAGTATTGTCAGTATGGATAATTGCTCTCATAATGGTACTTTACTACATAGTGCTGTTCGTAAATATGCGGTGAAATGGATTGATAGAGGATTAGCTGAAAGTGCTTTTCTTGAATATATAGATAATCCTAAACTACTCTATTTCCCATCAACAATGATTGATAAGATTACTCCATATCCTGATGAAACTGTATACAACACACTTACCAAAGATGGCGTAAAAAACATGAAAGGTATTGTTACAGAGAAAAACTCATTTGTAGCACCATATGTAAACACTGAAAGTCCGGAATATCTTGTTATTGAAGATAAGTTTCCTAATGGTAGACCACCATTAGAAAAAGTTGGCGTTATATTCACAGATATTAAAACAGTTGACAAAGCCGAAAAAATGAAAGTTAGCACTTGCTTAAATCCATTGCATACTGCACTTGCGATTTTTGCTTGTATGCTTTCATATACCCGTGTCAGTGATGCAATGCGTGATGAGGATATACTCAGATTAATAAAACGTGTAGCAGAAGAGGGATTACCTGTTGTTGTCGATCCGGGTATAATCTCACCATCTGAGTTTATTACAACAGTAATTGATGTACGTTTCCCAAATCCGTTTATACCGGACACTCCACAAAGAATTGTTACCGATACGTCAAAAAAACTCTCAGTACGTTTTGGTGAAACTATAAAAGCATATATGTCAAGAGACTTGCTGGATGTTACAACATTACGTGCAATTCCTTTAGTTATAGCCGGTTGGTGTCGTTATTTGCTTGGTATTGATGATGATGGTGAACCATTTGACCTTGAGCCTGACCCTTTACTCTATGAGCTTAGACCATTACTTGATGATGTAAAACTCGGAGAAACCTTTGAGACAGAAAAGATATTAAAACCAATTCTTTCTAACAAAGATATTTTTGGAATTGATTTGTTTGAAGCAAACTTAGACAATGCGATTATTGAGTATTTTGAGCTTATGACAAAAGGAACAGGTGCAGTGCGTGATACACTTAGAGGATGAGTTAAATGGTCTAAATGAAGAGTTAATTAGAGATTGTCTTCAAAAATCTTTGGCAGGGCGTAAGCTGGATAAAGTTTTACTCATACCACCTGACATAACACGTAAAAGTTCCGGTGCCGGTATTATCACAGCGTTATACTATGATCTCTTAAGAAACAAACACAACGCTTGTGTAGATATTCTTCCGGCACTTGGTACTCATGTTCCTATGACAAGAGAAGAACAGATTGTATTTTTTGGTAACTCTATACCAATGTGTTGTTTTCTTGTGCATGATTGGCGAAATGGTATACAAAAAATCGGCGAAATACCACGTGATTTTGTATCTGATGTTTCTGAAGGTTTGATAAACGAAACAATGGATATAGAATTATCTAATTACATACTTGATAAATCGTATGATTTAATACTATCAATTGGACAGGTTGTACCGCATGAAGTTGTTGGAATGGCAAATTATACAAAGAACATTGTGATAGGGTGCGGCGGAAGTAGTTTTATCAATCAATCGCATATGCTTGGTGCGTTTTATGGCATGGAGCGAATAATGGGACGTGATTTTTCTCCTGTGCGGAAAGTTTTTGATTATGCCGAGCAGCATTATATAAAAAAACTACCAATTGAGTATGTTCTGACAGTCACTGTTACAAAAGAAACTAAAACAGATATTTTAGGATTGTATATCAGTAAAAATCGTGATGGATTTAACAAAGCCGTCGCATTGAGTCAAAAACATAACATTATTAAACTTGATAAACCGATAGATACTTGTGTAGTATTTTTAGATGAAAATGAGTACCGCTCAACATGGCTTGGTAACAAAGCAATCTATAGAACGAGAATGGTTATGGCAGATGGTGGACATTTAATTATTCTGGCTCCGGGGGTAGAAAAGTTTGGTGAAGATGATGAAATCGACAGATTAATTAGAAAGTACGGTTATGTTGGTAGAGAAAATATTCTAAAACATTCTAAATCTAATCCTGAACTTATGAGCAACTTATCTGCAGCAGCGCATTTAATACATGGTTCAACCGATGGTCGTTTTAAGGTGACTTATGCAACTCGTCATCTGGGAAAAGAAGATATTGAAGGTGTTGGATATAACTATAAACCATATGATGATGCAATGAACGAATATAAACAAAAAGATGATGTGTTTTACATAAATAACCCGGGATTAGGTTTATGGATGATATAAGATGATATTTAAGGAGATGGATTATGGATGGAATACATACAGCGGATTTTTGGGCATTTTACAAAGAAAAATTAATCACAAATTCAATAATTGCCGATTTTTCACGAGATAAAGAAAGCTTAAACGGAAAATGGTTTTATGGAATTGACCAATATGATACATGCTTGCGTAATATGTGGTGGTTAGAAAACGAGTACGACAGCAGCGGGCGACCATTACCACTTGATTACAGCTTTGATACATGGGAAACATGTGATATTCCGTGTTGCTGGAACATGATAAGTGAGAAACTCTTTCTCTATGAAGGAGGAATGGTATTTACCCGAAAGATTTCTTACGAAGAGAAAAAAGCAGGGGAACGTGTGTTTATAAAGTTTGGTGGAGTAAATACAAAAGCTGTTGTTTTTGTAAACAAAAAGTTTATGGGTATGCATGAAGGTGGAAGTACGCCGTTTTTTATTGAAATTACTGATGTTTTGCAAAAAGAAAACCGAATAATTGTTGCAGTAAACAATACAAGACACCCCGAGGATGTACCAATGAGTAA
>JAITFR010000202.1 GCA_031281255.1 Oscillospiraceae bacterium
ATTAATTATTTCAATGTTTTTATCATCTTTTGCTGATACACAAACATTTTTTAATTCAAGCATATAAACCCTCTGTTTTGATTTGATTTACATTAGGAAGTGATTTCTATTGATTATACCGTTCAAAAAAGAGTATAATCAGTTATGTTAAAATTGTCAAGGAGAATGAGCATTGGTAATACTTGGAATCGACCCGGGGGTAGCTACAGTAGGCTTCGGAATAATAACAGAAATTAATGGTGTTCATAAGCTCCAACGCTATGGAGTTATTACAACACCATCAAATCAACGACTCTCATATAGACTAAAACAAATAAATAATGACATGACGGAGCTGATAAAAGCTTTTAAACCCGATGCTATCGCAGTCGAGGAGCTGTTTTTTAACACAAATCTAAAAACTGCTGTTGTTGTTTCACATGGACGTGCAGCAATTTTGCTAGCCGGAGAAGAAAACGGTATACCAATGTATGAATACACACCATTGCAAGTAAAAAAAGCAATAGCAGGATATGGCAGAGCGACAAAAAAACAAGTCACTGATATGGTGAAAAGACTGCTGGAATTAGAAGTTATCCCTAAACCTGATGATGCCGCCGATGCTCTGGCGATTGCAATATGCCATGCTCGTTTTGCAAAATCACGCTTAAACCCAAAAAGCAATAAATCCACGATATAAAAATAGTGTCATTCTGTGCTTTCCCTGCCGTGCAGACTGGATCCGTCTCCGCAGGAGACGTTGGAATCCCCTGAACATAGTACTTTCTGTCATAGGGGATTGCGGGTCAAGCCCGCAATGACGATAATTAACACATAGGAGGCGGAAATTATGTTTTATTACCTTGAAGGTGCAGTAACACTTGTCGGTCAAAATCTTGTAGTTGTTGATGTTGGTGGCGTTGGTTATGCTTGCCATACAACACTTAGCACTCTTGGACGTTTAGAAAAAAATAAAAAAGCAAAGTTATATATTTACAACAATATAAAAGAAGATGCTTTTGACCTGTACGGTTTTTATGATTTGAGTGAAAAACGATGCTTTGAGCAGCTACTTAGTGTGTCCGGCGTTGGGCCAAAAGCAGCACTATCAATACTTTCATCAACCTCACCCGGAACATTGGCACTTGCTATTATTAATGATGATGAAGCTGTGCTAACTATGGCAGTAGGTGTAGGAAAAAAACTAGCACAGCGAATAATTTTAGAGTTAAAAGATAAAGTGAGCAAAGAAATGCCCACATTAAAAGCGGCAGGTTATACTCTACCTGTTGATCGTGAGGGTGAGCATGGTGGAAAACAAAGAGATGCCGCAGCAGCTCTCACAGTCTTGGGCTTTACGCAAACCGAAATAACAACCGCCATGCGGCAGTTGGATATAACAACACTAACCGTAGAGGAAATCATAAAAGAAGTATTAAGAAGTAGTGCCAGGTAGGATTATATCTCACCGTCTTTTACTTCTTCGATAATATCGTCAAGGT
Organism: Oscillospiraceae bacterium; assembly: GCA_031281255.1. Lineage (GTDB taxonomy): Bacteria > Bacillota > Clostridia > Oscillospirales > Oscillospiraceae > WRMH01. The sequence goes on from JAITFR010000202.1 coordinate 1,482, forward strand.
TGTATATGTCGGGAATGTCTTGATGAGTTTTGCGGTATTTTTCGTATGCACGTTTTTCGTGTTTACCAATTATTTTAGATAATGCATTTTTTCCATGTTTAATATCGAATAGTATAAAAATTATTAAATATACTATCGCACAAATAATTGGACATACTAATAACAAAATAGAAATTACAAAAAGCAACGTTGCCCAATCCTCAGCAAAACGAGCAGCATTTTCCCAGTAAGGATACTCAACTGCCAACTCCCTCATGCTGCGATCACCAAAATCTCTTATTATGTTAATATAATTGCCTAGTGTAAATCGGTTGCTATTTTCTACAATACTTACACCCGGATTGTTGACTGCAGCGGAAAGTGTATTAAATGCGAATCCGGTTATAGGATCAGGCATAACTATTTCATAACTATTGACTCTAATAGTAGTCTCTGTTAGAGCTTCAAGAGTCTCTATCGGCATATACATACCGGCAGTACCATCATGAGCACGAGTGCTGGCAAAATCTACCTCACGTGATATTACACCGGAGATTATGAAAGGCTTATTATTAATCATAACTTCAAGACCTGCAAGGTGAACAGAGCCAAAAAGACGCCATGCAAGGTCTTCATCAATTAAAATCTTATCTTTCATTATATCATTCGGATTTAGATAACTTCCACTTCTAAGATTTAATGGATGGAATAAAAAGTAGTCACCACCTACTGCTATAACAGGAGCGGATACGGAGTTTCCTCTTTCACCTAAAATCTGTACTACTCCATCACCCGACCAGGCATCGGTGTACATAGTTCGTTCTTCTGTATTTTCCATTGAAACAACAAGAAGTGCTGCATTTAATGCCTTATGTATTTCAAACCTCATCTCTTCATTAAATGTAACAGAATCAGAGAAAAACACCGAAAGCTGCGCAAAACGTTCACCGCTTTGTCCTGCCCATGATCTGGCTGCTTGTTGACTATAAAGCGGAGTAGTTATCGCATTTGAAATAATAAGGCAAGTAACAAATGCTACCAGAAGTATGAAATTAACTGAGGCAACAATAATGTGCCTTTTCATATTTTTTTTCATTATGGGTTATCCACTAATCTTACTTGCATTCCCGGTTCTATAGGTCTATTTGAGGTCAGAATTATAAAGTCCCAACCGGTTAATGCTCCGCTAACTGCTGTTTGTGTATCATCAGAAGCAAGCACATTTACATCTGCACGTGTTGCAACATAACGATTTCCAAGCGGACTGCTCCTTGACTCAATAACCAGAACAAATGTTCCGTTTGTGTCTGATCTGATTGCACCATTTGGTACAACAATATTATAGTTCTCGGTTCTTTGTGATATTGTAATATTTAGATTTGAACCGCTCTCAATATCACCACTTAATGAAAACTCAAGGATTCTGCTTGTTATTGGTTCTTGAGGATTATTTCTGATTGATGTGAGGATTGCTGTTATAGGTTCACCCCAGCTCCACCAACCTCTATCAACTTCTGCCATGTCACCGACTCTAACTTTTGTAGCCTGATCAGCTGATACAGAAAAGCTAAGTGTATAACCTCTGTCAACATTTTCTATTATCATCAAAGGAGTGTCAGAACCATCAGTTTCTTTACCCGGAGTTACGTTTATTTGCGTAACAATACCATTAACCGCAGAGGTAATTTCTGTACCTGTGTCATCTTTTTCAAGCTCAATAATTTCAGCTTTTTTATCGTCAATTTGTGTTCTTAGCTCTCTCAAATCTATTGCTGAAATCGATGACATTATACCTGCACGACGTTGATCTTCCGCTAAATCAAAAAGTGCATCTTCTAAACTTTGTTGTAAACTTTTGACAGTATCACTGGCTGACTGCCATGCAGCTCTGCTTGTTGCCAGTGGAGAGAGCCTGCTCTGTGCTTCAGAAAATATAGCATTAGCTCGAGCGAGTGCTATTTCAGCGTTCGATAATGCTGTCTCTGCTTGTATCATTTCAGGTGAGTCAGAAGCAATTCCGGCAGCTTGTAAAGTTTCTATTTCTATTTGAGCCATTGCTCTTTCAAACTCATTTGCTGTTACTGCAGATTCTGCAGCACTGACATCTGAAACTGCTTGATTATAAGCATCTTCATTATATGAAATACCGGCAAGTTCAGCTTGTGCTGTTGAAAGATTTGCTCTCATTCTTTGTATGTTTCGGTTTTGAACTGCAAACATATTATCATCAAGTGAAGAATTAAGGAGCTTCTCCTCCAGTGCACGTTCGAGTGTACGTAATTCCTCTCTAGCCATTCCTAACTCAGCACTATCACCACCGGAAAGACGAATAATAACATCTCCTGCGGACACTTCATCACCAAGTCGAACAGGAACTTCGCTGACAGTTCGTCTTGCTGTTAGTATAACTTCAAAATTTTCAACCGCTGTTGCTGTACCACTACCACGTATTCTGGCAGTGATAGTACCGGAGGAGGTATACTGTGCAGCCACCTCAGGTAAAGAGCGATTCAAAATAGTATTTGAGAAAAATGTTAATAAAAGCATTACTGCCATAAATATTAGTGCAACATTTTTCACCCAGTTCCTTTTTGTAACTTTTATATCTTTCATATTCATCGTGCCTTTCTTTATCCTTTTACTGAACCTGCGTGGGTTATGCCTTCTACCAGAGCTTCTTCGCCATGGAGGAAAAGTAATAGCGGAGGTATCATATAAATAACTGCGACTGCAAATGCGACCCCTACTTCTCCTGTGTTTATTGTTGATAGATATACTGATAGTGGTTGCGAGTCTGCATCTGCCAGTAGAATTATCGGCAGTTCAACCATATTCCAGTAGTCTATAAACACGAGTATTGCTATTGAATACAATGCACTACGGCATTGTGGAATACAAACTTTTGTGAAAATATGCCACTCGCTGGCACCATCAAGCTTAGCCGCTTCAATGAGTACCGATGGAATACGCCTCATAAACTTAGTCAGTAAGAAAACCGAAAACGGTGCAAAAGCTCCGGGAAAGATAACTGCCCATCTCGAACCTAACAAACCAAGTTCAGCAGCAACAATGTAGTTTGGCACAATAGTAACTTGATACGGCATTAGCATTAAAACAATGTAAAAGAAGAATACAATATTCTTAAACTTACTTTTATATCTTGTGAAGCTGTATGCGGCAAAAGATGCAATTCCAACTTGTAGAAAAACAATTGGGATAACTAAAATAACAGAGTTCCAAAACTTAAATAGATATTCAGGGCTTCTAAAAAGTACAGTTATATATTGGTCGAAGCTGACTTTATCCGGTATAAACTTCAAGTTTACACTATCAGCTACATAGGTACCAACTCCGGGCCTTGTGCTTTCAAATATCATACCATAGTTAGCTTCGATTTCGCTCTGTGTCATAAAAGAGTTGGAAATTGTAAGTACAGTCGGCAGTAGAAAAATGACAGCAAACACAGCAGCGAGAATAAATAAACCGGTACGACCAAAATAACGTCTTTTGTACATTATTCTTCCACATCCTTTCCAAAGCGGTGTTCCGCAATAAAAAGTATGGCGATTATAAGAACCATTGCAATAGTCATAACAATTGCAGCGGCTGCAAGTCGTTGATAATCAAGAAATCTAAACACATTGTTCATAAAGTGTTGCAGCATATACAAACCTTCATAAGGATAGTCACCGGTTAAGAGATAAACCTCTCTGAAAACCTTAAATGAATTAATTAATGAGAAAATTGTCACAAATAACAAAGTTGGTGATAAATATCTCATCTTGATATAAAAGAGTTTACGAATAGGTCCTGCACCTTCCACATCTGCGGTCTCTAATATTTCACGTGGGATATTACTAAGAGCAGCCATAAATAAAATCATGTTAAAGCCCAGATTTTTCCATAAGAAAAGAATTACAACAACAAGTTGATTATGATCAGATAACATCCAGTCAACTCCGGTTGCACCAAAAAGCATAATTAACTCATTAACCGCTCCGTTTGGATGAAATAATACCTGCCAAATAAGAACAACTGAAGCAACAGGCACCATTAGAGGGCTGAGGAAAAATGTTCTAAACTGGCTTCTAAGCGGAATACGTGCCTCAAGCATCAGTGCAATCAAAAGTGATAAAACAACAGCTAGAGGCACAGCAGTTATTGCAAAAGTAAATGTATTTGTAGAAGCTTGTATAAAAGCTCGATTTTGAAAGAGTGCGATAAAGTTATCTAAGAAAACGAAGTTACCACGAATAGGGTTGTCAATAAAAGCATAATACATAACTATGAAGAATGGTATGATGTAAAATGCTGCGACACCAAGTAAACTAGGGGCAAGCCATAATGAGCCACCTATAATATCACGAGATTTCTTGTTAAGGTTATCCACACGTTGTGCTAACTTCACGTATTTCTCCTAGGTTTATATTTGTCTACGATTGCTCTGATACATAAATTGAAGCTTTGCTTTGAATTATTCTTGCTGCATCTGCTGCACTTCGTACACCATTAAAGTAGTCATCTGCTCCTTCTTTAATAATGTCCATAAGACCTTCATCCATGTTCCACGAAGCAGTGAAGGTTATTGAATCTATAAGAGCAAACAATCTATCTGCATCAGCTTGTGTAAGAGGTTTAATTTCTGGTGGCATCCACATTACATCACCATCAGGGCTAGGTGTGGCAAGTGTAGAACGTATTATTGTAGAGTCGCTATACTGATCTTCCTTCATTGCTTCTTCAAGTCTTTCATTAAAAACTGTTTTATTTGTCGGGAAAATCCAATTTACGTTTTCTCTTTGCCAATCAGGCATTAACATTGACCGCAAAAACTCCCAAACACCATCCTTATTTTTACCATCTGCACTCATAGCATAACTACTTGGTATCATTATAGAGCTTCCATTTCTATCTTCTGTTGGGAAACCTTTAAATACAATCTCACCACCAAAATTTGCCAAATATTGACGATATGTCCAAAAATCACTAAACCAACTTAATCTGACCATTATCTGCCTACCTGAAGCTATTAATTCCTCTTCACTTAACCAGTTATCATCAGGCCAGCCAATATCCCAATCTATGCTTCTACCCCTACCCCAATCAAAATCCTCAGGGAATGTATTAGCAAACTCTAAAAGTTGAATAAAGTTTTGACTGTCAAAGTTTGTAGTTCCTCTAGTCCAATCAACATACTCATCTAAACTAAACATTATTGTTGATTGTAAAAATGACCACTTTGTAAGCCATTGTCCAAGCGGATAATCTGCTTGTGGATTTGCATCAAGCACAGCTTGAAACTCCTGCATATTCCAGCCGGGATTTGACCCTAATACAGAAGGATGACCAATTAAAGTATTTAGAGTAAAAGTGGAGAATAGTTGATACAAACCCCCATTAATTTCAGCAGCTCTAAATGCACCTTCCATTAAATCACTACGGCTTATTTGAGGATCATTGTCAATAAACTCATATAAATCTGCTAAAAATCCTCTGGTTGCATATTGTCTTGCCGGCAAACTTGATAGATCAAGAATATCCGGTACTCTACCTGCGATAATTTCGGTAGAAAGTCTGGTTATAGCAGCATTCCAATCATCTTGAGTTATGATGAACTCACCAAAATCTACTACATGGATACGATACTTTTGATTACTTCTATTAAACTCAGAAACAGAAGCTCTTAACTCCGGGCTTGGCCATAGTGTTGCAAGAGTTAGTACAATTCTTTCCGGCAGTTCGCTATAAGGTACTTTTGTAAGAATGATTAACTCATATCTTGAGGAATAATCGATCATTGACCAAGATTGGTTTGTAAGCATAATTCTGCCATCAGGCAGCATAATTATGTTTTCTCTATATCCATCCGGTAAATCTGTATTTATCCAACTGATTAAGAGTGATGTTTCTCCGGTTTCTGCTTCTACTCCATACAAAGCATTACTTTGAGAGAAAACTACAAGATAATCCCCACCACCGGGATAAATATCCCATGCAGTTTGCGGTAAATCAATAACTTCACCACGTTCACCGATTGTCACATCAATTACTTGGAGAAAAATAGTCATAGAATTATCTTCTTCTGAATATTGGCGATCGGGATATGCAATTTTTCCATCCGGCATTTTTATAAATCGGTCAACCCAATTAAAACCTTCCATATCAAGCTGGAAGAGTTTATTACCATTAGAGTCTAGCAGAATAATAATATTTCCATTGCCTGTACCAACTGATAGATATACATTACCATCACCATCAACTTCAAAAGACATAACTTCGAAATAATCATCATTACTACCAGGTCTTAAATGGGCTATATCAAGAGATAATAACTCCGCTCCTGTTTCGTTAAGCTTCCGAATACCACTGTAACTTCCTAAGTCTTCATAGTACTCCCACTTTTCCCACTCCTCACCGGTGAAATTATCCGGTACATTAAATTTATAGAAATATCCGTTTTCTAAAACCCAGATATTACCATTATTATCCACAGACATTGAAAATATCATAACACTACCGATAGCATCAGGCATTGGTGTTGGTGCTATATAACCTGTAAGTTTTGTTATATTAGTACCATCAATATTCATTGAGTAGATATTTGAGACAGTATAACCTGTATCCATATCCAAAACTTCAGATGTAGTATAAAAAACCTTGTCGTTTGTGTATACAAGATGTTGAATTCCTTGTATACCTGCAGGTAAATCAATAAACTCAGGCACAAACACAAACTCGGGTATTTCAAATAATCCCTCTTCATTGTTTCTACAACTTGCAAGTAGCGTGGCACTCATTACGGTAATGAGTAATATAACGATTGTTCTTTTTATAATCTTTTTCAAAATAATTCTCCTTTTTGTAAAATATGTTTCAATTTAGACGAATATTAAATGTATATTGTTCCAAATATCTACATACCGCAACATATAGTATACTAAAACTCTTAAGAACACAATACATATTCCTTAAGACTTTCTTAATTTTTTGTAAAAAAATGCACAAAAATGTTGTACTAAACGAAAACTATTGTGTTATAATCGTAAACAGTACTAAATACCAAGAATCTCTAAATTAAAGGAGGTACATTCAGATGAGAAGTAAATTTGATGAAGAGTTATTACAATTAAATAATATGTTGGTCGAAATGGGAACAATGATAGGAAAATCTATAGAAAGAGCGACAAATGCTATCATTAACCATGATAAGAAAACGGCAAAAAAAGCAATAGCAGCAGACCGTGATATTGACAATATTGAAAAAGAAATCGAAACCTTATGTTTGCGTTTGCTACTCAGACAGCAACCTGTTGCACGTGACTTACGCCTTATTTCATCTGCTCTTAAGATGATAACAGATATGGAACGTATTGGTGACCAGGCAGCAGATATATCTGAGATTGCTAAATCTCTTATTGGGAAAAAATACACCATGAATCTTGATAACATTCCACTTATGGCAGAAGCTACATCAAAAATGGTTATAGAAAGTATAGATGCTTTTGTAAAAAGAGACCTTGTTTTAGCTAAGAAAGTTATTAGTGATGATGATGTAGTTGATGAATTATTTAAGAAAATCAGAAGTGATGTAATAGAGCTTATTCAAAAAGACCCAACAAATGGTGACCAAGCGATTGATTATATTATGATTGCAAAATATTTTGAACGTATTGGTGATCACGCAACAAATATTGCAGAATGGGTAGTTTTTGCAATCACCGGCAAGCATGTAAGCAGCAGAAAACTTATCAAAGAAGATTAATAGATATTTGTGCAGAATGTACATTGAACAAGTAAAATAACTATGATAGTATGAGCGCATTATGGATTATGACATTAAAATAAGTACGAAATCAGTCAATCTGTATTATGGAAAGTTTCACGCATTGGGTGATATAACATTTGATATACCTGCCCGAGCCATTACAGCGATTATTGGACCATCAGGCTGTGGTAAGTCCACATTGCTTCGATTGTTTAATCGTATGAATGATTTGATACCTGGAGTTACAGTTGAAGGTGAAGTATATTTAAACGATGTTCCTATTTACGACAAGGATATGGACGTCGTTTCTTTACGTCAAAAAATTGGAATGGTTTTCCAAAAACCAAATGTATTCCCAATGAGCATTTATGATAATATTGTAATTGGACCTAAACGTCATGGTATAAGAGGAAAACGTAAGCTTAATGAAATCGTTGAGCATAGCTTATCACAGGTTGCTTTATGGGATGAATTAAAAGATATTTTAAACAAACCGGGGCAAGGGCTGGCGATGGGTCAGCAGCAACGCCTTTGTATAGCCAGAGCACTTGCTGTTGAACCTGAGGTTTTACTTATGGACGAATCATGCAGTGCGCTTGACCCGCAATCAACAATGAAAATTGAAGATTTGATGCAAACACTCGCAGAAAAATACACAATAATAATTGTAACGCACAACATGGAGCAGGCGGCAAGAGTTTCTGACATGTCAGCATTTATGATGATAGACGAAAATAAAATCGGCAGACTCCATGAATACTCAGAAACATCACAAATGTTTATCAATCCCAAAGATAAATTAACAGAAGACTATATAACAGGACGATTTGGATGATTAAAAGACTACTTTTTATTTCAATATTTCTTTCTCTTATGGTGCTTTTGACAGCATGTAGGAGAGCTGATCAGGAAGCAGCGTTTGTAATAGCTGGGTCAACCTCTGTGCAACCTTATGTTGAAAAACTAGTAGAAGAATATGAACATATACAGCCTGAAATGGTAATTGATGTACAAGGTGGGGGTTCATCAGCAGGTGTACAAGCTGTTGAGCATGAAACAGCAGCAATTGGTATGTCTTCTCGAAATCTTCGTGAAAGTGAACTACACCTGTGGACAATTGAAATAGCAAAGGATGGGCTTGCAATAATCATTCATCCCAGCAACCCTGTAAA